>DASYPX010000274.1:0-12284 GCA_036006125.1 Pyrinomonadaceae bacterium | reverse complement strand
CGCCAAAGGCGTGGCGACAAAGGTGACCCGCGACAACGCTTATTACTTCGAATACCGCAAAGATGGGAAATGGTATTTCGCCGGTGTGGTTGGCGATTAACTTTTACCTTTTTATCAACGCAGGTATTCAGGGGACGGCTTATGTTTGAAGAATGTGCTTTCATTGCCGTCACCACCACAGACCTCGCGCAAGCAAAGCGATTTTGGGTAGGCCTTTTGGGATTCGCGATTGTTCGAGAGGATGAGAATTACCTGATGGTGGACGCGGGTAGGGTTAGGCTTTGCTTTGATCTTCCTGATGGCGCTGAGCATCAACAATCAGGATCCGATCCCGTGATTGGGCTAAAGGTAAAGGACCTCGACGCAACGCTTGAGGCGTTGTCTTGCCGCGGCATCCGAGCGGCAGCCGGACCGTTCGCTGATCACCACGGCAAATGGGCGAAGCTGTTAGATCCAGATGGAAGAACTGTAATATTAACCGAGCGCGGTTAGCCGCGCTCGCTGGGTCGCCTAACACCTTGGTGCTTGAGCTTGACTGAGGTTGACGGCGGACATAGGATAGGCTCCCCGAAAAAAATCCCCGTCACAGGAAATGAAAACCGTTCTGCTTCCTAGCGAACGCTGGCGGTATTGATAGCGTTTGGTGCGGTTTGTAAGCTTCTTCAGCCTTCAATAGTAAGTCCCGACATTTGCGCCCGGCGGCAACCAGGTAGGTCGTAGATTGACGCAATTCGACAAGGTCAACTACCGCGTAGCGGCGTGCGATCCATTGAGCTTTCCCCCACACAGAGTCCGCACAGATTACAGATTTGTCCCGCGTAATCCTGAAGGAGGAATTCTACGGATATGAAGAAAACCAATCATGGCAAGTTGGCAAAGAAGGTGAGCCTGATGATCGTCCTGACAATTTTGCTGGCGATGGGGATATCTCAGGCTTTTACTCAACAAGATCGCCAGTCCCCGCGCGTCCCAGATAACGTGATGGCCGAGTTGATCAAGATGCATGGAAAACTCATCAGCGAAGGACGGAACCGCCAACCCGTCGGACCGCTCAAGTTAATCAGCTATCGACTTGAAGAGTTGACGCTGCCGCAAAGTGTGACGGTTGAAATCAATCAAAAAGCGACTCAAGTAAATAAGGCCTGGCGACTGACGATCACTGGCGGACCTTTTCCCGTGCGCGCTCTGCCCGCAGTGATCTGGGTTGATGATGTTCCGCTCGGTTCAGGTGTAGAGAACGAGCGACTGTCTGAGATTTCGGTGATTACCTTTGATCAGACGCTACTGCGCGAAGGAGGCGTTATCGCACTGTCTTATGGCGAGAACAAAGAGTCTCGCCTGCAACTGCCCGAAAAGCTAAGCACTCGCTAAGGAGGAACACTAATGAAAGCCAAAAACCAAATGTATCGTGCGACTACATTAGTCCTGTTCGTGCTCCTCACTTTGTGGCGAGCGCAGACGGGTTTTGCCCAAACTCCGGATCCTGGTGCGCCGGGACCATTGGCGGTGACGACCGAAGAATATAACTTTGGCGACACAGCTTTCACCCCGACGAACTTTCCCGGGCCGGTTGAACTAATCGGTGCGGTTCACTATCCGACGAGTT
Organism: Pyrinomonadaceae bacterium; assembly: GCA_036006125.1. Lineage (GTDB taxonomy): Bacteria > Acidobacteriota > Blastocatellia > Pyrinomonadales > Pyrinomonadaceae > UBA11740. The sequence continues at coordinate 10,678 of DASYPX010000274.1, read as the reverse complement.
TGAGCGGGCCGCTGCCGTTAATCATCCTGCTACATGGTCGTCATGCAACGTGTTTTCAAGGTGACGGCGCACAGTTTCTGGAATGGCCCTGCGCGATGGGCCGTCAATCTATACCCAGTTATAAGGGGTACGATTACTTAGCCGATGTGCTGGCCAGTCACGGCTATATCGTAGTATCGATCGGCGCAAACGGAATCAATGCCAAAGATAATCAGGTGCGTGACCTGGGCGCGCTGGCGCGTGCGGAATTGATTCAGAAGCACTTGGATCTTTGGAATGCATTCAGCACCGTTGGCGGTGCGCCTTTTGGCACGAAGTTCGTGGGCAAAGTCGACCTGACCAGGGTCGGCACGATGGGCCACTCGCGCGGTGGCGAAGGCGTGGTTAGACATTATGTCTTAAACCAGGCGCAGGGAGCCCCTTACGGAGTCAAAGCTGTGTTTCCGCTCGCTCCGGTCGATTTTAACCGCTTCGTCGTCAACAATGCTGCCTTAACTGTGCTGCTGCCGTATTGCGATGGCGATGTCTCTGATTTGCAAGGCGTCCATTTCTACGACGACGCGCGATACAACGTGCCGGGCGATCCGGCGCCAAAACACTACGTGCTGGTAATGGGAGCGAACCATGATTTTTACAACACCATCTGGTCGCCCTCGAGTCCGTATCCGGGCGGAACGGATGACTGGTTAGCTTTCGTATCCGGCGGTAGCTCCGACTCGCAATGCGGTGTGGTGAACGGAAATCATCGGCTCACTGAAGCACAACAACGTGGGACGGGTTTGGCTTATATGAGTGCGTTCTTTCGCGCGTACGTGGGAGGCGAAACTCAATTCTTACCACTGTTGACGGGAGATGCACCGGCACCGCCGTCCGCTACGACCAATGATCTCTTCGTTTCCTATCACGCACCGGACAATTCGGATCTACGGCTTGACGTCAATCGATTACTTACCAATACCAACCTGACGACCAACACCGTGGGCGGCGCGGTAACGCCCTTCGGTCTTTCACCTTATGATTTATGTGGTGGTCCTGCTCCGCAACCGCAGAAGTGTCTGCCGGACGAACCTAACGCCAGGCAGCCGCACACGACCCCGAGCGCTCGTTCTAATGCGCGCGGTCTCAGTCAACTGCGAACCGGTTGGAGTGACTTGACTGCCTCTTACGGAAATGGTTTGCCTGGACCCACGCGAAATGTCAGCGGATTTCAGGCTGTTCAATTTCGGGTGAGCGTCAACTTCGCCGATTTGCGAAATATCGCGGGCGCGCTGCAGGAATTCAGTGTGCTTCTGACTGACAGCTCGGGAAGGACGGCTTCAGTGCGCGTCAATGATTACTCCAGGGCATTGTACTTTCCGCCCGGAAACGTCGGGCCCGTTCCGAAGGTAGTGCTGAACACTGTCCGCATTCCGTTGTCGGCGTTCGCCCAGGTGAATTTGAATAGCATTAGATCGGTTCAATTTAAGTTTGATCAAAACCTGGCAGGCGCACTTTTGATCACCGACGTCGCTTTCGCATCGGCTCCGCAATGAGATAATCAAAAGCGACAAGAAGGGGATACTGTAAGTTTCTACGGCGTCTACGAGTGGAACGAAAAAGGCGGCACGGTTCACTGGGCTCACCACGACCCGCAAGGGAAACATGTGCCTGGGCTCAAACACAACGGACGGACCTATCAATAATTACGAATAGCGTGTAAGCAAAATCAAAAAAAGCCCGCAAGCGTTGTTGCCTGCGGGCTTAATGAATCTTTGATTCAGAAAGTGCTCGCCGAGCTGATTACGAAGGTGGCAATCTAACTTCTCGCCAAACCCGCCGACACGGCTTGTTCAATCGGCCGTTTGACGGAGAGTGTTTGCGAGTGGCGTAACGGGCGCGCGACCAACACCGGGCAACGCGCCTGGCGCAGCACGCGATCGACATTCGATCCGAATAGCGTCAACAATCCAAATCCCGATCCGTGCGCGCCGATACAGACCAAATCGATCTCATGCCGATCGGCGTAGTTCAGGATTTCGCGGTAAGGCTGGCCTTCAGTGACGGCCGTCTTGATGTTGCACCACAGATGAGCCTCAGGTGGAACCGCTTTTTGCAAGCGCCGCGCGGCTTTGTGATAAGGCCCTTCATCGGTAATCGGATACCACGCCAGTTCGGGTTCGTTAAGAGTAAACGGCGGCAGCACGTGCAGCAGGTGCAACTCAGATTGATACTCCTGCGCGAACTTCAGCGCATGTGTGAGCGCAATCTCTGAATAATCAGAAAAGTCATAGGCCACCAGCACGCGCTTTAGGCTGACTTCGCGTCCCGCGATCCATTCGCGTTCGTCACTGTGCGTAACCAGTACCGGACAGGGCGCGGTGCGGCAAACCGATTCGGCCGTCGATCCCAGCAGCGCCGCGCGATGCGGGCGGCGGCGCGAACGCATCACAATCAGATCGACGCTATGCGCGGCCGCGTAATCGCTGATGGAAGCGCCCGGATCTTCACAGTGACTGACCACGCGCTCCCAATCGTTGAGGGCCAACTCAGTCACATTCAGCCGCTGAAAGAGTTGCTTCTCAAACGCCGCCTTGAGTTCATCCTGAGTTGCGGGGGTCACGGCCGCCGATTGGCAATGGAAGGCGATGAGCTTCGCGTCATACGCGCGCGCCAGTGCGAGCGCGTAATGCAAAGCTTCGTCTGAGCCTGGCGACAGATCGGTCGGGCACATGATTTTCTTGATTGTCAGCCCGTTTCCGTTAGCCATGACGCACCTCCTGTTTTAAGACTTCAGCAACGACTGTGCCCGAAACAAAATCACGTGGTTTTCGTCACGATTCATCGGAATCTGGTAAGGAATCCGCCGCGCGCTGGCGATATTCCTCAGCGATGGCGGCACGTGTGAATCAAGCAGCTTCGCGTTCCGTTGCGGCCTTGACCTGTCCGTTGCGCGCGCTCATTGGAATGTAGGCGCGCGTACGTTCGCCGAGATAAACCTGCCGCGGCCGCGCAATCTTCTGATCGCCGTCGTCCAGCATTTCAGACCACTGCGCGAGCCAGCCGGACGTCCGCGGAATCGCAAACAGCACCGGAAACATGTCGACGGGAAACCGCATTGCCTGGTAAATGATTCCCGAATAGAAATCGACGTTCGGATAAAGTTTGCGTTTGACGAAGTACTCGTCTTCAAGTGCGACCTTCTCCAACTCAAGCGCGATGTCCAGGAGCGGATCCTTTCCGGTCACTTCGAAAACTTCGTAGGCGACCTTCTTGATTATTCGCGCGCGCGGGTCATAATTCTTGTAGACCCGATGGCCAAACCCCATCAGCCGAAATTCGCCGGCCTTCACCCGCTTGATGTAGTCCGGCACGTTCTTTACTGAGCCGATTTCGTTCAGCATCCGCAGCACCATCTCATTCGCACCGCCGTGCAGCGGGCCATACAGCGCCGCCGCCGCGCCGGCCAATGAAGAGAAGGGGTCGGTGTGCGCGCTGCCGATGCTGCGCATCGCGTTCGTGCTGCAATTCTGTTCGTGATCCGCGTGCAGGATGAACAGAATGCTCAATGCGCGTTCGAGCACCGGGTTCGGCTCGTACTTCAATTCTGTAGTCTTGAACATCATGTTCAGGAAGTTGCCTTCGTAACTGAGGTCGTTGTCCGGATACGCGTACTGCATGCCAATCCGGTGACGATAAGCGAAGGCGGCAATGGTCGGCACTTTCGCGATCAAACGATAAATTTGTTTGCGGCGCGCGTCCTGGTTGAAGATGTCTTTCGCGTCCGGATAGAACGTCCCCAGCGCGCCCAGCGTCGCGATCAAGATACCCATCGGATGCGCATTGTAATGAAAGCCATCCATCACTTTCTTGATGCTTTCGTTGATGAACGTGTGGTGAGTGATCTCCCAAGTCCACTCCGCCAGTTGCTTCTCGTTTGGCAGCTCACCATGCAACAAGAGGTAGGCGACTTCGAGGTACGTGCTCTTCTCCGCAAGTTCGTCGATGGGATAGCCGCGATATTCCAGGATGCCTTTGTCGCCGTCGATGAAGGTGATCCGGCTCTTGCACGACGATGTGTTCATAAAGGCGGGGTCATAGGTCATCAGCCCGAAGTCATCGTCGTTGACTTTGATCTTGCGCAGGTCGAGCGCCTTGATCGTTTCGTTCTCAATCGGAAGTTCGTACTGTTTGCCGGTGCGATTGTCGGTGATGGTTAACGTGTTCGTATTCATACTTCGTCTCGCTTCCTTAGCTCGCGCACACAATGAAACCTGCGGCAACGTCACGGTTTGCAAGGACCGCGACGTTGCGCGCGGAAAAAAGTAACTGGCAACGAGCGCTTACTTGAGTGGCGGCAAGGCGTGCGCTTCGGTGTCGCCTTTGAACTGAAACTCGTTCACTTCGATGAGGCCGTCTGCTCGCTGTTGCGTGCGCACGATGAAGTACTTCGCCACGTCACGTTGAATCGGCACGCAATGGAACTCAACGACCAGGTTGCTGGCGATCTCGGCATTGCCTTTGTAAATTCGCGTGCATGCCTCGCCGCGCGGCATGGCACCGTCATCGTGCACAAACAGGTATTCGCCCTTGAGGGTAAGTCCCTGAACAATGACGGGCTGGGTGAATTGAGCTGTCGCCTTCTGCCTTCGGGCTGCAGGCGATTTATCGTTCGCCAATGAAGTGCTTGTCAGCACCACCGCGCAAACCAAAGTCACAAATAAGAGCAAACTCTTCATGATCACTGTCCTCCTAATTTATTGACCGCGAACGCCCATAAGCGGCCGCGGTTCCACCGACGCGACGCGCACACGCGCGTCGAGAATCTCTCCCCCTTGTTCAGTAACTACAAACGGGTTGCAATCGAGTTCGGCAATCTGTGGGATGTCATCGACCAAAGCGCTCACGCGGAGCAGGGCGTCTTCCAACGCCGCCACGTCAAACTTCTTGCCGCCACGAAAGCCGTCAAGCAGCGGATAAGTCTTGAGCGCGCGGATCATTTCTGACGCTTCCGGTTGCGAAATCGGGGTCAATCGCACCGCGACATCGCGAAGCAATTCGACTTGAGTCCCGCCTGCCCCGCACGCCACGACCGGACCGAACTGCGGGTCATGCACCACACCCAAAATCATTTCGACGCCGGCTTGGGCCATTCGTTGAACGATGAAGCCCGTCGGTGACTGTCCCTCCGACTTGAGCTTCGCGAACATCTCATTTGCAGCGGCCCGTACTTTTTCCGGATCGCGCAGTTTCAATCGGACGCCACCGGCTTCCGTCTTGTGCAGGACTGTCGGCGCGATGACCTTCAGCGCGACAGGACCACCAAGTTCGCGGGCGGCTTCAGCAGCTTCATCCGGGGTCCTTACAAATTTCTGCTCAACCATACGCAAGCCGTAGCACGCGAGCAGATCTGCAACTTCCTCGGGTGTGAGCCAGCCCTCACCGCGCTGCATTGCGGTGGCCACAATCGCCGCCGCTTCTTCGCGTTTGCTGTCGCTGAATTCAACGCGCGCTGGTTCAGGCCGATTGCGCCACTCGCCGTAACGCGCGGCGCGCGCCATGGCGATCGCCGCCGTCTCGGGAAATTGATAGACAGGAACGCGCGCGTTGGTCAGGGCAACGGGAGGCTTCAATGGAGACATCAGCACCGCCGCGAGTGGCTTGCGGCGATTGAGTGCGGCGACTTCTTCGCTGATAACCTGCGCCACATCTTCGACCCGCGTGACCAGCGGTGGTACGAAGATGACAATCAAGGAATCGATATTCGAATCGTTGGCGACTGTGCGAATCGCTTCACGATATTGTTGGGCCGTCGCCGACGCAATCATGTCAACCGGATTGGCAACGCTGGCTTCGCGTTTCAAGACGCGGCGAAGCTTTTCCTGCGAAACATCAGTAAGCAGCGGAACTTCCAAGCCGCGCGCCTCACATGCGTCCGCACACAGAATCGCTGGCCCGCCGGCGTTCGTGATGATGCCGACGCGTTGGCCATTCGGCAGTGGCTGGTTCGCCAGCAGCGTGGCGACGTCAAACAGTTCTTCGAGCGTGTCCGTGCGAATGACACCGGATTGACGGAACAGCGCATCGACGGTGATGTCTGACGCGGCAATCAACGCGCCGGTGTGCGACGAAGTTGCGCGCGCCCCCGCTTTCGAGCGGCCACTCTTCACCACCACAATCGGTTTTTTCCTGCCAACGCGACGCGCAATCTGCGAGAACTTCCGCGGGTTTCCGAATGATTCGAGATAAAGCAGAATCACTTCGGTCGCGTCGTCGTTTTCCCAATACCGCAGCAGATCGTTTCCGGAAATGTCTGCCTTGTTGCCGACAGATACGAACGTGGAAATGCCGAGCCCGAGCGAGTTCGCATATTCCATGATCGCGAGGCCGAGGGCGCCACTCTGTGACGAAAAACCCACACGGCCTGACGGCGGCGCGGTTGGCGCGAATGTGGCATCCAGCCGCACTTCGCTGTCCGTGTTCAGAATCCCCATGCAGTTCGGACCGATGAGACGCATGCCATACGCACGACACACGCGCAGCAATTCGGCTTGACCGTCCTGCCCTTCGGATCCAATTTCGGAAAACCCTGCCGAGATAACGACCAGCGCTTTCACACCTTTTCGCCCGCAACTTTCGGCCGCCGCGACAACTTCTGTTGCCGGCACAACGATGAGGGCGAGATCGACCGCTCCGGGAATCTCCTCGACGGTTCGATAAGCCCGCACGCACTGAATGACCTCCGCGGATGTATTCACCGGGTAGATTGGGCCCTGAAAACCGTAAGTAAGCAGGTTGCGGAAGATCTCTGCGCCGATGCTACCGCGTTTACGTGATGCGCCGATGACTGCCACCGCGCGCGGATTGAAAAACAGCTTCAGCGCATTGATCGAAGCAATACTCTCGCGGCGCTCAAATTTCTCGATCGCTTCGGACGTCAGCGAGGTCGGAAATCTCACGAGAAGTTCGCCGGCTGCGACGGTGATTTCCGTCGGGAAACCAGACTCGCGAAACACGTGGAGCATTGCCGTGTTGCTTGACAGCGTCTCCGCTTCGAAAACGTGAATCGAATTCGCGGCGGCCACTTCGGCGAGTTGGCCCAGCAGAATTGTCGCCAATCCGCGGCCCTGGAAATCGTCAGCGATCGCGAAGGCGACTTCCGCTCGGTCTTCGCTGATAGCGGTGTAAAACGCATGACCGATAATGCGATCGTCCGCGCCGGTCAGGGCAATCAATCCAAACTTTCGACAGTAGTCGACACTCGCTTCGCGATGCGCTTCAGCCGCAAGCGCCGAATCGCTGGCGGTGGAAAGAAATCGCAGCCACCGCGAATCCGCCGACAGCGACTTGAACAGGGTGAAGAGAAGCTTCTCGTCCTCGGGCCGCATGACCCGCACTCGCACGGTCGAACCATCGCGCAGGACGACATCGCCATCGCGGTGTGTCGCTAACCAATCGGGAGTCGTTTGAGTTACTTGTCTGGTACCAATTTGTGACATAACTCACCTACAAAACAGGCCCTTCACTGCAACGTTTGTGCCCGCTGCAGACGCAAGAATTCATTGACCGTTCGGAGGTTAGGGCGAGATTTATTGCGGAAAGTTCACCAAGTTTCGCGGGAAAACGCTCACGAATCGGTTTGCCCTTGCGGGTTTTGCTTGGAAGGAAATTGGAATGATGGTTGCTCGGCTGGACTGCGCTGTTATCAGTATGTGAAATCGTTGAGGTGGAAATCATGAGCGATTGGGCACTGCTTCAGAGCGTCGAAGGTTTGGAAGGTTCGGCGAGCGCACCGCCGGGCGGACTTTGGGAATTGCTGCAAGCCGAAAAGGAACGGGTCTGCGGCGAAATCTCCGCCGCCGGTTCATTGGTCCATAGCAAAGGCTACGCAGCGAATGAAAGCGATCCTGCAGATGAGTATCTCGAACTGATCGGCTGGCAGCATCGTATTCAGTTGGAGCGCCGACTGCGGGATGTCATCGATGCGCAAGATCGACTGACGGAAGGATCATACGGTCGTTGCGCTGACTGCGGCGGCGAGATCGGCGCAAAACGACTACAGGCAAATCCGGCCGCAACGCTCTGCATTTCCTGCCAACAAAGCGCCGAGCCGGAATTTGCCTTTCGCGCAATCTAGAGTTCGCCTATTGATCAGCGACACCTGCCGTAGCCGTTGCGACCATCGGCAACGGATGTTCGCAGATCGCCTTGTAGGTCTTCACCACATCGTGAAATGTCAATGACGGCTTCTTGTCGTTCGCCTCTTCGGCTCTCAGCACGATGTCATTCATCGAGACAATACCCTTCAACTCGCCGGCTTTGTCGAGCACCGGCAACCTACGCAGCTTGTGCTCACGCATGACTTCCAGCGCCTTGTGAATGTCATCGTTCGGCGCAACGGAATAAACCGTTCCGCTCATCACCTCCTCAACCGAAATTGTTGATTCCGGCCGATTGCGGATCGCGGTGGCCATGCAGATATCTCGATCGGTAACTAAGCCAACGACTTTGCGGTCATCTTTCAGAATTGGCAGGATGCCGCAGTCGTTCTCCCACATCGAGATCGCGGCACTGGCGAGACTATCGGTGATCCACACAGCCGCCGGCTGTTCGGTCATCACTTCCTTAACTTTCATAATTGCCTCCTTCAAAATTTGAGATCATGGGTAAGCCTGACGACTCTGATGACGCAGGCTCCCGCCGTTAAGTTCGGTGCATGATTGTTCGATGGAGCAACCTTCATACCGACCAGAACACGCAATTTCCTTTCAGGTTTCGCCAGTCTTGTTAAGCAAGACTGAGCAAAAGTCCTCAACATGAATGAAAGTCCACAGCCTTCTTCAATCCATCAGTTGAAAAGCTGCGTCAATTGAGCGCTCGCCGTTGGCACAACTCGTGCCCGTTTCTGGGTTGCGCAAGAAACGGAGATTCAAATGGAGAAGATGAAGGCAACCGTCTTTCACGGGAAAGACGAAATTCGAGTCAATGAAGTCATCCGCCCCCACCCGGAAATCGGCGAAGCGGTGATGCGCGTCACGTTGACGACAATCTGCGGAACTGATCTGCACATCGCGCGCGGCGAGTATCCGGTACGGCCAGGATTGATCATCGGACACGAACCGGTGGGCGTGATCGAAGAGTTAGGTGAAGGCGTCAGCGGCTACAAAATCGGCGATCGCGTGTTGGTCGGCGCGATTACGCCGTGCGGACAATGCCGCGCATGTCTTTCAGGCAATCTTTCGCAGTGTGGTCATGGCTGCGGCTATGAAGCGCTGGGTGGCTGGCGTTTCGGCAACACGATCAATGGTGCCCAGGCTGAGTACTTGCTGGTGCCGCACGCGCAAGCAAACCTCGCGAAGATTCCGGATGAGCTGACGGATGACCAGGTCGTTCTGCTGGCTGACATCGCCTCCACAGGATTCAGCGGCGCAGAATCAGGCCAAATCAAAATCGGCGACGCCGTAGTTGTCTTTGCGCAAGGGCCAATCGGTTTGTGCGCGACCGCGGGCGCGAAGTTGATGGGCGCCGCGCTCATCATCGGCGTCGATGGCGATGCGAATCGTCTGGCGATGTCGAAAAAGATGGGCGCCGACGTCACGCTTGATTACCGCGAATGCGATCCAGTCGCAGAAGTGAAAAAGCTTACGAGCGATGGTGCTGATGTCGCGATTGAAGCGCTCGGCACCCAGCAAACTTTCGAAAGCGCTCTCCGCAGTCTGCGTCCGGGCGGCACGTTGTCGAGTCTCGGCGTTTATTCCGGCAAGCTGCAAATCCCTTACGACGCGTTTGCCGCGGGCATCGGCGATCACCGCATCGTCACAACCTTATGTCCCGGAGGAAAAGAACGCATGCGTCGCTTGATGGAAGTTGTGCGCACTGGCCGCGTAGATCTAACGCCTTTGCTCACCCATCGTTTTTCTCTCGATAACATAACCGAGGGCTACAGACTCTTCGGCGAGCGCGGCGACGGTGTCTTGAAAGTGGCGATTAAACCGTGAATGAGATTCAAATAATCATTCAGCATGTGAGGCGCGTCACTGTATGGTCGCACGCCGAGAACGATACTCGGCGCTAGGGGGAAATGAATCATGGCACTAACGATTCTTGAAGATTGCATCAACTGCGACGCCTGCCGGGCTGAATGTCCGACCGAATCAGTTCACGCCGGCGAAGATATCTACGAAATCGATTCGAACACTTGCGTTGAGTGCGTCGGATATTTTGACGAGCCGAAATGCATCGAAATGTGTCCCATCGATTGCATCGTTGCGATTGCAGCGTGAAAAAGCCTGCGCGCGCTATTAACCGGCGACACTTCGCAGCACAATTCCCACCGCGTATGCCAGCGCCGCGGCAATTCCGCCGACAACGAGCGTCGACAAACCGGAACGCCACCACCCGATTGTGGACCAGCGGCTCTTGATCGAACCGATAATGAAGAACACCGCGCCGGTCAGAAGAATTGAGACCGCGAACGCGTTTGGTATCCGAAAGAGAAATGGAACCAGCGGCACCAACCCGCAAACGATAAACGCGCTCAAAGTCATCAGCGCGGCGAGCCACGGCGAACGCGCTTCCAATGGCAAGCCATATTCTTCGGTCAACATCGTCCGCACCCAGCGATCGGTATCAGACGTAATGAGTTCCACCACACGTTCCAGGTCTGGGCCATCGAATCCTTTGGCCGCGAAGATCTGACGCA
>DASYPX010000273.1:0-3621 GCA_036006125.1 Pyrinomonadaceae bacterium | reverse complement strand
ATTCAATCTCTGACATGTTGAAGCAGCCCGATTACGGAGTGCCCTTCACCGAGCGGCGCGATTCGTTCGATCTATACAAGATTCCCTACTACGAAGACACGGATGGTTTGGCAGCTGCGGGCGCGATCATTTCAAATATTGAAGACATGTCGCACTGGCTGATCGCTCTGATGAACAACGGCATGTACAACGGCAAGCAAGTGTTGCCACCAAAGGTTATCAACGCGACGCTGGAACCTGCGATTGCCCTGCCAAACGCTGGTGCGCAAGCGCGCGGTTGGTGGGAGGTTTTGAATCAGGCGTACGGCATGGGACGTTGGACAGCTTCATATCGCGGTCACCTGATCGCCTTCCATGGCGGCGACCTGCCGGGATTTCATTCCCAGATTTCCTACATGCCGAACGAGCACATCGGCGTGATAGTGTTCGTGATCGGCAATCACACCGCGCCGCTGTACAACGCGATCAGCTACAACATTTACGAACGTCTGCTTGGTATGGACGAAACGCCGTGGACGCAGCGCCTGCTGGACATTCGTCTGAAGAATAAGAAAGCCGGCATGGAAGCGCGCGCCAAAGCCGGTTTCGGACGCGTGCCGAATACGAAACCTTCGCACGAATTGTCAGAGTACGTCGGCGACTATGATCACCCGGCCTATGGCACGTTGAAGATTTCGATGAAAGACAACGCGCTACGTTTTGACTTTCACAAGATTGGTTTGCCGCTCGCGCATTTTCATTACGACCGTTTCGATTCGCCGAATGATGAAGAAGAAGGCAAATGGTCGATCAACTTCACAACCAATCCGCAAGGCGACATCGACAAAGCGACGGTGTCACTGGACGAAGGTGAAGTGACCTTCGTACGACGTGCTGCGAAGTTGGACGAAACCGTGGCGCAGCGGCTCGCGGGAAATTACGAGAGCGTGAGTGGCGCGAAGTTTCAAGTGGCTTATCGTCCCGGCGTCGGTCTATTCATAGTGCGGCCGGGTGCGCCGGACCAAAAACTGCTGCCCTATAAAGGACTCAAGTTCAAGATTCCCGAGTTTGCTGATGTGATCGTTGAGTTCGTCGAAGAGAACGGACAAATCACCGCGATAAAGCAGATCGATCCGTCTGGCGAGTACGTTTCGAAACGAAAATAGAGCTACCGAATACTCGGAAGTCTCAGACTTGAACTAACGGCAAGCTGCGATATCGCTTACCCGTTAGTTTGCTCAGCGCGTTCGCCACCGCCGGTGAAATCACCGGCACTGGTGGTTCGCCGCAGCCGGTGGGTGCGTCGGTGCTCGGCACGATGTGCACGTCAACAGAAACGGGCGCGTCCATGATGTAAGGCGGCACGAACTCATGAAAGTTGCGTTGCTCGACGTTACCGTCTTTTAGAGTTATCGCACCCTTCGCCATTAGTTGCGACAACCCAAATCCCACACCCGCCTGAAACTGACTTTCGACGGTTAAAGGATTCACCGCTAAGCCGCAGTGTACCGCGATCGTTGCGCGATTGACCTTGGGACGTTTGTTGGCAATGGAAACCTCGACTGCACAGGCGACGGCTGTATCGAAACACTCGTGCAACGCGTAACCGACGGCATGACCTTTCGGAAGTGTTTGACGCCAGGGCGCGCTTTTCGCTTCCAACAGATCGAGCGCGGCGCGTAGTTTCTTTGCCCCAGGCTTAAGTAACTTTCGCCGGTAAGCGATCGGATCCAGCTTCGCTCGCTCCGCGAGTTCCTCGATCAGAGTTTCCATCACGTATGCGGTATGGGTGTTCCCTACCGAGCGCCACCAAAGCACCGGCACGTTCACTTTCGGTTGATGAATGTAAACATTGAGGTTCGCCAAGTTGTATTGTGTGTCGGTGATGCCTTCGGCGACCGTCGGATCAATTCCGTTTTTCATGAACGCAGCGAACGGAGTACCTTCCATGATCGATTGGCCCACGACGACGTGCCGCCACGCCGCGGGCAAGCCGTCCGCTCCGACGCCCACTTCAACGCGGTGCAAAAACATCGGTCGATAGAAGCCGCCGCGGATATCGTCTTCGCGCGTCCAGATGAGTTTGACCGTCGTGCCACGAAGTTTCTTCGCGATTTCGGCAGCTTCGCGTTGCACATGCGAATCGGGCACCGCGCGCCGGCCGAATCCACCGCCCGCCATTTCTGTATGGAAGGTGACCTGCTCGGGTTTGATTCCGAGCGTCTGCGCGATCGCCATCTGATCGAACGTTTGGAATTGAGAACCGGCCCAGGCCTCCGCGCGATCGCCATCGAACCGAACGGTTGTATTGAGCGGTTCCATCGGCGCATGGGCGAGATAAGGAAATTCAAACTCAGCCACCATGCGATTCGCCGGTGCGATCTTATCGAGGGCGGTTTCATCTCCCTGCGCGAGCGCGTTGAGGCCCTTCGTCCCAGCGAGTTGTTTGTACTTCGTCCAGAGCGCAGTCGAATCTTCTTTTACAACTTCGCTGGTATCCCAATCGATCTGCAAAAGGTCGCGCGCTCGTTTTGCCGTCCAGAATTTGTCGGCCACGACAGCGATACCACTTCCGCGCGGAAGTGGAATTTGAAATACCTCGCGCACGCCTTCTATGCGTCTCGCTTCATTGTCCTTAAAGTCTTTCACCTTCGCGCCGAACACGGGCGGATGCGCTACGACTGCTGTCAGCATTCCCGGCTGATCGAAATCCAGTCCAAACTTGATCGAGCCGTCGCATTTCGCGCGGCTGTCCAGACGCGGTGTTCGTTTACCGATGTAACGAAACTCCGACGAATTCTTCAAATGTACCTTTGCCGGAACCGGCTGCGCACTCGCAGCTTTCGCAAGCTCAGCATAAGTGGCGCGCTTTCCTCCTGGACCAATGACAACGCTCGGCTCGGTGCGTAAGGACTCGGAAGCAACGTTCCAATTCTTCGCGGCCGCCGTGACTAACATCGCGCGCGTCTTTGCCCCAAGTTCGCGATACTGCTGAAACGAATGCGCGATCGAACCGGAGCCACCCACCATTTGAATTCCAAACAGCGGGTCTTTGTAGATGTCCTTCGCCGGCGCAAGTTGTGGAACGACGTTGGCCCAATCAGCGTCCATCTCATCGGCGAGCACCATTGGCAGAGCTGTGTGCACGCCCTGACCAAACTCGAGCCGATTCACCTGAATCACGATCTTTCCGTCCGGCTGGATTTCGACAAAAGCGTCGGGTGGATAGTTGATCTTAGGCGGACCCTGCGGCGCAGAGGCACCTTCCTGAGCCCGAGTTTGATCGAAGTAAAGCGACACTATTAACCCACCGGCGGCCGTCGCTGATGCGCGCAAAAACGATCGGCGCGTGATTTCGTCGTCCCTCATTCTTTTAATTGCTGTCGACATGGTGTGAATCCTCGATGACTACTTCAATCGTTGCCCTGCGAGTTCGATCGCTTCGCGAATGCGCACATAGGTTGCGCAGCGGCAAATATTTCCGCCCATCGATTGCTCGATGTCCGCTGCGGTTGGGCGCGGCGTCTCTTTCAAGAGCGCGACTGCGGTCATGATTTGTCCGCTCTGGCAGTAGCCGCATTGCACGACGTCTTTCTCAACCCACGCATCCTGCACGGTGCGGCCGATGCGATCATTTGCCAT
>DASYPX010000272.1:0-2776 GCA_036006125.1 Pyrinomonadaceae bacterium | reverse complement strand
TTAGTTGCCATGCGCACGTCGAGTTCGGCGCTCGATAAGGCCCTCTCGGTGGCCTCGTTGATAAATGGACCAATTCTGGGCGTGTTTCTGGTCGGGACGTTCTTGCGGCGCGTGAGCGAGCCTCCGGCGCTCATCGGAATGGCCGCCAGCATTCTGGCGATGTTGTACGTGCGATTTTATACGCCCATCGCATGGACGTGGTATGTACTTCTCGGCAGCGCGATAACATTGGTCGTGGCGTGGTTAGCGAGTTTGGCGTTTGCGCCGGCGGCAAAGACGCGACAAGATGAACTCGCACCTGACCTCTAAATTATGAGTTTTGTTCTGAATCATCAGCGAGTGACAACGTTCAGATGCGCTAGCATGCGCGCGGCGGCGGTCGTTCTGTTGGTTGTTCTATCGATAACGTCGATCGTTTTTCGAGGGGCAAATGTTTCAGCTGGCGTCACGCCGGTTCCCGACCAATCTTCAAAACCGAAGCCGTACTCGCGTCATGCCTCGAAAGAAGCGCTGAAATGGGCCGACAAACAGCTCAAAGGCATGTCGCTGGAAGAGAAGGTGGGCCAGTTAATCTCGGTCGGCATCAACGCGACGTATTTGAATCAGGACAGCGACGCATTCAAAACGCTGCGTCATCAAGTTGTCGACAACCACGTGGGCGGCATCATCCTTTTTCGCGGGCCAGTTTACGAATCCGTAGTCATAGTCAATCGTATGCAGCGTTTGGCAAAGCATCCGTTGTTGATATCGGCTGACCTCGAAGCCGGCGCGGGCATGCGTTTTGACGACACCGTAAACTTTCCGTGGAACATGGCAATCGCTGCGACCGGAAATCCTGAATACGCAAAACGCGCCGGCGAGTTGACGGGACTCGAAGCGCGCGCCTTGGGTGTGCAGCAAATTTACGCGCCCGTAGCAGACGTGAATAACAACGCGGCCAACCCGGTGATCAACGTGCGTTCGTACGGCGAAGACCCGAAGCAAGTCGCGAAATTTGTCGCCGCGTTTGTCGAAGGCGCACAAAGTGCCGGAGTGATCGCGACTGCGAAACATTTTCCTGGACATGGTGATACTGCAGTCGACTCGCATCGGGGGCTTCCGGAAATTGATGTCACTCGAGAACGGCTGAACTCAGTAGAACTGGTTCCTTTCCGCGCCGCGGTCAGTGCGGGCGTCGGTGCAGTCATGGATGGCCACATTGCTTTGCCGCGAATCGACTCAACCGTGATTACGCCTTTGCCGCGGGAGCGCAAGGTGAAGGCCATCGAAACCGATGAAGCGAGCGAAATCGTCGTCGAAAAAGGCACGATGCCGACGACGCTTTCGCCGGTTGTAAATAATATTCTTCGCAACGATCTCGGGTTCGACGGATTGATTGTCACCGACGCGATGAGCATGAGCGGATTGACGCTTTATTTCACGCAGGAAGAAGCATCAGTGCGCGCCCTCGAAGCCGGCGTCGACCAACTGTTAAAACCGGCGGATCCTGACGCAGCGTTTCGCGGAGTGGTTGGCGCGGTGAAGAACGGCCGGTTGACGGAACAACGAATTGAACAATCAGCCCGCAAGATTCTCGCCGCGAAATACGATCTCGGTTTGGCGCAGCAGAGAATTACCCCGATCGACGAAATCGATCGGGTTGTGGCTGGCAAGCAAGTCGCGGCGCTCGCCGATGACATTGCGAGCCATGCGATGACCCTGGTGCGCAATGATGCGAACGTGGTGCCGCTGAAGTTGACGCCCAATACCAGGGTATTCAACCTCGCCATCACAAACGGTGACGACCGCTCCTTCATCACGCAATCGTTTGTCGCCGAGATGAATCGGGGTGGCGTGAAGATGGACACGATCGTTTTGGACGATCGCTCATCGGATGCGGAACTGCAGAAGACGCTGGACGCTGCGGCGCGGGCCGATGTCGTGATCGTGTCGATGTATGGTCGTGTTCGCAGCGGCCAAGCGGGCAGCGTCGCATTGCCGAAACCCGGCGCGCGCGCGTTGAATGCCTTGCTTGATCGACAAGCACCGCTTGTCGGAATCAGTTTTGGCAATCCCTATTTACTATTGAGCTTTCCAAAGCTGCGGACTTATCTGGTCGCGTACGGCGACATGCCGAGCCTGCAACGATCGGCGGCTAATGCGCTGCTCGGGAAGAATGATGTCACCGGCCGTTTGCCGATCTCGCTTCCTGGTCTGTATCCTCTCGGCGCCGGAATTCAGTTGAAGTCCAACGCAAACCAGTCTCAACAATGATCGCGCATCGCTCGAAACTCGCCATCGCGCTCGCGTTTCTGCTGGCGCCGTCGATTGTTGCCCAACTTAGTCCGGCTCCCTCGCGAACAACCGGAGTCTCCATTGAACGCCTCGCGCGGATTGACCCGATCGTCGCTGAATCAATTAAGAACAAGGATCTGCCCGGGGCGGTGGTCCTGGTTGGTCATCATGGCCAAATTGTCTGGCGCAAGGCTTATGGCGCACGGGCCGTTGAACCACAACGAGAGGCGATGACGACGGACACTATTTTTGATTTAGCCAGCCTCACCAAGATTGTTGCCACTGCCACGAGCATCGTGATCTTAATCGAACGTGGCGAAGTGCGGCTGGCGGATCCTGCCGTAAAGTTCATTCCTGAAATGAAGGGGGGAGGACGCGACGCGATTACGGTCGAGCAACTGCTGACGCACGTTTCAGGGTTCGCGCCGGATTTCGATTTGCGTGAACGCTGGACTGGTTACGACGAGGCGATGAAGCGTCTGTACCGCGAGCCGTTGCGAAA
>DASYPX010000271.1:0-5487 GCA_036006125.1 Pyrinomonadaceae bacterium | reverse complement strand
GCGCTGGCCGCCGGCGCTTTTCTTGGTGTCGCATCGTGGATGCGAGTAAATCCGCTGCTCCTGTTTGTGCCTTGGGCCGCGGCTTTGTTTATTTTCCTGCCGGTGGCACGTCGGCAGAGATTGGCAATTAGTCTCGGTGTCGTCCTCGCTACCTTGCTTGTCATCGCGCCCGTGGTCATTCGCAACCTGGTGGTCTTCTATCCGGAAGTTGCCCCGACGGGCTTGAATGTCGGCTGGAACCTGCTGGCGGGGATCGGCGAAACAGAGCGCGGAGCTAAATTTGGCGCGCCCTGTTGCGACGAACAGATGGTCCAACAGGATCGAGTTGCGATGAATCTGCCAGCCAATGCGCCGCTCGCATTAACGTATCCGGACGGAATACGTCGGGATCGCGAACGGGGGCGTCGCGCGCTTGTGATCATCAAGAGTCATCCGATCTGGTTTGTCGGGGTAATGGCAAACCGTATCTGGGGTCACCTGAAGTTTGCGGGAAAACCGTCACCGTGGCTCGGCAGTACCGGTATCAACGTCACTGCGCCAAAGACGCTGCCGGAGAATCGGCAAAGGGGGGTCCTCGCTTTGACGGTCAACACGCTCGGCGCAATTCAAAGCATCTGGCGCTGGCTTGCTCTGCCGCTGATGCTCGTCGGAATTTGGTTTGCGTTTCGATTGAAGCGTGTCGCTACTTGGTTGTTGCTGTCGACTGTCCTTTACTATCTCGCGACCCTCGCGGTCGGACATTCCGAGATACGTTATGGGTTGCCGATGCAGGCAATCTTGATCATCTTTGCAGGCGTAACGGTTTCGCTGCTTCCAGCTTGGAGCAAGCGCGCCTGGAAGCGCCTGCGCATCTAGCGTTGACTCAATGCCGTCGAGTCTTCGTGGTTTTTCTTAAGTCGCTTTTCGTTCCTGTTGCCAAACCGATAGCGGAACAGGTTGGCCGTAAACTCCCAGAGAGCAGCGGGTTTTACAAATGATCCGCGCAGGTCGTTCGAGCGAAAATGCACAGGCGTTTCGCCAATTTTGAATCCAAGTTCGCGCGCGCGGATGACGATCTCGGCATCAGCAAACCAATCATCCGATTTCAACTGTAAGAGAGGATATTTATCGCCGCGGATAATTTTCGGCTTGGAATTGATGTCGCGCACCGCTAGTCCAAACAGCAATTTGAAGAGCCCGTTGTAAATCCACGAGATGATTCGCCGATGCAAACCGTCATCGCGCAGCACTCGATACGTCTTGGTTAGATCAAGACCCTCCAACTCGGCTTTTATCAGACAGGCAATGATCGATTCCGGCGGAAATTGCCCGTCGCCGTCGATCACGCCAATGTAAGTTCCGCGCGCCGCGTCCAGACCGGTGCGCATGTCCCAACCCATCATGCCTTCTTTCGCCTTCACCACGGCACGCACGTTAGGCCACTTGTTCGCGAGTTCCGCGACGACTTCCGGCGTCTCATCGTCGCTGCCTTCGACGTAGTTTCCGACCAGGACGATCTCAGAAGAAAAGTTGCAGCGTGATAGCGCTTCGCGCAGCTTCTCGATGAAGGGAATGATGCTGTGCCCGCTGCGGTAACACAGAACCACCAGAGAGAAGTACGGTTCGCTCACGCGCGCATGGTATAGATAGCAGGCCCTTGGTTGCAATCGCAGCTACTCATACCGCCAATGCGCGTTCTTTTTACGGGAGCATCTTCAGTCGCAGGACGTCGCGTCCTGGAGCGGCTGCTCCAGTCGGTCGAGGACATAGAAGTTTGGTGCGCTCGGCATCACGGTGAGGTAAGCATCATTGACTCGCGTGTCCGCGTGTTTGATTTTGACCTCGCCGCGCCGTTCGCCGAACAATTGTTGCCGGAAGCGATTGACATAGTGATTCATTTCGCCGGAATCACGCACGCACACGACGCCGAGCACTATTGGAACGTCAATCATCGCAGCACGAGGCGTCTGGCGGAGAGCGCCCGCGCTCGCGGCTGCCGGCGATTTGTGTACATTAGTACGCGCTGTGCGACGCCGGAATGTGGCACTTACGGTAAATCAAAACTGGCTGCGGAAGACGAACTGAAGAAATTTGATTGGGAGAGTTTGCTGATAATTCGACCGAGCGAAATTTATGGGGCGGTAGGAAGAGAGGGCGTGGATAAGCTTATTGGGCTCGCGCGACGGTGGCATTTGACGCTGTGGTTGTTTGGTAATTCGAGAATTGCATTCGCGCCACTGCACGTTGACGATTTCGCGGGTATTGTCGCTGACGAGATCATGAAGTCCTCAACAGGATTAAGCATTGTCGAGCTGTGTGGCCCGGAAGATCTCAACGCCGGCGCGTTAGCGGCGAGACTGGCGAAACGTTACAACGCATTGCCCGTGCCCGTCTGGTGGCCGCTCTTTGCACTTTTTCTCAAAGTTGCGGCAGGATTTGATTCGGGTGTGGCCGTTCCGGATCAACTTCAGCGGCTCACCGGCGCGAAGACCGCGACGGCTAAGTCCGCAGATCGGACGGGACGCGCGCGTTTCTTACTGGACTAACTGTGACTGCCACGACTGCGAAAAAGATTACGCCGGCGGAATGCAGCGAAACGCCGCTGCCGCGCGAGATGATGTCGCATGTCTATCCAGTTTTTTATGAATTGGAAGAGACGCATTGGTGGTATGTCGGCCGGCGGCGAATTATCGTGAGTTTCGTGAAAGAGATCTGCGCGCAAATTACGGAGCGGCGGCCACGCATCCTCGACGTGGGCTGCGGCACAGGCGCGAATCTGAAAACACTTTCAGAGTTCGGCGACGCCGAAGGAGTCGATGTGTCGCCAGACGCGATCGAGTTCTGCCGCGAACGTGGACTGACGAACGTCAAATTAGGCGCGGCGGAGGAACTGCCTTATGAGTCCGGGACTTTTGACTTAGCGACCGCGCTCGATGTGGTTGAGCACCTGGACGACGATGTGGGCGGCTTGCGCGAGATGCGCCGCGTGCTGCGGCCCGGAGGGCACGCGCTTATTTTCGTGCCCACGTTTATGTGGCTGTGGGGCGTGCAGGACGTAGTGAGTAATCATCGGCGCCGCTACACGCTTCCCGAATTGCAGCGCGCCCTGGAAGAAGCAGGCTTTGAAGTTGAGCGCGCGACTTACGCAAACATCACGTTTCTACCGCCTGTTTTTCTGATCCGGCTGCTCATGCGAATCACAGGCCTTAAGACGGATACTGAAGCACGGATCAATATTCCAATTTTTAACCCGTTGTTCGCCCGCATTCTGGGCGCGGAGGCGACGTTCTTGCGCTTCATAAACTTTCCGGTCGGAGTTTCCGGTCTGTGCGTCGCTCGTGCCAAATGAGAAACGCGGGCAGTAGCCCGCCCGTGAGGGAGGGCGCAGTGTCAAATCATTAATGAAGAGGACCCTCCTGAATTATCTCGCCTGTCCAGTCTGCGCCGGCGACATCAAGCTCAATTCAGTTTCCGCGGAAGATGGCATTGAAGTTCTGGCCGGAGAACTTCAGTGCGACTCATGCGCGAAGGCCTTTGCAATTTTGCGAGGCGTTCCGCGTTTCGCGGATCTGGCAAGCCTTGAAGAAGACAAACAGGCAACGGCCGATAGTTTCGGCTGGTCATGGCAGGAGTTCTCGCACGATGACGCGAAATACGAACAGCAGTTTCTCGATTGGATCGCGCCGGCCACGTCCGAGTTCTTCGCGGGAAAGGTTGTGTTGGAAGGTGGGTGCGGCAAAGGCCGTCACACGCGGCGCATCGCCGGGTGGGGCGCAAAGGACATCGTCGCGGTCGATCTCAGCGACGCAGTCGAAGTTGCTTTCGTAGCGACGCGCGGATTGCCGAATGCTCATGTTATTCAAGCCGACATTTTTCGTCTGCCGCTGCGCCGTGCGTTCGACTACGCGTTCTCTGTCGGCGTCCTCCATCACTTGCCGAATCCACGGGAAGGATTCAAATCGCTGGTCTCCAGAGTGAAGTCCGGCGGTCATATGTCGGCCTGGATTTACGGCGCAGAGAACAACGGCTGGATTGTCAGCTTTGTGAATCCGGTGCGCCGCGGGACTTCGTCGATGAATCGCCGCGCACTCTTTTATTTGTCAAAGTTGCCCGCCGCCGTAATGTATCTCGCGACGAAATTGATTTATGCACCCCTAAATCGCGGCGACTCGGGAAAGAAACTGGCGCGTCATCTGTTCTATAACGATTATTTGAATTACATCTCGCGCTTTAACTGGCGCGAGCAGCACTCGATCGTTTTCGATCACCTGGTCGCGCCGACCGCGTTCTACATTTCACGTGAGGAATTCGAAGCGTGGTGGCGCGATGTTGGCGCGCAGGACGTGGCGATTACGTGGCACAACCAGAATAGCTGGCGCGGATTTGGACGAATTCCCTGAGAGGGGCGTCATACTTGATACTGTTCCTGCGCGATGCTACACGACCGTTCCATCATCTGTTTCGGCGGCGAGGACTGGTGGTACCACCATCCGCATTCGAAGAACCATCTGATGCGCCGCTTCGCGCGCGCCGGTAACAAAGTCATCTTCGTCAATTCCATTTCGATGGGGCTCGCGCCGGTGAGGAGCGGCGAGTTGTTGCCGCGTGTGAAACGAAAGCTGAAGAGCTACGCAAAACTCGCGCGGACAACGGACGAGGGAATCACTGTTGTCTCGCCCGCCGTCGTTCCGTTTTTTGGCAGCGCCGCGGCGGCCGCGACAAATCGGCGTCTGTTGACAGCGCAGATCTCATCACTCGCCAAACGTCGCGGTCTCACCAAACCGATTTTGTGGATTGCGATTCCGACGGCCGTTGAAGTTGTCGGAAGGTTGGATGAATCCATGGTCATCTATCAGGTTTCCGACAAGTACGACGCAAATACGATGGATCACGCTACTGACCCGGCGCTAATTCGCAGGTTGCACGAGCGCGCCATTGAAGCCGCCGATTTGGTTTTTTATTCGAGCCGCAAGCTCTTTGACGAAGCAACTGCTGGACGCGAAAAATCACACTTGCTCGAGCAGGCCGTCGATTTCGATCACTGGTCGCGTTTAAGTGAAGCCGAAGTCGTAGTTACCGCAGCCGTAGCGAAGATTCCCAACCCGCGCATTGGATACTTCGGCGCGATTGAACCGTGGCTGATTGATCAGGAACTAATCAAGAAAGCCTCGCGCGAGCATACCGACTGGAACTGGGTTTTCATTGGGAACAAATCGCGTGGACTGGAGATCGAAGAACTGCCGAACGTTCATTTTCTGCCGCCGGTCTCATACGAAGAGCTGCCTCATTACGCCGCAGGGTTCGATGTCTGCGTCCTGCCTTGGAACACGGAAGTTCCGTTCACGAGTTACGGTTCCGCGATCAAAGTGCGCGAGTACCTCGCGTCCGGAAAGCCGGTCGTGATCTCGCCTTTGCCTGAATACGAGTCGATGCGTGATGTTTTGCGGATCGGCCGAACCCGCGATCAGTTTCTTAATTTAGTTGAAGACGCGCTGCGCGAAACCGGAT
>DASYPX010000270.1:0-7228 GCA_036006125.1 Pyrinomonadaceae bacterium | reverse complement strand
GAATCGATAGCAACATTGGTAGTCGCCGGAAAATTAGAAACAGTCACAGGGGGTGTACCCTTGATACCTACATTCCAGACACCGCTCTGTTGAGCACTGACACTCGGCGTATTTACGACGTTTACATTTTGCGTCTGACTGGTGGGGGCGTTGTTGCTCGTCCCGCTCGCGCCGCGACCGATGTGCGGCATCGAGACCGTAACGATGACGACGAGCGTCAACACTCCCATCAATGCGACTAACGATCTCTTGAATCTGTACATGGTTCGTTCTCCTGTCTTTGAATCTTCTTGTTGCCAAACTGTTCGTCTGCCGAAGTACGGTTGTTTCCGATTACGTTGACGACCGGCAGATTGGCCGAATGCGGGTGGTCGGGCGCGCGGATTGTTTGGCGACGGCGTTGAATTACGGTTACCCGCTGCGTCTCGATAATGATTTCGGTGCGTTTCATGTTTGTCTCCCAGAAGCCGTTGCCGTCTCAAACAGGCCGCACTACAATGGCGCGCGGTTCGTGACGTCAGAGTCCGGGTCTAATTCATGGTCAGCAGTTTCAAAACAGCGCCGAAATTAATCCCACCTCGGGCCTGAAGTCCTCAGAAGTTCTCAGAGATTTCTCAAAACCAGTGTCTTCGAGTCCCGAAAATCGAAGTTCATATGAATTTGGCGAGTTCCGGATCGACCGCCTCGATCGCGTCTTACTGAAGGATGGCCAACTCGTGCCGTTGACGCCGAAAGTTTTCGATCTGCTGTTGTTGCTGATCGAAAACCATGGCCACGTCGTCGGAAAAGAGCGGCTTATTAGTGAGGTGTGGCCAGACACTTTCGTCGAGGAGGGAAACCTCACCCAAAACATTTCCGTCCTCCGCAAGGCGCTCGGCGAGAGCCGCTACATTCAAACGATTCCGCGGCGCGGCTATCGATTTGTCGGCGACATTCGACCGGTCGATTCGGGCACGGAATCAGTCGTTATCCACGAGCACTCACGCTCGCGGATTCTGATTAACGAAACCGAAAAGTTGGAACCTTCACTCCCGCCGCAGCAATCGAGCCTAATCGTCCGCCGGCGTTTGTCGACGCGGGGCAGGATTTTGCTTTTAGGCGCGGGAGTGGTGGCGCTCTTTATCGGAGGCTTCGTTTGGAAAGGCACTTGGAAAGCTGCTCCGCCTGCTCCGCGTACGCAAATCAAAACTATCGCGGTCCTGCCTTTCAAACCATTGAATAGCGAAGAACGCGAAGAGTACCTGGAACTCGGAATTGCCGACGCGCTTATTACTCGCCTCATCAGTATCAGGCAGATTCTGGTGCGACCCACCAGCTCAGTGCGCAAGTATGCCGGAACAAATTACGACCCTATTGTGGCTGGCCGGGAACTCAACACCGACGCGGTAATTGATGGCAGCATTCAGCGTCTCGGCGATCGATTGCGCATCAATGTTCAGCTAATTAGGATTAGCGATGGCTCGGTTTTATGGGGTTATCACTGTGATGATCTTTGTACCGATCTATTCAGCGCCCAGGATTCCATTTCGGAGAACGTCGCGCACTCGTTGGCTTTGACGCTTTCCGACGTTGAAGGTGAGGCCCTGACGAAACGGTACACAACAAGTTCCGAGGCCCTGCGAGCCTATCTCAACGCACGCTACTTTTACGGCAAACGAACGAAGGAGGCAGCAAGCAAAACGGTCGAATATCTGCAGCGGGCAGTGACGCTTGATTCTCAGTACGCCCTTGCTTATGCAGCGCTCGCCGAAGCTTATGAATCGCTTGTGTTTCTCGGCGTCGCGCATTCAGAGGACGCCATGCCAAAAGCGCGGAAAGCTGCCGAAGAGGCTTTGAGAATCGATCCGGATTTGGCCGAAGCACACAGCTCCGCCGGATTCGTTAAATTAACCTACGATTGGGACTGGGAGGGCGCGCGAGCTGAATTTCAAAAGGCGTTGGAACTTAATCCGAATGAGTCCGTCGTCCACGACGATTATGCAACGCTGCTCGAGGCGCTGGGGCGGACAAATGAAGCGATCGTCGAAACCAATAAGGCGCGCGAACTCGATCCGCTGTCGCTTCTCATCAGCCGTAATGACGGTCGCGCTTACTACTACGCGCGCCAATACGACCGTGCGATTCAGATTTGGCATGAGACTGCTGAGATGGATCAAACCTTTCCGGCTGTACAAAACTGGCTCACTTGGGCATATGAAGCGAACGGAAAGTACCGAGAGGCTTTTGAAAGCGATCTGAAACAGAAAACACTTTCGGGCGTGAACGGAGAAGCTATTCAGTCATTGCGCGCGGCATATGATTCCGGAGGGTGGTCGGCTTATTGGCAGAAAGATTTGGAGCTGCGCGCCGCGCAACTTAAAGATTCGGGGGATCGCTATGGACTAGCGCAGATCTATCGGCGTCTTGGCCAAACTGATAAAGTTTTTGAGTGGCTGAATAAGGCGTGTGACGACCGCTCTGTCTGGATGATTTGGTTGAAAGTCGATCCCACCCTGGACAGTTTAAGATCCGATCCCCGATTTGCGCAGTTGATGAAGAGGGTCGGACTGTCGAACTAATTAGCGACGGACGGGGCGCACCGTCTTGCCGGTCCCGGATAACGTCAAGAGCGGCCACCGGAGATGAATTCGGCATGGGATAGATTCCTCAACGCCTTTGCGCGCGGTTCGCGCGCATTGCAGCAACCAGCCATATCAATGGCGGCAAACAGAGCGCGAAGTTGATTGCCAACAAACCGTTAATCGGACTCGAATGATCACGAAGATCATAAGCAATCCAGTAGAGCAACCAAGCTGCTGCGATTGCGGTAGCCAGCGCCGCGAGTCCAACCGCCCCGACCGAACGCCCGCCTCGACGCCATCGACGCACTGCGCGAATCACCCGGACGATTGAACCAACCATTAGCACGAGGTCCAAAACGATAACGACGGTGAAGAATGCGAACAGCTCCAGCAGTGCTTTGTCGACACCGGGAACATTTGTTGGTTCCAGTAGAGCCACACCTGAAACTCCTCTTACTTGAGGCGCACTTTATGGCCACTCGTCGCTTCTGCGCGTCTTCTGAAACTACCGCGAACTCCAACAGTCTTTAAGGCAGATCTACGAGATAACCAGAAATGGCGGCCTTAGTGCCAGCCGTGCCTCCAGCCACCTGGACGGTGCTCAACGGATCAGCGTATACGCGAACGAGCTGGTTGGGCTCGAAAAATTGGTACGTAATAGTCGTGTTGTTCGTCACGACAGTCAGTTCGAAACCAACGTTTGCCAATTGCAGTTGAACCATTTCAATGACCAGGCGCTTACCTGGCGGCACGGTAGTTACGAAGCAAGGAAAGCCCTGGTTATTGTTAATTGTGCAGGATGCGGCAATTGGATGTCTGCCGGGATTGTCCACGTCACGCACGGGCAACGGGTCTGTCGTATCGATCTTCACCGTGTTCGCCGACCCATCGATACCAACGGTGGTCGTAGCGGGAAAATTTGAGACCGCAACATTCGGCGTTCCAACTACACCAACATTCCAAACGGTTCCGGCAGCGGGCTGGACGATTCCTGGAACGGGCTCTCCCGCTGTATTCACTACCTTTACATTTTGCGTTTGAGTAGTCGGTGCGTTGGTGCCGCTCGCACCACGGCCAATGTGGGGTACCGCAACTGTGACAATGGCGACTAGCGTCAGCACCCCTGTCAAAGCGATTAGCGATTTCTTGAATCTATACATTGTTCTTTCTCCTCTCCCGGGATTTTGAAGTTACCAACCTCATCGTTTGACGATTCGGCGTTATCGCCGTCGGCCACATCGACGATTGGCATATTGATCAGGCTGGCGTCATAGCCGTCCTGGTTCGAGTGCCGACGGCGTTGAATAACGGTGACCCGCTGCGTTTCAATGATGATTTCAGTGCGTTTCATCCGTCCCTCGAAACCGTTGCCGTCTCAAAGAGGCCGCACTACAATGGCGCGCGGTTCGTGACGTCAGAGTCCGGGTCTAATTCATCGTCAGCAGTTTCAAAGCAGCACCGAAGGTAATCCCACCGCGACCTGAAGTCCTCAGAAATTCTCAGAGATTTCTCAAACCAATGTCTTCGAGTCCCGAAAATCGAAGCTCTTATGAATTTGGCGAGTTCCGGATCGACCGTCTCGACCGCGTCTTAACTCGCGATAGTCAACTCGTGCCGTTAACGCCGAAAGTCTTCGATCTGCTGTTATTGCTGATCGAGAACCATGGGCACGTGGTCGGAAAAGATCGTTTGATGAGCGAGGTTTGGCCGGACACGTTTGTCGAAGAGGGAAACCTCACCCAGAACATTTCTGTTCTGCGAAAAACCCTCGGAGAGAAGCATTACATTCAAACGATTCCGCGTCGCGGCTATCGATTTGTGGGCGACATTAGACCGGTCGATTCGGGCACGGAATCAGTCGTTATCCATGAACGCACACGCTCGCGGATTGTGATTAAGGAAGGCCCGACGCTTGAGCCAGTGGCGTCATCGGCGGGCCTTCTGCCCATCGCGCGACCTACTTTCTGGAGCCGTCGAAAGGTCTTTCTTCTCGGCGTGACCGTCTTCGCCATAGTCATTGCCGGAATCGTTTGGAAATCTTCTCGCAAACCCGAGCCTGTGATTCCGGCACGCCCGCAAATCAGGACGATTGCGGTTCTACCTTTCAAACCTTTGAGTAACGAAGGCCGCGAAGAATATTTGGAACTTGGAATCGCCGACGCTCTCATCGCGCGCCTCAGCAGCATCAGACAGCTTCTCGTGCGGCCTACAAGTTCTGTGCGGAAATACGCCGACACGAGTTACGATCCGATTGTGGTTGGGCGCGAACTAAAGACCGACGCAGTGATTGATGGCAACATTCAGCGTCTCGGCGATCGCGTCCGCATTAACGTGCAGCTAATTCGGATCAGCGACGGTTCGGTCTTGTGGGGATATCACTGCGATGATGCGTGTACTGACTTATTCATGGCGCAAGATTCCATTTCGGCAAATGTGGCGCACGCGCTTACGTTGACGCTTACAGATGTCGAAGGGCAAGCGCTGACTAAGCGCTACACGAACAATCCGGAGGCTTACCAGCTTTACCTCAAAGGTCGCTTCTTCTGGAACAAGAGGACTGAAGACGGAATCCAGAAAGGCATCGAGTATTTCCAGTTGGCAATCCAGAAAGATCCGACGTATGCGCTTGCGTATGTAGGATTGGCGGACTGTTACGCAATACTTCAGGGCTATTCCAGCGGCCCATCAAAAGAGTTCTATCCCAAAGCAGAAGCGGCGGCGAGAAAAGCTTTGGCGTTGGATGACACGCTCGCCGAGGCGCATGCCTCCTTGGCGTTTTGTTTCTGGGCTTATGACTGGAATCTAACGGAATCAGAAAAGGAATTTAAGCGGACCATTGAACTGAATCCGAATTACGCAACAGTCCATCAATGGTATGGAAACTCGGTGTTGTCGATCCTGGGACGCTTTGACGAGGCCATCGCAGAGGGGAAGCAGGCCCAGGAATTAGACCCCGTGTCGTTGGTTATCAATATGGATTTGGGCGACACATTTATTTACGCGCGGCAGTACGACAAAGCGATTGAGCAACTGCAAAAGACTTTAGAAATGGATTCGAACTGGTACAGCGCGCGCTTAGGATTGGGACTGGCTTATGAAAGCAAGGGCTCGTTCCCGGAAGCCATTGCCGAGTATCAGAAGGCGACCCAGCTCGACGATGATCCGTATGCGCTGGCGTATCTCGGGCATGCGTACGGCGCTTCGGGTGATCGCGAGAGCGCATCGAAAGCGCTTGACCAGCTAAAAGAGATCTCTAAACGTCGCACCGTTTCTCCATTCAGTTTTGCGCTGGTCTATGCGGGCCTTGGGCAGAATGAGCAAGCGGTCGAGTGGCTTGAAAAGAGCTACCAGGATCGCGCCTTCGCCGATGTTGGCTATATTAAAGTCGATCCGCGGTTTGATTCGCTGCGCGCTGATGCACGCTTTGCTCAACTGATGCGGAAACTGGGATTCACATCGTGAACTGCTATTCCTCTTCTTCACCAATCACACGTCTAATCTTGATCGTGTCTGCCGGCGATGGCGTCGCGTTGGGCGACGGATAGACGGCGCGCGATCCGACTTCGGGACGAAAGTTTCCATTCTCGTCATAAAGCCGCTTGTACTGAAGCGTGTTGCGGACGACGCCCTGGATATACAGACGCGTTTCCCGGAACGGCACTTCCTCTTGCCATTCATCGATTTGCAAAGGCAAAGACGCGCGCCACTGCACGACGCGGTTCGGCCCGGCATTGTAAGCCGCCGCGACGTATTCGATGCGGCCGTACTTATCCAGCTGGTCCTTGAAGTAAGCCGTGCCGAGTTGAATGTTCAGGCGTGGCTCAAACAATGACTCCATGGTAATCGCGCGATCGGTTCCAATGCGCCGCGCGGTTGTCACCGCCGTCGGCACGATCAATTGCATCAGTCCGTAAGCTCTCGCCGGTGAAACCGCGCGCGGATTGAAAACGGTTTCCTGTCGAATCAATCCGGCGACTTGATATGGATCAAGACCGCGCGCCTGCGATTCCTGCTTGATGATGTCCCAATACTGAAGCGGATAGAAAACATCCCACTCGTCGCGACGCATCTCTTCCGGCTTCATCTGGGAATAGTCCGGATAACTGCGTTTTAGATAATTCAACGCCTGCACGTTGTCGTTCTGACCGCGATAAATTTTCGCGATCGCGAGATTCACGCGCGGGCTGTTTGAATTTCTCGCGGAAGGCTCCCGCAGTTCTTCCAGCGCCAAATCGTCTGAACCGACGATGTTGAGCTGATCGGCTTTCGCGATCCGTTCGTCTTCTGGTGCTCCCGCGGTTTCTTGCGCGACGGTGACGGTTTGTAGGTTCGCAACGGCACGGCCCACGAGCGAGTCGGCGGCGAACTTCTCAACCGGCGCGTTCCCATTGCGCGTCATGTCGTTCAGCCGTTGCTGCGCCAAATAGCCGTACCAGTTCGCGTCGTAACGCGCGAGCAGTCCCTGATAGATTGCGCGCGCCTCGGCGAGCTTTCCCGCGCGTTCGCTATCACGCGCCGCCCAATATGCAGCCTTGCCGCGAAAGTCCGTATTATTGCCGGCGTAAACGGCGAGATGTTCAGTCAGGAGCCGCGACGATTCCGCGAAATTCTTCGCTTCGTGAGTCTGCCATGCAAGATAAAAATGTGCGGGCGTGACTTCGGAATTT
>DASYPX010000269.1:0-2699 GCA_036006125.1 Pyrinomonadaceae bacterium | reverse complement strand
GCACTGGTGATGGAAGTGATCCTGCCTTACAAGCTGAGCAAGTGGACTGCGTATTTCTCGCTCGCGGGCATCGGACTCGCTTTCGTGTCGCTGGGCGCGCAGTTCGTGAACATGGGGGGCACGTTCCGCTTCAGTTCGCTCCCGACACTCGCGCCCATGGACGGCTTCTATGGCATGGTGCACATCGATGGCTTCGCGCTGATCTTCCGGGCGGTCTTTCTGATCGCCGCGGCGCTGGCGATTGCAATTTCAATTCGCTATCTCGACATCGAACGCGAGCAACATGGTGAGTACTACGCGCTCGTCTTGTTTGCGACGGTCGGCATGATGTTCCTCGCGAGCGGCTACGATCTGATTTCGCTCTACATCGCACTCGAATTGATGGCGCTGACCTTCTATGTACTGGTCGCGTTTACCAAGCGGCAGAAGCGATCGAACGAAGCCGGCATGAAGTATTTCCTGCTCGGTGCATTTTCTTCCGGGATTCTGTTGTATGGGATGTCGCTGTTTTATGGCATCGCCGGCTCAACCAATCTCGGCGATATCGGAAAGAGTCTGGCGAGCAGCCCGGCCGAACTTCGACCGATGCTTCTGCTTGGCATGATCGCGCTTGCTGCCGGTCTCTTCTTCAAAGTCGCGGCCGTGCCCTTTCACATGTGGGCGCCTGACGTCTACGAAGGCGCGCCGACTTCAGTAACGGCCTTCCTTTCGACCGGATCGAAAGCCGCGAGCTTCGCGCTTTACGCGCGTATCTTTTTTGTGGCGCTGACGCCGATGCAGGTTGATTGGGCGCCCTTGCTTGGCATCGTTGCCGCGCTGACGATCGTGGTCGGAAACTGGGCGGCGATAACGCAAGAGAATTCGAAACGGCTGCTCGCGTACTCGTCGATCTCAAACGCAGGTTATTTGTTGCTGGCAATCATCGCGAACAACACCTACGGCAACATCGGCTTGTTCATTTATCTGCTGGTGTACACGCTCATGAACATGGGCGCTTTCGGCATCATCATCAGCCTGCGCCGCCGTGGCATCATCGGCGACAACGTTGACGACATGACGGGGCTCGCCCAGAAAGCGCCGGGGATGGCCGCGATGATGGCGATCTTTATGCTGTCGCTGGGAGGCTTGCCGGGAACCGGCGGATTCATCGGCAAGTATTTTCTGCTGTGGGGGCTGTTGAATCGCGGCGAACTGGAACATAAGTCCTGGTATTACTGGCTGGCCGGTTGGGCCGTCATCAACATCGTCGTCTCGTTCTACTACTACATTCGATTCATTAAGGTGATGTATCTCGGCGACGTGACGGCCGATGACGAGCCGCTGTCGCTCTCGCCTGCATTGCGTGCCGGACTAGTGGTTTCGCTGGTCCTCATAATCATCATCGGCGTTTACCCACAGCCCTTCATCGCGCTCGCGCAAAAGTTGATTCCCGCACCGGCCGCGGTGGCGCCGGCCACAGCCGCTCCCCTCGTCTCGGACAATCCCCCCGCTTCGCAGTAAACTTTTCCCCGTCTTGCTTCTTTACATCTTCTATTTCTTCGCCGTCATTTCGATTTATCTTGGTTTGCTCTCGCTGCGTGGCGGCGTCCGTTTTGTCGGTTATTTGCAGAAAGAACTGGCGCAAGAGTTAGCTGATTACACACCCTTCGTCACCGTATTTGTGCCATGTCGCGGGGTTGACGCCGGTCTGAAAGAGAATGTCCTCAGCTTGTTCGCGCAAAACTATCCGGCGTACGAAATCATTTTCGTGAGCGACTCAGAGAATGATCCGGCGTTTGCGGTCATCGAGGAAGCGCGCCACTCCTTCAAGAAACAAACCGGGCCGGTGATTAGCACGATCGTCGCGGGTGTCGCGAGTGACAGCGGACAGAAGGTGCACAACCTGCGCGCCGCACTGCGTGCGGCGCATCCGGCAGGCGAGGTATTAGTGTTTGCTGACACCGATGCGCGCCCACAGACATTTTGGCTGCGCGCATTGGTCGGACCGCTGCAAGATGAATCAATTGGCGCAACCACAGGTTATCGCTGGTTCGTCGCGGCGAAAGCAGGGTTTGCGTCACACTTGCTCTCAGTCTGGAATGCCGCTATTGCCTCAGCGCTCGGGAAGCGGGGCGACAAAAACTTTTGCTGGGGCGGGTCAACCGCCATTCGGCGACAGACGTTTGCGCAATTGAATATCGTGGAACGTTGGCGCGGCACAGTGTCGGACGACTTCACCATTACGCGCGTGCTGCACGAAGCGGGGCTACCTATTAAGTTTGTGCCGCATTGCCTGACACCCTCATTTCATCGTTCGAAGGTGGGTGATCTCATTGAGTTCACCACGCGTCAGTTGAAAATCACGCGCGCGTACGCGTCGCCTCTTTGGAAGTCGGTCTTCATCGGCAGTC
Source organism: Pyrinomonadaceae bacterium (assembly GCA_036006125.1). Taxonomy (GTDB): domain Bacteria; phylum Acidobacteriota; class Blastocatellia; order Pyrinomonadales; family Pyrinomonadaceae; genus UBA11740. The sequence goes on along the minus strand of DASYPX010000269.1, from coordinate 309 downwards.
TGATATTCGTCGCGACAGTCTTCGGTGGAATCGCGCTTGTCGCCGTGCGCGCTGCGCTCGGTCTTTCGTTTCTGACGCCGTTCGTGTTTCTCCTACTCATATTCGCGATGGGCGCGGTGAAGTCCCACTTACGACTACGGGCTGTCACATTGGTGATCGCTGACGAATGGATGCGAACCTGGCCGACTACGCTGGCGCACACATGCCTCTGGCCTTTGGCTTCGTTACTTTTTCTTGTCAACGCGATCGCCGCGGCCGTCTCGCGACGCATCAAGTGGCGCGGGATCACTTATGAATTGAAATCGCCGA
>DASYPX010000268.1:0-11477 GCA_036006125.1 Pyrinomonadaceae bacterium | reverse complement strand
TGAGTTCGAAGTGACGCAAGGCCCCAAAGGACCACAGGCTGAAAAAGTCACAAAGGCGTAACGGTCTCCCCGGCTTGCTTTCAAGCACAGCCACTAGACCGCTTCCGGTCATCCGGAACGCGCAAGAAGAAAAGGCGATCTTGGAAACGAGATCGCCTTTTTGATTTGTAACGCAGAGGATAGAGGCTTGAGGTAGAGAATAGAGACTCCGAACTCAGAACTCCAAACTCTAGTCTCCAGTCTCCAGCCTCTAGCCTCTTGTCATTCAGCCTTTGCCTTAAAACTCACATGCCCACCTTCAACATCGACTGAGAAGACCATTCGGTCCGTTCCAATCTTTTCTTTTAACGCTTCAGTTCGTTCAACTACCAGTCGATGAAACTTCGCGAACGATAAGTCCTGTCCGGCTTCGCCACACGCACGCTTGGCATCCATCAGTGCGTCGTACACGCCTTTGATTGTCTGCACGTCGTGACGCACGTCCGAGCAACTAAATTTCGACGCGGTGAACGGCGTCTGTTTTTCCTGTGCTTCTCTGGCGGCGCGATGAAGGGTGTATGCGTCTCGACCTTCTTCTCGATCTTTCATTGTTCGGCGCCAGACTTCCCGGAAAGCGTTGTACCGCGTTGCCAGCGAGTTGTAGTGAAAACGCTGCGCAAAGCTCAGCGACCGATCGTCGCCGAGTCTTTTCATGTGAGATTCAACGCGCAGCTTTGTGTCATAAGGCGCGCGCTTCGAGCCACCATTAAAGTAAACGTCGTACTCGACTTTCAGCCGGCGGATATCTTCCTCGAGGCGCGCGAGCTTATCCTCGATCGTCACCTGGTCGACCACTACATTCTTATTCTTGTTGCGCTCGCGACGCCCGGCCGCAAGCCTCGCTAATCTATTGTTATTAGTCGGCACCTGGAGTCTCCCTTGGACGAGCGGCGCGAGCGGGGGCGCCACTGATTCGAGTGTAGGAGTCCGCCTGAAACGCTGTCAATAACTTTTCGGGCCGGATTGCCTGATTCGCGCGAATCAGCATATTCTTCGGATTCGTTAATATGCCGAGAACCACCACCAAATCGCCAAATGAGGGCATTCTTCGTTCTCTACCTTCGATCGACGCTTTGTTGAGGACTCAGACCGGCACTTCACTCCGGGCAGCACTCGGAGCCGATCAAGCCACGCGCGTCGCGCGTGAAGTTGTCGATCAATTGCGCGCGCAGATTCTCACTGGTGGTACTGACACTTCCAACGGCGAGGGGCTGTTGAAAAGAGCGGAAGGCATGCTGTCTTCACGCCATCAACAGCAAATTGCCACTGGGGTTCATCGAATCATCAACGCCACCGGCGTAATCCTGCACACAAATCTTGGCCGAGCGCCGTTGTCCGAAGCCGCCGGAGAGGCGCTTGCAGAAGTCTCCGCATACTGCAATTTGGAGTTCGATCTGAATTCCGGCGGCCGCGGTCGCCGCGGCGCGCGCGCGGAGGATCTACTCGCAATATTGACTCGGACTGAAGCCGCGCTCGTCGTCAACAACTGCGCCGCCGCCGCCTTGCTGGTATTGTCAGTACTGGCGCGCGACGCCGAAACAATTGTTTCACGCGGCGAACTGGTCGAGATTGGTGGTGACTTTCGCGTGCCTGAGGTGATGGCTCAATCGGGCACGCAGATGATCGAAGTCGGCACGACGAATCGGACTAAACTCGGCGACTATCAGAAAGCCATCACGGACAACACGCGCCTGATCATGCGCGTCCACACATCGAACTATCGCATCATTGGCTTTACGAAGTGTCCGACATTAGCAGAACTGGCGACGCTCGCGCATGACAACGGACTTTTGCTTTACGAAGATGCCGGCTCAGGGGCGCTGATTGATTTCACTCAGTATGGCATTGCCGATGAGCCAGTCATTCGCGAATCATTCGAAGCCGGCGCAGACGTAATTTCATTCAGCGGGGATAAATTGCTCGGCGGGCCACAAGCCGGTTTGCTGGTTGGGCGCGCGGGAGTGATCGAGCGTTTGCGCAAGCATTCGCTCTATCGTGCTCTACGGGCTGACAAACTCAGACTGGCTGCGTTGGAAGCGACCCTGGATTCGTATGCACGCCACGCGAGCGTAAACGAAATCCCGACGCACCAAATGATGGCCGCTTCGTACGAAGAGATTAGCGCGCGCGCGGACAACTTCATCGAACGGGCTAACCGAGATCAATCAGGAAAATTGCAACTTCAGATGATCGACGGTGAATCGGCTATTGGCGGCGGCGCCGCTCCAACCGCGCGGCTGCGCACGGCCCTAATTTCAATCTCACACACCAACTTCCGTCCGAACGAAATCGAAGTCCTATTCCGACGCCACGATCCGCCGGTGATTGCCAGGATCGAAAACGACCGCGTGCTCGTAGATTTGCGAACCGTGCTCGCCAATGATGAACCCGCCCTGCTTTCCGCGATCCGCGCTCTTGACGACACCGCGTGAACCTCGACAGTCTTTCGGTAACCCCCACATTTTGGCGTTTTCGCGCGATTTCTGGATGATCTTTCGCGACCCACGAACAACGCTTGCTAGTGTATAATCCTGTTGACGTGGCCCGACTTCGCGTCCCTCAATTAGACGTCAACTCCTCACCGTTCCGAATTGAAGACATTCACCTGGAGATCTCTGAGCGTTTCCGTCGGTCTGGCTCTGTTGGCGGGCATAGTTACGTGTGCCGTTTGGCGCGCCGGTCTGATCGATTCCATTACCGCTGCGTTTGTCGTTAATGTTGCGCGTGGCGACACGCCGCTCCAAGCACCACAGACATGGCTGGCAGTTCTGCTAATCGTGACGATTAGCACGTGTGCCGGTTTCTTCGTCGGGCGCGTGGGCGCTCGCCGCTCGTTCCTCATTCTTGGATTTGGATTCCTCGCAATGTGCGCAGCCAGTCTGCTCGGCTCGCGCTATTTGAAACTCGATCTTCTATTCGCGCCGATGGCATTGGGATCGACTCTTTCTGTCCTGCTGGTCCAGCTTCATCGACTCTGGCTGATCGATACGTTACTGACAGAGAGAGTGAACGAGACCGTTTCGCGGACTGATGCGCTGGACGCAACCGTGGCGGAGAATCGGTTGACGAGCGGTCTCAGGTTGTTGCAAACCGTTCTGCCCTTGGAAGAGGCAATCGTGTTTCAACCCGACGAGGGCGGCACGTTCGTACCCTGCGCGCGTCTCCGAGCACAGTCAAACGGCGCTGTGCAAGCTGCGCGTAATTCCGTCTGGCGCAAGCTGGTGAATCTTTGCGATAGGGCGGCGAAGGCGAACGAGATTGCCGTCGCGCCGATCGGCGAAATCGACGCCCTTGAAAATGTGGCAATACCGCTACAGCACGCCGGCCGCACCGTCGGGACGCTCCTCCTGCGCCAGCATGAAAGTTTCGATCAGAGCGATCGGCGGCTGCTCTTTGCTGTAGGCAGTCAACTCGCGCGCGATCTTCAGCGCGAAGATGCGCAGCGAAAGAAACTTGACAGCAGCTTGCCCGCGTTTGTTTCGTCTCGGACTTCCGACCATCGCCTGCACGCATTCGATTTGATCAGCGGCGTGTTGACCGAACACAAGTTCGGCGCACAGGTTTTGGCCGAAGCAGCGGATGGTTACGCGATTGCGTATCTCGACGGAACGCTGGCTTATGCAAATCCTGCGATGTTAGGGGCCGCGGGCATTAATAATCATGACCTGCAGAAAACCGATTTGTTCGGTTTGCTAGAACGGTTCAAGTCGGGAGTCTTTGACGACCCCGCCCTTGCGGTCCGTCGCGTTCTGCAATCCGGCGCACCTTATGAGCGCGAGTTGAAGTTTGCAGATCGAAATCAGACCCTGGAGCTCCGTATCGGACTCGCGCAAGAGCGGAATGGCTACAAATCAAATGGCAACGGCTCACATGGAAAGCCGCTTTGTTTCGCGATTCGGGTGCGCGACGTCACGCGCATGAAGGAGTTTGAAAAGCTGAAGAGCGACATGATTTCGCTGATGTCGCACGAGCTGCGCACGCCGCTCACGAGCATTAATGGATTCACGGAGTTGCTTCTAATCGATGACAAGATTACGGCAGAGTCACGTGAGTTTCTGCAAATAATTTCGAACGAGTCGCAGCGCATGTCCCGAATGATCGATACATTCCTGACAGTCGCTCAACTCGAACGCGGCGACAAACAAGAGGTCACCAAGATCGCGCTAAGGCTGGATGAAATAGTCGGCGAGACTGTCAATGTTATGCAACCCGTCGCGAAGAAGAAACGCATCAGATTGGTTGAAGAAAATAGTGGCTCCATCCCGCCCGTGTCTGCTGACAAGAGCCTGATGACCCAAGCACTGACGAAGTTGATTGACAACGCTGTCAGGTACAGTCCCGAGCGCACGACGGTTACAGTTTCAACTGTGCTGGAAGCCGAGACGGTGCGCATCATTGTTGAAGACAGAGGCTACGGCGTGCCGCCGGATTCGCTGGACCGAATCTGGGAAAAGTTTTATCGCGTCGCGCGCGACGGCCAGGAGAAAGACGAAGAATCAACCGGCCTCGGGTTGTCGTTTGTGAAGGAAGTCGTTGAGCAACACAATGGCTCGGTTTCCGTTGAATCTGAAGTGGGTCGCGGATCGAAATTCAGTTTCGCGCTGCCGAGACTCTAGCTACGAAAAGAGAACTACTCACTAAGGTTTACTCTTATTAAGGAAAACTAGAGTGAAAAGCATTAGGTGTCCAAAATGCGGATTGATCACTTTATCGAATCGTTTAAGTTGCAATCGCTGTGGTGCTTTGTTCAGCAATTCACCCGAACCACCTGAAATCTCATTCTCACCTGATCTTCGGCCGTACGGATCATGGATGATTTATCCTCTGGCTTTCGGCGCCGGGTTATTGATTTCCATCGGCATTTTCGTTTGGGCTCTTCTCAACTGGCCGGCAGAACTGAGCGAAAAGGGATTCATCGTCTATGACTTGGTTTACGCCGGAGTTGGTTTCGGTTTCGCCGCTCGGAGCCGTGTGAGGGAGTGGCTAGTAGCTTTATGTCTGTCAGCAGTCTATTTAATGGGACTCGCTTACGCCGTCAAAGAACTCCTTCGATACGACGAAATGTACGGTCATTTGTTTTGGATCACCAAGTTCTATTTCAGTTCGGCATTTCTTCTCGCTTCAGTTCCGTTGGCGGCATTTGTCGGCACTCGTTTCGGCTCGCGGCGCACGCTGCTAAGAATCGCTCCACTCATCTGCTTGTGCATTGTCGCGTACATAGCGGTCATACAGGCGCACGCCGGTCTTCGTCCAGCAAAACAGTCGAACTACTCACTTACTTTAGCCACCGAACCCCCCGAACAATTGCTTGCCAAGCTGGATATCAAAGTGGGGCTGCAAATCACGGACGAACCGATGCACTTTAGATATTTTCCTTCCGGTGGTGGTGGTGATGGCAGCTGGTCCCTGACAGTTATTCAGAAGGGGCCAAACTTCGCGCCGAGCACTAACATGAAGATAGATATCGACGGCAAAGAACTGGAAAACACAATGTGGCCGATTAATGGCCCGAACGGCTCGTCGCGCATCGATTATTCTTCGAAGCAAGACTATAGCGAGATCGTTAATTGGCGCATCGGTCTGAGCCCGGATCTTTCGGCCGCCCTCGTTAACGCCCGCCACATTTCAATGACATGGGGTACTGTCGATATAACCCTCTCTGAACAGCAAGTCGCGGGGCTCCGAGAATTTGTTCGCGCGTGGGGTAAAATCCTACACGACGAAGGCGTGCTGTGTACCAACCCCAATTGCGTTCAGGGCCGATTTAATAGCTCACATTAGTCTTGATGTCTGCCAAATCTGATGTTCGGAAAAGTGATCAGAATCATTTGTTGATCCTGCCTCTGCACGTCTTAGCTCCACAGTGACATCGCTTTGAGTCAGGATGGAGCGTCTGTTCGTAGTCAATCGTAATCTCCTCACCCGCCTCAATATCTCGCAGAGCGAAAAACAACACATGGCCGTACAGCGTGCGCATGAACGCATTCGGTTGGCATGAATGGTTGATGTAGTGAGTGCCGTTGCCGCCACGCGCGCCGTCTAAGCTCCAGCGTCCGTCGATGTCACAAATCCGAAGGACTCGACGATTGCGCGCACGCTTCTGTGCTTCAAGGTCTGAGATTCTCTCGCCCGTATACTCGGCGATCTTCTTTCCGCGTTTGAAGGGGAGTGTTGCAAAGCAGCCTTGTCCGTTGATCTTGGACTTGCCGATGGTGAGGCCGTGCGCGAGTTTCATCGCGCGGCATTGTAGTCGCAGTAAGGAGTCAGTACCATCCCCGTCAGCGGATGGGTCCGGAGCTCAGGTTCGAGAGTTGCGCTCTGATCCCATCTGCTCACGCAGATGGTACTGACCTGTTGTGCCCTTCAGTTGCTCGTCTGCGGTGCGACATAGCGTACCGACTTCAATTCAGCCAGCGCCGCCAGTTTGTCGATCGGCAAACGGCCTATGACCATCTTCGCCGTCTTCGGATCGAGAACGACTTCGAATCCGAGTTTTTTCAACTCTGCCATGGTCGCGTCGGATTTTTCAGTCAGAAAGATCTGAATCTCAGCCTTACCATCACGAACGAATTTCGCGTCATCCGTTAGTGCGCCAGCCTTTGGAGCCTTCAACCAATCGATCACTTTGAGAATCGACGGATGTAGCTTCGTCTGCATGTCCGCACGTTTTTGTTCTTCGGGCGACAGCACACGCACAGCATCTACGTCGCTACCGTCCATCATGGCGATGCCCTTATTGGCGGATGATTTTGGCGGCGGAGCAGGTGTGGGGCTCACAATGTTTCCCGTGCCGGCTCCAGGGCTAGCAGCTACGCCGCCAGTGTTGCCGCCCCGGCTGATGCCATAACCTCCGCCGCTGCCACCGCCACGAACGCGTTGGGTCTTCGCCGACGTGGATCTTGAGGCGGGCATAATGTATGCAAGGTTCGTCTGCAACGTTCCGCTGGGTCTCTGCTCTTCTCCGAACACCGCTTGTCGATTCACACCTTCCGGCACTTCCACCGGCACATCAATACGGCGCGGCTGACCGCCGTCGGTGACGATCATCTCCTCAACAGCGACGAATGAAGTGAACTGCGTCATGATTCGATAATCGAGTCCAAGTTGAGTAATCGCCTGCTTCAACTCGTCCTTCATCGTGCCTTGCTGTATGCCGGACATGTCCTGGCCCATCAAATCGTCGACACGTGTTCGCGCCCACAATGTCGCCAGCACGTCATGCTGTTCAGTCGATGAGAAATCGACGGGAATCTCGCGCACAAAGTCACGGCCAGACATCTTGCCTTTTAACCTAATCACGCCTTTGCCGTTTCCCGCGTAACGCCCCTCCAGGATCACCGGCTTGGCGCTGAACAAATCCGGAATCGTCTTCGGATAGACGTCGCTGACCGGCATTCCATTCCAGTCGATGGATAGATCGGTCAACAGCGGATTGCGCACGCGCTCGTGAAAGCGCTTCGCCGCGGCTGAGCCATCGTCATTCAAGCCAACGTATTCAACCTCGCCGCGCCCGTACTTCGCCATGTTGTCTAACAGGAAACGATTAACGCTGCCGCCAATGCCGAACGAGAATACACGCGCATTCGGATGCTTCTGCACTTCGCCAATGATCTCCATATCATTGCCGACATAGCCGTCGGTCATGAAACAGACGATGCGCACGTGGTCCTGTTTGTCGGAAGGATCCATTGAAGCCTTGATGGCTTTCATCATCTCGGTGCCGCCACTGCCTTCGCGCGTTTCGAGAAACCTCTGCGCTTTTGCCAGATTCTCTTGCGTCGCCGGTACCGGCTCCGGAAACAGGATGTGCTCGTCGCCCGCGAATGTGATCAGATTGAAGGTGTCGTAGGGATAGAGATTGTCGAGCGCAAGCTTCATCGTTTCTTTCGCTTTTTCAATCGGAAAGCCTGACATCGAACCGGACGTGTCGAGCACAAACACGAGCTCCTTCGGCGTGACGTCCTCCACGGTGACACGCTCGGGCGGCTGCAGAATCAATGTGAAGAAACCGCTATGACCGGTCGAGTGCGTCAACAGCGCGTCATTAATCTTCTTTCCGGCGACGTCGTAGCGCAGGATGAAATCTTTGTTTGGAATAGTTTCTTGATCTTTCAGACTTATGTGCGCATGGCGAATGTCTGGTTGCTCAAGCAGCACCTCATGCGTCTTCGCGTTAAGCCCATCGATTGGCACACCCGCGTCAAGGGTGACATCAATCGAAATGTCGTGGCCCGCGCGTATGCCTGGCGGCGGCGGCTTGGGCGTGATCCGCGAAGCATCAGGTACACGATCAGTATCGGGAGCAAAGCCATTTCCTTGTGCGCCGGTCGCCTTGCCGGGCACATAGCGAGGACCGACCACCATTGGGAAAACGAATTCGTACGAACCATCTTCGTATTTCAGCGTTTCCACGTAGCTGATTGTGATTTTGATTTGTTCGCCGGCAAGGATGTTCGCGACTGACTGCGTGAAAATGTTCGGCCGTTCCTGCTCGAGCAAACTCGCGGTCTGGCCGTTGTTCTTCGCGGCCTCATAAACCGCCTGCGCCTCTTCGCGCCGCAAAATTTTTCCGCGGACGGTGCGGTCACCAACGAGCATCGTCATGTCGTCAACCGCGGCATTCTGTGGCAGAGGGAATGTGTAGACCGCTTCGATTTTTTCTTTGAAAGGATTTTCGAACTCCTGCGTGACCGTCACGCGGGAAAGAAAGCCGCTGATTTGCGCTTTCACGTCCGTGTGCTTGAGCGGACAGACCGCTTTCACTTTCCCGTTTGGATCTACGGACTGAAGCGTGCCTTGCGTGATCTGATTCTCGCTCTGGGCTGAGACGACTGTATCTGGTGTCCTCACCCAGGTGAATCCAAACAATGCGGCTGCCGAAACAGCGGTAATGAAAAGCGATCTGCGGAAGAAGTTTGCGCGCATACGTCTACTCCTCGGAAGCTAAGTCGGAACACGCCCGCCGACGGGCATTAGTTCCTGATTTTGATTTACTGGTTAGAGACCGAACTGCGTCTCTTGTTCCCAATCACAGAAATAGAACGTGAACACCAGGGAGACCTTGCAGGAAATCTGTTGCGTAGATGCCGGCGCACACCATCGAGATGGCTCAACCGATTCAACTAGTTATTACGAGAGAAGCGAAAAAGGTTACGAAGAAAAATAAAATCCGCAGATTCCGCGGATTTCAGAGAACTAACGGAGGACGCAAAGACAGTTAAGGAGAAGGCAGAAAGCAAAAGCAAAGGCCAAAGCCCTAAGACCAAAAAACCCTTCTGCGTAGCCAGCGTAATCTGCGGATTAGCTTTTCATCTTGAACGTGCGCGCAATCTGGTCGGTCTGGTTGCGAATGCGCGCGAGCTTGTCGCGCATACCCGTAAAACGCAAGGCGTAAATTGTGCGGTCGTTGGCTTGCAAATAATACGTGCGACCGGCCATTGGCTTCCCGGCTTGCGTGAATTCGAAGGCCATCGTGAAGCCGTTCAAGCGGCCGGCGAAGCGCTCGCCCTTGCCGTCGATGTAACCGGGCCGAAAATGCTCTTTCTGTTCCTGGTCTTGCCGCGCGAACTCTTCGACGGTCTGTCCATCAGGAAGAGTCTCTTTGCGAATGCGCAGGTAGCCGTCATTGCGATCGTTATAAATGAACTCAGCATGTTGATGGACCTCGTCGGGCTCGTCGATCAGCCGCCACATCGGCGACGGAAACTCCACTTGGTAGTCGACCTTGCCACTGGAATAAGTGTGGTCCTGCAGGATTGCGGACGGTCGCGGCGTGGCAGACACAAACGCCGCCAGAAAAAGAAAGCTGATGAAAACAAGAAATGATCGCACGGTCGGTCTCTCCAGTGTGAAGTTAGTGGTTTTCCGAGTATCTCAGATGCTTAACGCGCCGTCGTCTGTTGTCTTAGTCTAGGTGTCGGGCGTCGGGTGTCGGGTGACGGTAAAGTGTGTCGGAAATACGAACTTGGTACTTTGAACTTGGCCTTTTGCATTTCAACCTGGACCTCATGCCGAGCATTAACGATTGTCGACCCGACTAAGAATGAACCGAGAAACGTGGAGCCATGCGAAGTAGAATTATGTCCCACCCACTACCTGACACCCAACACCCGATACCCGATACCCGATACCCGACACCCTTCACCCTTGATTTATCGCCTGCCGCTGAAGCTGGACCAGTTCAGCGATTCCCTTCTTCGCCAGTTCCATCAGGTTATCCATCTGCTCGCGCGTGAAAGGCTGTCCTTCCGCGGTGCCCTGCACTTCGATGAAGCGTCCGTCGCCGGTACAGACGATGTTCATGTCGACTTCGGCGCGCGAGTCTTCGTCATATTTGAGATCGAGCAAAGGCGTTCCGTCAACGATTCCGACGCTTACCGCGGCAACTTCGCTGGTGATTGGAGATTTCTTGATCTTCTTTTGCGCGAGCAGATGACGACAAGCGATCGCAAATGCCACGTACGCGCCGGTAATAGCCGCCGTACGCGTGCCTCCATCAGCCTGAAGGACGTCGCAATCCAACGTGATAGTTCGTTCGCCAAGCACGGAACGATCGGCGATGGCGCGAAGACTGCGGCCTATGAGCCTTTGAATTTCGTGAGTGCGACCGGATGGTCCACCGCGGCCGATCTCTCGCGCCGTCCGAGTGTGAGTTGAGCGGGGCAGCATGCCGTATTCAGCCGTGACCCAGCCTTCGAGTCGCTGATTCCGAAGGTGCGGCGGCAACTTGTCTTCGACAGACGCAGCGCAAATCACTCGCGTGTTACCCATCTGGATCAGCGCAGAGCCTTCCGCGTTCGGAAGAAAGCCGGGCGTGATCTTGACGGCGCGCAACTGGTTCGGCGCGCGATTGTCGGTGCGGAGGAATGTCATGGCTCACAAGAATAATCCGCAGATTACACAGATTACGCAGAAAAGAAAAAAGACAAACCCACTAAACCTCTCTCAATTAAATATTCTTCTTAATGTGCGGATTGGTCGGAAGTTTTCCAGCCTACTGCTTCCTGCCGCCTATCTACTTTTTGTCGAATCTGTGAAATCTGCGTAATCTGCGGATTAAATCTTCAGCCGATCGTCTCCCCAAACCTCAACCGCTTCGAGTCGCGACGGCTTTGCGCCCAAAAATCTTTCAGCGACACGCGCGAATCTTTCAGCGGCGTCCGTGACATAAAAGTGATCCAAATCATCGCATAACTGCCGTTCGAGCGCACCGGTTGGCAACGTGAGGCGCGCCAGACCCTTTTCTTTCAGCAGGGCTTTCACTTCCAAAGCTGTGGCCTCACCAGAATCGATCAGCTTAACGAATTCGCCGACCGCCTGCTGAATCACAGATTTGAGAATTGGGTAATGAGTGCAACCGAGAACCAGGGTATCGATCTGCCCGCGAATATCCTCGAGATAAGTTTTCGCGATACTGCGCGCGACTTCCTCCTCGGCCC
>DASYPX010000267.1:0-4876 GCA_036006125.1 Pyrinomonadaceae bacterium | reverse complement strand
GATCTCCGTCGAGTGGATCGAGCACGAGATCACGACAACCGTTTTTCCATCGCGAATCAACTGATCGCGCTCTCCGTCGTTCGCAACCTTCCGCGGGTCAGCCAGCTTTGATTGAATTGTTTTGTACTTTTCGAGATTGCGTATATTCTCAGGCGCGCTGATAAAGGCGACGAACATCGTGCGGCCGAGCGTCGACTTTCCGATAGTTTGCAGTTGAACGCGGTCGCTGGCGGCATCAAGCCGCGTGAAGTAATCGCTGATCTGTTTCCAGTCGGCAATGGTCCGATCATCGCCGGGATTGAATCCGAGTACGGCGTGCGGAGAAGGGATTGAAGCGGACGCTGTTCGTCTTTGTCCCTGGGCCAGTTGAGGCAGACCGATGGCGACGGCGAACAGAAGCGCCAGGACGGTAGACGCGAAATATCTATTGCTCAGCCTGCTTGGTAATGAAATAAATCCGATACAGTGATGGCGACGACGATGCATACCGGGGCGTCCTCTGATGAGTCAGTCTCGAACGTGAGCGCCGCGCAGTCTAACACAACACGCCGGTCGCACCTGCCGGGGATGATTTGGTTCGCGTGGTCATGGTTTGTCGCCGGGCTGCTGTTGCTGGTTTTCGCTCCGCCCGCTCTCACGCTTGGAATCCTTTTCAAGAAACAGAACTGGATTTATTGGTGGGCGAATTGGGGCGCGCGCAATTGGCTGCGTCTGAGCGGGGTGAAAGTCAACGTCATCGGCCGCGAGCACATCGATCCGAACCAAACTTACGTTTTCGTCGCCAATCACTGGTCGTACCTCGACGCGGCGCCGCTCTTTGCTTTCACCGGCCGTCGCATGGGGATGATCGCAAAAAAAGAATTGCTGAACGCACCGATCCTTGGTTACGGGATGGGCTTCGTGAATGTGATCGCGATAGATCGTTCGAACAAAGACCGCGCGGTGCAGAGTTTGAGCGTCGCGACTGAACGCTTGCGCGCGGGCATCTCGTTCGGCGTCTGCCCGGAAGGCACGCGCGCAAAACCCGGTGAAATGCTCCCATTTAAGAAGGGCGCATTTCACATGGCCGCACAAGCTGGCGTTCCTATTGCGCCAATCGCGCTCAAGAACACCGACAAATTAATGGGCAAAGGAACCGGCGAGGCGTGGCCCGGAACAATCGAGATGGTTTTTCTACCGCCGGTTGAAACTGCGTGGGTGAGAGACGATAACGATCTAAACGCGCTCGTGCAGCAGGTTCAGTCGAAGATGATGAAGGAATTAAGAATTGAAACGTTGTCGCGGCGCGAACCTCGTCACTCTTCCTTGAAGTCGTAGGTCAGAATCCCCGTAATTTTCACTGCGGTCCCGCCGATCAGAGTCGGCTCGAAATGAGCTTTGCGCGCAGCTTCAATTGCGGCCATCCATAGTTGCTTCGGACCCGAGACGATATCGGCTGACATCACGCGGCCGGTCTCGTCAACAATCACGCGCACTTGCACTTGTCCGGTGATATGAGCCTTGCGGGCCTCGCCCGGATAGATTGGTTTCGGGAACTCAGTAGCCTTGTCATTGAGATTGCCCGATTCAACCGGACCGCGCGGCCGCGGGCGATTATCCGATTTAGTTTCGTTCTGGATGCTGCCTGGTTTAACTTCTTCGATTTCCGTGATGGTGACCTTGCCGTGTCCCACGATGTAGTCGGTGTACTTTACGCGCATGCGGATGCGCAGGTCCGTGCCGTTGTCGAAAACCAAATCGTCATCGGCGTATGAATAAGTCGGAAACCAGAACTTGCCATCGATCTGTTCGCGATAAGTTTCGACAATCGGAAATTTGTTGGCCTTCGTTTCGGGAATTCCCTTCCCTTTTGTCTTGACGATCTGAAAGTCTCGATCGTCCACCCAGATTCGCCCCAAAAAGAATCGTTCCTTAGTTTTCTTCGCGTCAGGTGTAATCTTCGGCGCGACATCAAAGACAAACAGGTCCAGTTCGTCTATACGTTCTTTGCCTACGTACTTAAAGTTGTACTGGTTCAGCTTGGAGGCCTCCAGGGCGTAAGGATTGACGCCGCCCAGGTCTTCCAGATCTTCCGGCGTCATCCCGCCGAAAGTCGGCATCGGAAAGAACGCGATCTTTTCATAGCGATTGCCGGAATCGTCGAACGTGAATTCAGACACGCGGTGATACTCGCCAATGACCTGACCGCCCATGCCAATCTCTTGCACCAGGGCATCGCGTTTGAAAGCGTAGCTGTACAGTGCGCGGCGAAACTGTGTCTCCTTGGCCGTGACTTTGCGAATGATGTCGTCGATCTGCGCTTGAGTAAGCGCTACCGAAGTAATTGTTGAATCAGGTTTGGTGGAAGACGCCGTTTCCTGAGCTGCCACGAGAGAACTTGCTGACACAAAGACCAGAACCGCGACCAGCCACCCGCCCAGTCGCTGAAAAACAGAAGCGAATCTCAAACTTTCCCGATTCATATTGAGGTTTTTCATACTAGGCCCGCGGTGCAAATTATCACCCGATACAGGCTTTGCCTTCAACTGCGTCAGATGTTGAAGTCGCAGCGCTTGTTGCCCGCGCCCCCGTCAAGCGGTCATTTTTTGGCGACTCGCACTAAAACAATTTTCAGGCTAAGATAGGCGGTTTGCGAAGATGCTCAGATTCTTATCTGTGGCATCCTGCAAGTCTTACAAACCATGACCGTTGAAGCCATTGAAGTCCGCGGCGCCCGCGTTAACAACCTCAAGAACATCTCGTTTTCCATCCCAATTAACCAGTTGACGGTCGTGACCGGCGTCAGCGGCTCCGGCAAATCCTCGCTCGCGTTCGACACTGTCTACGCTGAGGGCCAACGCCGTTATGTCGAGTCGCTTTCCGCTTACGCGCGGCAATTTCTCGAGCGTATGGACAAGCCGGACGTTGATGAAGTCCGCGGCATCGCGCCGGCGATAGCGATTCGGCAAAAGAATTCGACACGCAATCCACGGTCAACCGTTGGCACGCAAACTGAAATTTACGATTACCTACGACTGCTGTTCGCGCGTGTCGGTCTCACGGTGTGTCGAGTCTGTGGACGTGAAGTACATCATGATTCACCAGAGTCCGCCGCCGATGAAGCGCTATCGCAATTGGCGGAAGGCGCACGGCTATACGTTTTATTTCCCGCGGACGCGGGATTGTTTGCCGACTTAAATGGGAATGACTCCTCAGTTCAGTCACGGAGACACGGAAACGCTGGGACGCGGGGAAAAGAAAAATCTCCGCGGCTCCGCGCCTCCCTGTCTCCGAGTCAGCGTGTCGCGCACTTGATGAGCCTGATGCAGCGCGGCTTTACACGTCTGTTTTATCAAGGCACACAGATCGATCTTTCGTCCCCCGATGATTACAAACGAGACGATTTCGAGGATGTGTATGTGCTTGTCGATCGGTTGACGGCCCAAGCAGATGTGCGCCAACGATTGGTCGATTCGCTTGAGACCTGTTTTCGTGAAGGTCATGGGCAAGCCGTGATTCAGACGGCTGACGATTCGCAACATCTGCGTTTCTCTGAACGGTTCGAGTGTAAATACGATCGTCTCGTCTATGCGACTCCTGAGCCGCGACTGTTCAGCTTTAACAATCCGTTCGGCGCGTGTCCCACCTGTCAGGGATTCGGTAACACGATTGGTCTTGATCTGGATCTGGTGATTCCAAATCCCGGGCTGACGCTTGCTGAAGGCGCAATCGAACCATGGACGAAGCCGCAGTACGAGTGGATACAGAAGGAGCTTCGCCGGTTCTGTCGATCGGAACGCATCCCGCTTAACGTTCCGTTCAATCAACTCACGCGGCCGCAGCGAAACGCCATCGTCAACGGCAAGGGAGACTTCGACGGCGTACGCGGCTTTTTCGATTGGTTAGAAACGAAAAAGTACAAGCTGCACGTGCGCGTCTTTCTTTCAAAATATCGCGGTTATGCGGTCTGTCCCGATTGCGAAGGCGGGCGTCTTCGCCAGGAAGCGCGCGACGTACAAGTGGGCGGAATGACGCTGCCGCAAGTTTGCGCGTTATCGATCAAAGACGCCGCCGCATTTTTCGAGGCGTTGAAATTGAAAGAAGAAGAGTCGGCAATTTCGGATCGCGTTTTGTTCGAGGTTCGTCGCCGGCTGAAGTTTCTCGTCGACGTTGGTCTCGATTATTTGACGCTGGATCGTCTGGCCTCGACTTTGTCCGGCGGCGAAGCGCAAAGAATTCAACTCGCGACGAATTTGGGCTCGTCTCTCGTCGGCGCGTTGTACGTGCTCGACGAGCCGTCAATCGGGCTTCATCCGCGTGACAACGATCGTCTAATCCGGCTGTTGCACAATTTGCGCGACATCGGCAACACGGTGCTCGTCGTTGAGCACGACGAAGAGATGATGCGATCGGCGGATCATCTTCTGGACATTGGCCCAGCGGCGGGAGAACTCGGCGGCCAATTGATTTACGAAGGCGACTTCTCTGGGCTGCTGGACAGTTCGCAGTCGCTAACCGCCCGTTACCTGCGCGGCGACGCGGAAATCCGCGAACCAAAGCATCGCCGACCACTCAAGATCAAAAAACTCACCGTTCGCGGCGCCAGCGAGCACAACCTGAAAGGCATCGACATCGACATTCCGCTCGACATGCTCGTCTGCATTACGGGTGTCAGCGGCTCAGGCAAATCGACTTTGGTTCACGACTGCATTTACGCGGGACTGAAGAAGCAGCGGGGCGATTGGCAGGGTCACGTGGGCGCGTTTCAAAAGGTCGAAGGCGGACAGCACATCGAAGAAGTGATTCTTGTCGATCAGTCACCTATCGGCCGCACGCCACGGTCCAATCCCGTCACCTACATCAAGGTTTACGACGCGATTCGCGAGACGTTTGCCTC
>DASYPX010000266.1:0-7446 GCA_036006125.1 Pyrinomonadaceae bacterium | reverse complement strand
CGGCGATTTGCGGTCTGTTGACGGCCGCTTTCGTTTTTTGGCTCGGGCGGACCGTCGCACGAACGAATGCCGTTACTGAACCAGAGAGGGCAGCGTATCTTGGCGAATGGAGCGCACTTGTATTTCTATCCAGCTTCGGCGCCATCGCTTTCTCGCGCGCCGCCAGTTTTGACATCGTGCTCACAATGTCGCTGACCGGCGCCCTCTGTTGTTTTTTCATCTGGCATATTGCGAAAAGTCATGATCGAAGGCGGCCGTGGTTGTTGGCCCCTTTTTATTTCTTCGTGGGGTTGTCACTCCTCGCTAAAGGTCTGGTTGGAATCGTCCTGCCCTTCGGAATCATCGGCGCGTACTTTCTACTTCTGCGAGAGTGGCCAACCCGAAAGTTCGCGTTTAGTCTTCTTTGGGGTTTGCTTCTAACGTTCCTCGTCGCCGCCTGTTGGTACGGCCCGATGATTTATCTACACGGCGGGACGTTCATCGATCAATTTATCGTTCAACATCATTTCGCGCGATTTCTTTCCAATAAATATCATCATCCACAGCCGTTTTATTTTTACGTGCCGGTGCTGTTGCTGATGGTGTTGCCGTGGACAGTTGTCTTGGTTGCTGGATTCGCGTCGTCGCGACGTTGGAGTTGGCGAGGAAGAGGCGCAGTTGACCTTATGCGGGTGTTTGCTCTCGCCTGGGTAGTCGTGCCTCTTGTCTTCTTCTCACTTTCGAAATCAAAGATTCCTGGTTACATCTTGCCCGCGCTCCCGGGCGCGGCGCTTCTGATCGGCGAGCGCATCAGTTGTTTGCTTCATGTGAATCGCGGACAACTGGTGATCCGATTGACGGGTCTAGTGCTGTTGCTCGGAGCTGCGGCCGGTGCGTGGTACTCAGCGCGCGAAGCCGGTCCGCCAGTGTGGTTGACAGGTACGCTCCTCGGCGGAATCTCGATCATTGCGCTCTTCACGATCATCACGCCACGACCGCGCGTTGCGTTTCCCCTGTTCGCGGCGATTCCATTTGTGATTGGGCTTTGCGCGTTAAAGCCCGCGGCGTCCGTCGCGAGCGGCGATTCAGTCCGCGATTTGATTCGATCGGCGGATGCTCGCGGTTACTCGTCCGCGCCGGTTTTGTATCTGCTTTGTGATGATCGCACCGCTGAGTTTTACGCGAGCGGCCGTCTGGCGTACGACTCAACCGGCGAACCGACGCGGTTCGAAGGCGCCCAGGATGTCGCTGCGGCCATTCGTCAAAAAGGCGGGGTTGGGCTTGTGCTAATCGAAACGCGTTGGGAAAAGCAACTTACCGACTATCGCGCCGTCGCAACGGAGAAGATTGCTGACAATGGCTGGATCAGTATCTTTGTGGTGCGGCTGCGCTAGGTCGCGACAACGCTCACGATTTCATCTGATAGAACCGGATCCTAAACTTCAGATTCACGAGTTCACAGTCATCGCGTCTGACTGCGTGTCTCGCCAGCCAATCTCTACCGTCCGCAGTAATTTCAAGTTGATCGATTAAGGTCGTGTCCAGCCAGGCGGAGCGCGCACTTGGCGGAAGTTGCTCGATCTGGCTCATGAAGTCCCCGGGCGCGACCTGCACCCAGACAGTTCCGGGATTGAAATAACGAATTAATGAATCATCCGTATTAACTGATGCGAAATAAATCACTGTCCCCACCGGCCAAACTCGATTTAGCTGCTGCGCCAACGTAAGCGGGGGATTGGCTCGCGCCTGCGTGTAGGGATATTGCGAGAACGTCAAATTAGCGAAAAAAATCGCGCCCGCGAACAACGCCGCCCGATAACGCCGGACATGATTTGGCGAGTCTACGATTGTCGCCAGCATCGAACCTACGAGAAATAGGATCGCCGGTAGATAGAAGAGTCGATAGAAAACATTCTGCGGAATAAAAAAGAAAAGAAAGACGACGTACGGGAGAATCCAAAGCGCCGACAAAATCGTTAGCTTCCTGAAGTGTGAGAAGCTCGCTGTTGCTGCGGCGAATGCCTCTTTCAGGTCTTTCCAGTGCCGAAGCAGCATAAAGACAAACGCCAGGATCGCCCACGCAGTCACCACTGCCAACACAATGATCAGGGGATCGCCGAACTCACGGACAAAGGCTACGCGGCCTCCGAGGAATACGCGCACTTGCGAACGCAAGGTGTAGCCAAGATTGCCGGCGGCGTTGAATGAAAATCCGTTCTCCGGTGAAAAATACGTAATCCAGGCGCCGAAACGCGTTAACGACCAACTGCCGGCGGCGGCATGAAACACCAAATAGTAAACGCCCACAGTCAGCGCAGTCGCCGATAGAGCATATTTCAAAGCGGCACGCGCGCCATTTTTTGATCCATCCTTCATCGCCTGAAGAACCAGACCGACGATGGCGACGGGAAAGAAAAAGACGCACAACTGGTGAAGCAACATCGCAAAGGTATGGGCGAGCGCCACCGCGAAAGGCCGTGTCTTGTAGTCGGGCCGCAGGAAATAAAATGCGACGAGCAAGAGCAGGACCGCACCGATATAAGTGTCGGCGTCGGTCGCGAACCTCCACCAGGTTGCTGAGAAAGCGAACAAGGCGGCGACTACGAGCGAAACATGGAGCGACTTGAACCAATCAAGGCAAATGCGAAAAAACAGCGCGACCGCAACCGCGGCCAGGACGCAATTGCTGATTTGTAGGACCGTCAATGCGCGCACCTGAAAACCCAGCAGTCGCACAGTTCGAAACAGCACGTACTCGAAAATCAAATCAAGCAGATGATTCGGATGAATCAGGGTGGCGTTGATTCGCGGCGCACCTTCGATCACTTGTGCAAAGAAAATTCCGTCCCAGTAATAATTCTTGGTCAGCAGTGGAACGTAAGCGAGAAAAGAAACCGCAAAGACGATCAGCACGATCGTTCGTACACTCGCGGGACTTTGGCGGCTGGAAATGTGTTGGAGTTTGGTGTCCGGCTCGTACATTCGAAACGACGAGTAGCTAACCGCTCGCGTGCGGTCTGGAACAGCTCGTTCGTTACTTCAGAGCAGTCTTGAAAAACTCAATGATGGGCCGGTCGTACGCTTCTTCCTGTTCGCCAGTGGCTGCGTCGAGGCCTCCGCCCGTGATTGGGAGATCTTTCTTCACATCGACCGCCCCGCCGATGAAGCAACCGGACAAGGCCAACGTCGGATTTCGCCATGGATCGTTGGTTGTTCCGGTCAGCAACAAAACCTTCTCGTTGCGCGTTGCACCTGCCAACTCGCACGCCGAGATGTTCTGATACTTGCCGGCTCCATAAACCTTCATTCCCCAACGCGCGAGCCAGTGGAACACCGGGTTGTTCATTCCAATTTGCCGGTCGGTGGCAGCCTGCATCATTTGATCAGGAGACGCCGGCACTGAATCCAGGGCCAAGGCACGCACTTCTGCGTAACGTTTCGCGCCGTCAAGGGCCGCGTACGCGCCAAGTTCCACGCCGTAAACCCCAACGAATCCAGTCTGCGGCTTTCCGGCAACCGTCTTTAGTGTATGCAGATAGTCAATCGCCGCCGTGACATCGTCACCTTCGATCGCGCCGAAAAGTGTCCACTTCACCGGCGGTTGCTGACCGTGTCCACGAAGATCCGGCCAGAGCACATTGAAGCCGGTGCTCTCGTTGAGCTTCACTGCCATATTCAGCAACCACGAGCGATCGGCGCCGTAGCGATGTAGGAGGATCACGGCGGGGGCGCCTTCGTCACCTTTGATCAACCAGCCACGCGCTTGTGTGCCATCGTGATTTGACCAGGTAACGTCTGACGCTTTGGCAATCGGTCCGCTGGGAAAACTCTGCGGCGTGATTAAATATTTTGCGCTTGGAGGTCGCGTCGTGCTGTAGACAATCCACGCGCTCACGGATACTGCGGCAACCAGGATAACCAGAAGAATTGGCAGGAACATTCGCATGAGGCGCTTGATCACTCGGCGTTGGGATGCCATCTCAAGCAATTATGCGGCAAGGGGCCGGAATTGCAACCAAAAATTTCTTGCAGGGTTTCTGTGCGGTTTCGCGGGTTACCCAGCTACTGCCGAGACAATATTGCCTGCGCCTTTTTCAGGTCTGCCGGGCTGTTTACGTTAAAAAAGAAATGCTCCGCGGCAGGCAAGTCGCAAAGTTCCACGAACTCGACATACCGCGTTCGGACATTCGCCAGCAGCCCCCGCGGAGTGTGTTCCCCAACGGCGACGAGCTTGTCGATTTCAGGTAGACAGGTAGCGCGCCGGTACAGAGCACAAACGGGCTGTGGTCGGCCGTCAGACTGGATCGGAACGATCGCATCGAAAGTGTCGTCGGCGAAATTTTTGAGATGGGCAAATAATTGGGTCGTGACAAACGGAAGGTCGCAGGCAACAACGACCACCCAGTCAGTTTCGGCCGCGGTCAGCGCCGCGTGTATCCCGCCGAGCGCGCCCCAATGTTCGTGCACGTCCGCGATAGTCTTGAGTGAAGGAAAATCACTTCGCGCACCCACCAGCGAGAGTGAAGACGCGACGAACGCCAATTCATTCGCAATCCGCTCAACGAACGTCCGGCCGCCAAGAACCAATTGCGCTTTGTCGCGTCCCATCCGTCGCGACGCCCCGCCAACCAGAATGAAACCTTCGACATCGAACATGTGCATTTAGCAAATTGACACGAGATCCACGCAAACATGCGAGGGCGCAAAGATACGCAAAGCGAGATCTCAGCGCGAGAACAGGCTAGCAGCCCGTCCCCAGTTAGGCTAATATTGGTTCGCACGGCCCAGGCCCAAGAGTTATGAAAATAAGACAACTGATTTCCATCGCTTCTCTCAACTTCCTCGCTTTAGTCGCAGCGCCGCTCTGCGGCCAAGCTCAGGAAAACACCAGCGTAATTTCAGCGCGATCGGCCACTGGCAGCAAAGCGATTTTGCCGGTCGACGATTTGCGTCCGGGCATGAAAGGGATCGCCCGCAGTGTCTTTTCGGGGAGTGCTCCCGAAGAGTTCGGCGTTGAAATCATCGGCGTCCTGCCAGGCTTCACGGGTCCGCGGCAGTCCACGATCATCGCCAAGCTCAGCGGCAAGAACGTCGACCGCACAGGCGTGTTCGCGGGCATGTCGGGCTCACCGGTTTTTATTGACGGTCGCCTTGTTGGCGCAATCGCTTATAGTTTTCCCTTTGCCAAGGAGCCGATCTGCGGCATCACGCCGATCGAGCAAATGATCGACATCTTTGAATCCGGCACGCCCAGAATGGCACGACAACCGCGAGCCGTATCTATGGCTCAATTGGCGCGCGCGGACTGGAAAACCGTTTTGCCGAAACAGGCGGTTGCCGGCGGGCCACTTATCGCCTCGGTCGCCGCGGGCTCTCCGCTTGCGCCTTACATAGGTCAGACGATTCAGCCGATCGCGACGCCGGTAGTTTTCAGCGGCATCAGTCAGGCGACGCTTTCGGTTTTCTCAGACGAACTCACGAAAGCCGGCTTATTACCAGTGTCCGGCGTCGGTGGCGCGTCGCCGATTACACCGCTTAGTTCGTTCGATGATAACACTCTAACTCCCGGCACCTCAGTCAGCGTCCAGCTCGTTCGCGGTGATTACTCGATCGCCGCTTCCGGCACGGTCACTTTCCGAAATGCCGAACATATCTACGCTTTTGGACATCCGTTTCTTGGCCTGGGCGGCGCAGATATGCCCATGACCGAGAGTTCGGTCATCACGGTAATTCCGAACGCATTCAACTCGTTCAAGCTTGCGGTGCCCGGCAACATGGTCGGAAATATCTCGCAAGATCGCGCGACCGGAATCTACGGACAGTTAGGTCACGCGGCAAAGATGATTCCGGTCACGCTTAATTTGCACACGAGCCGCAATCGCGATGAGAAGTTCTCTTTCGAGATGGTCAGCGACGAGTACCTCACGCCGCTGCTCCTGACGATGAGCGTTTTTAACAGCATCAATGCGCGTGAACGTTCGTTGGGCGAGTCGACCGTCTCTGTGCGCGGCTCTATCAACGTTGATGGCCAGCCGCCGATTCAATTGGAGCGCCGCTTTTCCGCCGCTCAGGCCTCTTTGCTGGCCGCCGGTGCTATCGCAAATCCGATTTCCGATCTTCTAAACAGCGGTTTCGATGACGTTACCATCCGCGGCATCACGCTGGATGTGTCCGCGAGCGAAGACGTGGAGGGCGCGACTCTCGAACGCATTTCGCTTGATCGTACTGAAGTTAGCAGCGGCGACACCGTTGAATTACAGGCATACATTCGCACCGACGCGGGCAAGCTGTTCGTGCAGCGCATTCCAGTACAGATTCCGGTTGAGGCTTCCGCCGGTCAGCTAATGATTACGGTTGGTGACGGCGCCGCGTTGCAAGAGTCTTCTGCAGCGAAATCCTTTGTCCCCGTAAATCTGGGTCAGTTGGTTAGCGCAATGAACAAGGTCAAGAAGAATGACCGACTGTACCTGCGTTTGCAGCGGCCGACACCAGGCGTCGTAATCGGTACCAGTGAACTTCCCAATCTACCGCCCTCGACGGTGGCTACTCTAAACAGCGATCGCTCTTCTGGCGGCTATTCTCCACTGACGACGTCGTTGGTTTACGAGCGTGAGTTGGCGCCTGCTGAATACGTGATAACCGGCCAGCAGACCATCACCGTCACAATTAGGTGAGCTCGCACGGCAAGGATTTGCCGAGTTTGCGAATTCACCTCATTACCGACCGATCACGAGAAATCGCTTCTCAGATTGGGGTACTCTCTCGACTCGTGTGTTAGTGAGTATCTTTTCGATTCTGTCTTTCAGCGGCTCGCTGACAAAGAAGAGGAAAGTCGCGTCGCGCGGCGCCCATGCGATGATCGACGGCAACAATTCCTTGAACTTGTCCAGCGCACGACAGGTAACAAACTGAACGTCTGGCGCAGCATCAGTCTCAAAACGAGCATTAACGACGGTTGCACGCCTCCCACGCTGAACCGCGCGTAGCGCCTCTTTCAAGAACACGCATTTCTTTTGCACGGCCTCAAACAGGTTGGCACAAAGATCATCGCGTACAATCAGACTCGGAATGATCGGCAATCCGCCACCAGAGCCGATGTCTGCGAGGGAGGTGTTCGGAGGCAGGTGCTTTAGCAGCAAGAGGGCCTCAAGCACATGGCGCGTCGCGAACTCTTCCGGAGTGCAGGGGGCCACCAGATGCAAACGAGGATTCCATTTGAGCAACAGAGCGTAGTAATCCTGAAGCTTCGCGATATGCTCCGCGGCCAGCTCAACTCCAAAGTCGTGTTCATTAAGTTTCAGCGCGGCCGCAAACTGTTCGGTGGGCGTTGGCATTTCGCGTATGACTCTGTTTAGATCAGTCCGCTCGCGAAGATAACATGACCATCGATGAACTAAGAGACCAACACGCTGAGATTGGCCGCGCCGTCACGAAATTGATTAGTGAGCGTGCCGCGTCGCTGGAATC
>DASYPX010000265.1:0-4635 GCA_036006125.1 Pyrinomonadaceae bacterium | reverse complement strand
GGCGCGCACATCTTTGGCGTCGTCCTGAACAACGTGAAGGCCGAGTCGCATGGTTATTACGGCGGAGGATATTATTCGGCGTACTATCAGTCGGATTACTACACTGAGGACGAAGGCGCCGAAACCGCCCGCGCGACCGCGCCCTAATCGACAGACTGCGAAGTCTTCTTAACCCCGTCACAGATACATGCCCGGACAATTCTGTTTGATCGCGCCTGATGTAAAGATCGGGCGCGATGTGAAAATTCATCACTTCGTCAATTTGTATGGCTGTGAGATCGGCGATGGATCGACCATCGGATCGTTTGTCGAGATTCAGAAGCGCGCGCGCGTCGGGCGCAACTGCAAAATCTCCAGTCACAGTTTTGTTTGTGAAGGCGTCGAGATCGGAGATGAAGTTTTCGTCGGCCACAACGTTGTTTTTATCAACGACAAGTATCCGCGCGCGACCACCGAAAGTGGTGCGCTGCAAACTGAAGCCGATTGGCAGGTAGTTCCGACCGTCGTCAAGGCTCGCTCCAGCATCGGCAGCAATGCCACTATTCTTTGCGGTGTAACGATCGGCGAAGGCGCCATCGTCGGCGCGGGCGCCGTCGTCACGAAGGATGTTCCGGCTGGCGCGACTGTCGCCGGAAATCCGGCGCAGATAATCCGCGATTCGAAATCATAGTCATGTCCAAACCCTACGCACCAGGTTCAGCTCAGATTCATAATCCGCAAGTGGCAAACGTCAGTGTTCCATTCGTCGATTTAAAGCAGCAATACGCTTCGATCAAACCAGAAGTTGACGCGGCAATTGCGCGCGTGATCGAGAACACTTCGTTCATCCTTGGCCCCGAGGTGCGCGCCTTCGAAGCTGCATTCGCTGAATTTGTCGACGCGCGCGCGTGTATCGCCGTCAACAACGGTACCGCCGCTTTACAACTCGCGCTGATGGCCGCCGGCATCGGCGCATCCGACGAGGTCATCGTTCCGTCATTTACGTTTTTCGCAACCGCCGAAGCGGTCTCGGTGCTCGGCGCCACGCCGGTCTTTGTGGATGTGGATCCCGTTTCGTACACCGTAACCGCCGCCGCAATCGAGCGGGCCATCACGCCGCGCACGCGCGCTCTAATTCCGGTGCATCTTTATGGGCAGGCCGCCGATCTCGATCCGATTCTCGAACTCGCGAAAAAACACAATTTGCACGTGATCGAAGATGCGGCGCAGGCGCACGGCGCAAAGTACAAAGGCAAGCGCGTCGGGGCGCTCGGCAGCGCCGGATGTTTCAGTTTTTATCCGAGCAAAAATCTTGGCGCCTACGGCGAGGCAGGCGCCGTCGTGACCAACGATGAAGAGTTAGCCAAGCGTTTGCGGTTATTGCGCGATCACGGCTCAACGAGCAAGTATGCGCACGCAATCGTCGGCTACAACTTCAGGATGGAAGAGATCCAGGCGGCAGTGCTGAATGTGAAACTGGGACACCTCAACGATTGGAACGATGCACGGCGGGCGCGCGCCGCGAGGTACAACACATCATTAAGCAACTGCGGTCTCGTGCTGCCGCAAGAGATGGATTACGCCCGTCATGTCTATCACGTTTACGCGGTCCAGTCTCAGAACCGGGACGAATTGCAGAAACGCCTGACCGCGGCGGGGGTGCAAACCGGCGTGCACTACCCGATTCCAATTCATCTTCAGCCGGCTTATGCTTCGCTCGGCTACAAACGTGAGGAGCTGCCGGTGACGGAAAACCTGGCGGAGCGGGTCCTCTCGCTGCCAATGTTTCCGGAGCTTTCGGATGAGCAGATTGATCGTGTCGCGGACGTTCTGACGGCAGAAAGCTAGCGACTGGCTTTTCGCTTCTGAGCGGCTGCGGATTGTGCTTGACGGAGGCCCTCAACAAACTTCTCGTTGCTAAATCGCTTCGCGCCTTCTTTCGTTATCTTCGCCAGTTCCTTAAAGAGTGACTCATCAACTTCTTTGAAGTTGAAGCACGCCTTGCCCTGCATGCGTTTTTTCAATTCAGGCGACATCGTGATGTCGGGCGAGGCATAGACGGCCATCAGGTGATAGCTCACGTAGTTCTTGCCCAGCCGGACGGCGCCAAACATCAACGGATAATTTTTCTTTAACAGGTGGCGTGTGTTGAGCATGTACATCCTGTCGGTGTCCTGAGCGATGTCCATCTTCGGCTCGTACGGCGCGAGGATTGTTTTCAACCGCTCGAAGACGGTTTTCAAATCATTTGGCATTGGGTTCGATGACCTCCACTCCACGCATGTAAGGTCTCAGAACTTCGGGCACGACAACCGAACCATCTTTTTGCTGATAGTTTTCCAGCACCGCGATCCAAGTGCGGCCGACAGCCAGACCTGAACCGTTCAAAGTATGGACAAACTCAGGCTTGGCGCCTCCGGCGCGCCGAAAGCGAATGTTGGCACGGCGCGCCTGAAACGCTTCGTAGTTTGAGCACGAAGAAATTTCACGAAAAGTGTTCTGCGAGGGCAGCCAGACCTCGATGTCGTAAGTCTTCGCGTTGCTGAAACCGAGATCGCCGGTTGAAAGCACGACAACGCGATAGTGAATCCCCAGCTTCTGCAAGATCGTTTCCGCGTCACGCGTCAGCGCTTCCAGTTCATCGTAAGAATTTTCCGGCAGCGAGTATTTCACCAACTCGACTTTTTCAAACTGGTGCTGCCGAATCACGCCACGCGTGTCTTTGCCGTAGCTCCCCGCTTCTGAACGAAAGCATGGTGTGTACGCGGCCCACTTCATCGGCAACTGTGAAGCGTCGAGAATCTCTTCGCGATAATAATTCGTCACCGGCACTTCAGCAGTGGGCACGAGATAAAAGCCGCGCTCGTCTTCGAGCTTGAAAAGATCCTGCTCGAACTTCGGCAGCTGCCCAGTGCCGAAGAGTGCCGAGGCGTTCACGATGAACGGCGGTAAGGTTTCGATGTAGCCGTGTTCGCGCGTGTGCGTGTCGAGCATGAAATCGATCAGGGCGCGCTCCAGTCGTGCGCCCGCGCCATTCAGAATCGCAAAGCGCGCGCCGGCAATTTTTGTCGCGCGCTCGAGATCGAGAATGTCTAGTGTCGTTCCCAGATCGACGTGATCTTTCGGCTCAAAATCGAATTCAGGCTTTGTGCCCCAACGACGAATTTCCTGATTCGCTGTTTCATCTTTGCCGACGGGAACGGAGTCGTGCGGAATGTTCGGCAGCGTGGAGAGTAATTCACGCATGCGCGCTTCCGCTTCGTCGCGCACGACGTCAAGTCCAGCCATTCGCTCTTTCAGTTCGTTGACCTGTTTGCGTCGCGCGTCAGCCTCGTCGCGCTTCCCCTCTTTCATCAACGCGCCAATTTCGCGGCTGGCGTTGTTGCGCTCTGCGTTCAACTGATCCGACTCGCCAATGACGCGCCGGCGATCGGCATCCGCCGCGGCAAAATCATCCAGCGCAGTCGTCACCATCCCACGCTTCGCCAGCGCCGCGCGCACTGCGTCGAGGTTCTCTCTCACATAATTCAAATCAAGCATGCAGTTGTTCTCTGGTCAGTTCGCGAATGTCCGGCCTCGAAAAGATCCGATTCGCGTCTTCCAAAGTCTCCTTCGCGCCGACATCGAACCAGATTCCCGGCACGCGCCAAACATGAAATGGCGTCCGCTGATACATCCATTGCACCAGCCGGCCCGGTTGGTCCGGATTGTTCCCGTCCGCCAGATATTGCCGAATTAACGGAAGTGTTGCGCGTGGATAGTAATACAAAGCGATACCGGTCAGCGTCGATTTTGGCTCTTGTGGTTTTTCTTCGAAAAACGTAATCCGATCCTGGGCATCGATCTCGATCGCGTTGTACTTTTTGATTTCTGCGAGATTGCCGACATCGTAGACACCCGTCACCGGCGCGTCCCTTTCGCGACAATAATCTGCGAAAGCGCCCAGGCTTTGGCTGAAAAGATTGTCTCCCCCGACGACGATGATGTCGTCACTGATATGTCCCTTGTTTAGAACCAGGTGCATGTCTCCAATCGCGCCGAGCTTGTTTGAATCGTCTGTTGACTGATCGTTGATGACGGTTATCGGCCGAACTGTGTTGCCGGTTTTGTAGTCGTTGGCCCAGCGCGTGAAGTGCTCAGCAAACTTCGCGTTCGTGACAACGAAAATCTCATCGATCTCTGTGATCGGCATGAGATTGTCGAGGACATGCTCCAGCATCGCCTTGCCCGCGACCGGCAAAAGCGGCTTCGGCTGATTCAACGTCAATGGATAAAGCCGCGTCGCGTAACCCGCAGCCAAAACAATTAGCTTCAAAAATTCCCTCCGCGAAGATGAACG
The DNA here is from genome assembly GCA_036006125.1 of Pyrinomonadaceae bacterium. Classification (GTDB taxonomy): domain Bacteria; phylum Acidobacteriota; class Blastocatellia; order Pyrinomonadales; family Pyrinomonadaceae; genus UBA11740. The sequence goes on along the minus strand of DASYPX010000265.1, from coordinate 317 downwards.
TGCATCTTGGCAAAAAAGATCGCGCTCGGCAAACGTCGGACACTACCTGAATTCCAGTACGTGCGACGGTCTGTTATATTTCGTCCCCTCGAATCAAACCTATGTCCGATCAAAAACAATTTGCTGGCCGTGCGGCGATCGTTACCGGCGCCACACGTGGAATCGGCCGTGCGATCGCGCTGGAATTGGCGCGTCGCGGTGCCGACATCGCATTCAACTATGCGAAAAGCGCGGAAGCTGCCGAGAGTTTGAAAACCGAAATCGAAGCACTGGGCGTGCGCGCGCTCGCGACGCAAGGCGACGTCGCGAACACCGAC
>DASYPX010000264.1:0-4562 GCA_036006125.1 Pyrinomonadaceae bacterium | reverse complement strand
TTTGTCTCGTCCGCCGCTTGTTGTGCCTGAGACTGTTCCTGCGCCGACCAATTTGCGGCCTGGTGCGATTGTGTCGCGGCGGCTTTGCGCTCACCGATTTTCGGATGTGCGCGAAATGCTTCCAACCAATCCTCTTTATTTAGCGACCACCAAATCGCGTCCGCTTTCGACGAAACTTCCTCGAGATTCGCGAAGGGCCGCGCTTCGCTCATTCGCTTTGCCCAGCGCATTGCGCCACAACACTTGAGGAATTCAGCTTCAGCATTAGCTGGGCTGAGCGAGTTTAAGCGATCAAGTTTCTTATCCACGCGCTATTCACCACAAAGACACAAAGCCACAAAGACCTGACTTCAGTTTGAATAAGCCTTAGTGCCTTTGTGTCTTCGTGGTTAATCCCCAAGCGAACCGTAAACACGCAACCGACTCACCCCGCCGTCCGGGAAAATGTTGAAGCGGACGTGCGACACCAAACCGGAATCCATTACCTCGTCGAAATAATGACGTGTGTGTGCCTGCAGCTTCGTGCGTGCGAGCACGGGCTTCCAGGTGAATTGGGGATCTTCGAGCGTCTGCAGCGGCACGTCCGGCGCGTTGCAACTCTCAAGCGAACAACTTTCCGGAAAATTTCCTTTGAACCACGACGTATCAACCTCCAGGCGCCGCACCCGGCCGGCAGCTCCCAGTCGAATAATCGTCCAATCGTGTCCCGGTCCGCGGCGCCTTTTCGTCTCCCAACCATCACTCATGTTCACCGCGCGTCCCGGCATGATTAGGTTGTGCCGGTGGCCAAAGAACATATCGCTGCATGAGAGTACCCGTCCCCCGTTCTCGACTGCGGCAAGATCGATATCACCACCGATTTGCCGCAGGCGATTCCACGGTGCGGCGACTTCTCCGTACGCTCGCAAACGCGCGACGCCGCCGTCGGGATAGATTTTGAAACGCAGATGCGTCCAACGCTCATCGCTTGCAACTAAGAAGGGATTTTCTGAATCGCCGTTCAGATTCGACTTAGGCAGAATCTCGATCCATTGCAGTGATGTATCAAGCAGTTGCTCAGTGGTGGGCAGTCCGTCAATCGCGCAGGCTTCCAACGAACATTGCTCGGGATAATTGCCTTTGAAGTGGGCAGTATCGACCACCACGCCGCGAATAATTCCGGGCAAACCGAGCCGGATGACGCACCAATCGAATCCTGCCGTGCGCCGCCTGCGGGTTTCCCAACCGTCCATCCACTTGCCGAGGTCCGTGTATTTGCCCTCGACGAAAACCGGCTCGGCTTGTTTCAGGAGATTTTCTTTGGCTGCAAAAAATTCGTCGTTGGCGAACAGAACGCTGCCACCGAGTCGTTCGGCAGCGAGATCGATTAGTTCGGTAAAGTCCATCTCAGCTTTGGCGCAGCACGATTTCCCCTAACGGCGCTAAAAATTCGCCGCCATCATAAACCATTCGGCCGCGCACGAAGGTTTTTTCTACGACACCGCGGAAAACTTCTCCATTGTACGGCGAGAGTCGATGACGATGGCGCAGCATCGCGGGCTCGACCTTGAACTCGCGGTCGGGGTTCCAGATGACCATGTCGGCGTCGTAACCCTCCTTGATCGCGCCCTTCAAATTGTGCAAGCCGACCTGCCGCGCCGGTTCGCGACACAACCACTTTGTCAAATCTTCAATCGTGCATCCGCGCGCGCTGGCGTCGGTCCAGGTGATTGCTAACCGAAGTTGCAAGGACGAGATGCCGCCCCACGCTTTCATGAAATCGCCCTCTTCGCGAAGTTTCATGTTCGGTGGACAGGGCGAGTGATCGGAAACCACAAAATCGATCGTGCCGTCTTTCAGCGCTTCCCAAAGCGCTTCGCGATTCTCGCGTTCGCGAATCGGCGGACAACACTTGAATTCCGTGGCGCCGTCAGGAACATCTTCTGCGACGAAATGCAGATAATGCGGACAGGTTTCAGCCGTCATCGGCAATCCGCATTTCTTCGCCTCGCGCAGCATCGGCAATGCATCGGCAGACGAATGATGCACGATGTGAACGCGGCAGTTCGTTTCGCGGCAGAGGCGAATCATCAGCGCGATTGCCTCATTCTCCGCTGCGCGCGGACGCGAATCGAGAAACGTCTTGTACGATCGAGAAGGCGCGCTCGCTATCGATTGGCAACACGCTTCGACCGGGCCAGGCAATTCAGCATGGACAATCAGTAACGCACCCAAACGCGCCAGTTGCGGCATAGCATCGCGAAGATCGCTCTCCGTGACGTTCGGAAACTCGTCGACGCCCGAATGGATCAAAAAACATTTGAAACCCACGACACCCGCGTCCCAAAGTTTCGCTAATTCTGCGGTGTTTCCGGGTACCACGCCGCCCCAGAACGCGACGTCAACGTGTAACTTGTCGCGCGTCGTTTCAAGTTTTGTTTTCAATCCCTCAAGTGTTGTGGTGGCGGGAATCGAATTCAAGGGCATGTCCACAATCGTCGTGACTCCGCCGGCCGCCGCGGCGCGCGTGGCCGTCTCAAATCCCTCCCAGTCAGTTCTGCCCGGTTCGTTAACATGCACGTGAGTATCGACAAGGCCCGGCATCACAATTGAATCGAACGCTTCGATCAACTCCGCACCGTCCGGGACATCTTCGTAAACTGAAATGGATGAGATGTAGCCGCGGGTGATGTGCACGGCCGCCGGGCCGATGCCGTGGTCAGTTACGACGCGGCGTCCGCGAATCACTAATTCGACAGGACGCATTTTTTAGGCGGCCCAACTCTGCGGCGGCGGTGGCGGCGGATATTGTCCTAACTGTCCCATGTCGGGGAAAACTCGCCGATAAGCAACGGCCTGTGAAGCGATGGCAATCGGTAGATAGAAGTAGACGCCGATAATGCACGCCAACACTCCGAGAATAACGAAGAGCGCATTGAGGAGCATGAGGCCCAGGATGCCTCCCATGTTTGCTCTGCCTGCCTTGAAACTGAGCTTGACGGCATCCAATCCCGCCAACTTTCGATCGGCGACGAGCGGAAAGGCGAACATGAAAAACATTTCGACGATTAGACTGACCGTGATGATGACGATCGCAAATACGAGTTCCATTCCGAGGAGTCCGAATACAAACGCTTGCGAGTCATCCGGGCTTGGCCTGGGGCCATGCGGCATTGCCGCCATCATCGCGAAGATGAAAATGTAGTAAGGAATCAGGATTATGAAGATTGGGATCATTTTCAGCACGGCGACAATTAGGCTTGGCACGAACAGGTCAAATCCTTTGAATAGCAATCCAAACTCGACCGGTTGATTTCTTTGTCGTTGCTGTAAACAGAGAAAGATTCCAACCATCATCGGACCCAGCAAGACAACTGGCACGGCACCGCCAATCAGCAAGCCCACCAGCGTAATGCCAAAGAACAACCAATACTGGTCCTTAATCAGGGCCCATCCTTCCTTGATGCATTCCATTGGTGAAATCACACCGCGATTGAATTCGGTTGGATTGGGGGTCATTGGATTGTCTCCTCCATCAGCGCGCAAGATTTATCACGGGCAGGCGTGCCCTGCAACATTGTTTTACTGCGCGGCGGCAGCGGCTGCGTTATTGCGCAACCACCCGGTTGTGGCCATGAGATTTTGCACCTGCTCTTTAATTGCATCGGCGTACATCACGGCGCCCTTGCGATTCGGATGCGCGATCGCGGCCAGCCGGCACACCATCACGTTGTATTTGCGAACGCGCCTTTGCGCATCGGTTTCATCGTGCTGCTTTCCGAAAAAATCCTCGCATATTGACCAGCGACGGCTGCTGACTTCATCGTTGGCCTGGAGACTTACTTTGCCAAAGGTGAACAAAGCCAGCATTTTTCGGATTGTCGTCGCATCAAATCCCCACAACCTCGATTCGCTCGCGGCAAACGCATGCTCAGGGCGAAAGGGTATGCGTGCAAACGACACGCGCTGGCGGGATCCGCGCGCGACAAGTTGCTCATTAGTTTTGGCGGCGGCCGCCGTCAAAGCGCGATTTGAAGCTTCGTACCACGTGTTGGAAATCGCCGTCAGCCGCTCGAACATCTCTTTGTCGCTCGGTCGGCGAGCTTCCGGGCTCAGCGCCGCGTAAAACCTTTTCGCGAGTGCCCGCATGAAAAGATCGCGCGAAGTCTTCTCGGAAATCACCGGATAGTACCCGGTCAAAACGATGTGCGCGTTCGGAAAGGTGGAGGTGATTCTCGCCAGCAAGTCTTCGACCGGTGCACCACACTTCTCTCGCGCCAACGCCTCGATGCCTTGACTACTGTTGCCTGCGTTGAGAAATCTGCGCGCGTTCACATCGTTGATGCACCCGTCCACGAGCACGAGGTCGACTTGCGCTGGATCTTTAATTGCACGAAGAGCGTCATCAATTTGATCGTGCAACGTTGGCCAGGCGCTGTTAATTTCGCCGTATAGGGTGAGCGCGCGCGGCGGCGCCGTGCCGGCCGATCCGATCACAGCGCCCGCGTGTGCTTGTACTCTCTCTCGCACCGTAAGATGTTGGTTTTCCTCGAGCCAATTCTTCACGAGATACCACGATTTGT
>DASYPX010000263.1:0-12187 GCA_036006125.1 Pyrinomonadaceae bacterium | reverse complement strand
GACATCTCGTGCATCGACAGCGGAAATTCCTGCGGCCAATTGATCTCGCCCCACATCTTCGGATGTGGCGGCGTGTGAATCGGCTTCGGCACGAACTTGTTCCAGGCATTCGGAAAGACCCCGCCTTCAGTGGCCACCGCGCCCAACAAACAGTTCAGCATGAACAAACAACGCGCGACCGACCATCCGTGGCTGACACCGGATGTAACGCTGCGCCAGTTGTGACTGGAGAGCTGGGTGCCGGCGGTGGAGACCAGCTTCGCGATTGCCTCGAGTGTCTTGGCGTCGACGCCTGATTCCTGCGCGGCGAATTCAAACGTGTAATCTGCGTAGAGCTCCTTTAAGCTGCGGTCGAATTCTTCAAACGCGAGTGGCGACAAGCCGCTCTTCCCAACCTGAGAGATTTCGGCATTGCCTTCTGCCTTCTGCCTTCTGCTTTCTGCTTTCTGCTGAAGATATTCCTCCCAGTTCCACCACTTCCGGACAAACTCGCGATTGTAGAGATCGTTCTGAATTAAATAGTTCGCAATCGCCAGAAGAATCGCCGCTTCCGATCCCGGATAAGGCGCGATGTAGTAATCGGCATGGGTCGCCGTATTCGACAGACGCGTGTCCATCACGATCAGCTTGGCGCCGTTTGCTTTACCATCGATCACGCGCTGCGCATGCGGGTTGAAGTAATGACCCGATTCGAGGTGCGCGCTGATGAGCAGAATGACTTTCGCGTTTGCGTGATCGGGACTCGGCCGATCGAGTCCCATCCAAAGCTGATAACCTTCCCGCGCACCAGACGAGCAGATGTTCGTGTGCGAGTTGTGACCATCAACGCCCCACGCCGCCAGAATCCGTTCGGTGAATCCATCTTCGCCGGGACGTCCGACGTGATACATGACCTCACCCTTGCGATCTTCGACGATGGCTTTCCGAATTCGGCCAGCGAGATCGTCAAGCACCGCATCCCAACTAACACGTTCCCATTTTCCCTCACCGCGTTTCCCCACTCGTTTAAGTGGATAAAGAATGCGGTCTGGATCCGTAACCTGATTGAGTGTCGCGGGGCCTTTCGCGCAATTCCGTCCACGCGATCCCGGATTCTCGGGGTTCCCTTCAAACTTCTGAACCTGCCCCGTCTCCTTATCGATGTAAGCGAGTAGACCGCACGCCGACTCGCAATTGAAACAAGTCGTCGGAACTAATGAGTAATGGCGCTCCTTACGTCGCGGCCAGGATTGGGAATCCAACTCAATCCAATCATCCCACCGTTCTTTCGGCGGAAAGGCGGAGAGATGAATGCGTGATGGGCCGGGATAATTGGTGCTCATTACGTTAAGCTAACTTCCTCTTCAACTCCGAAATCCGCGCTAAGTGATGGTCGTCATGCTCAGCGATGAAGAACACGAGATCGATCACGCGAATCTGTTGTTGCAAACGCGGATGCAGGGCCGTGCGCGCAACGACTGCTTCATCGTACGAATCCAAACGCGCGACAAATGCCATTCTTTCCTGGCGAAACGCGTTGAGAATGTCCTCAATTGAATTCGCGTTGTGATTCGCTTCGTGCGTCTTTTGATTCGACATGTCGGCCGCCGTGAGCGGATCCCGGCTGGCTTCGAAATCCTCCAGACGCTTCATGCCGAGTTCTTCCAGATCCAACAAGTGGCCCGCTTGTTCCTGAATCGACCACTTGTCGCCATCGCGCCTCGTTAGTACTTCACGCGATAATCCGCGTGTCAGATCTTCAAGTCGAGCCGGCGTCCCGCGTACACGTTCAACCACATTCGCGTACATTCCGAGCGGCAGCTCGAACTTGAATTGACGTTTAACCCATTCGAGACGATCGATCATGACTATTAAAGGGCTCCCTCTCCCTTTGGGAGAGGGCTGGGGTGAGGGTGCGAAGCTTAGCGAGAGGAAGAAAGAAAAATATTTCTTTTGTTCGTGTTCCGCTAAAGCCCTCACCCTAACCCTCTCCCACGGGGAGAGGAAACACGCTCCAAAGCGCCGTCGCCGCTCCGCTCTGCCGGCGCACTCCAAATCGCCCGCCCCTCAAAATTCACGCCAGCGGCACTGACTGGCCCGCCTGCACGTAGGCGTGTTCGTAAAGCATCATGCCGATAAGCAACACAAACAGAGAAACAAAAAGCATTGGGAAAGCGGTCATCACAGAGACCCCCGCGCCAGCCATGATCAATCCTGCAATTCCCAAAAGCGGCAACAGGATTCCTGCCCAAAAATACGAACGATACCGGCCGCGGGTCATTTCCCAGCCGGCGACGCGCGCATGTGCACTTCCATGCGTGAGCGAAATCTCACCCCAAATCATTAAGAGGTGCACGGCGGTGCCGATGAGCACGATCCAAAGTAGCGGTGTGATCTCTGCAACGGTTGGCAACGTCTGAACCGGCGCACCGGGATGGTTTTTCATGTAAGCAGTTCGTTCTAGGTCAACGGCGAATCCGGCAAACGGCACGAGAACTGTTGCGCCAAGAATCAACGCCTGAAGAGCGAGATGCGGCGGCAACAGTGGATTCTGCCAAAGGTCGCGCGCCTTCGCCTGCGCGAACAGATAGGCCGTGTAAACCGCGGTGAGCAGCGACAATGGAATTCCCGCAATCATCAACCAGCTTTGCAGTGAAGTCTTGCCGAGCAGGCTCGCGACAAAGTGCAACGCGAGCACGAGTGAATACCCGGCGATGATGAACGCGCCTTTCACCAGCCAGCTGCGCCACTGTGGCCGAGTAAAGATCATGTAGAAGCGTAACGGATGTTCGAGATCCCAAATTAGCAACAGCCCGGTAAGTCCAAGAAATGCTCCGCTGAGTACGGGCGTGTACCACAACCAAAGCGGACTCTCAGGTTGAATGAATCCGAAGAGCACCAACAATGCGGCGACGAGATAAACACCCGAAGCAATTCCTTTTGTCCACGTATACAAACTCACGCGCCAGTCCCACGGAATCGAATGCGCCACGTCGTAGCTCAGCAGCGCCGCAGCCGACGTGTTGCTATAACTGGGATTCCCGGACACTACTTGTTCTACGGATTGCTGCTGTTCGCTCCACATGAACAGTCCCGCTTCGGGCCGTCGCGCCGCCAACGGATCAAGGGTCGCCTGATGCGCGCCTTTGTAGAAAAGTTTCGGCAGCGTCTCTTTCTCAGGCCGCCGCACGTTCACGGCTTCGCGATTCACAATCTGCGCAACGTACGAAGTCTGATCGTTCATGTCGCCGATCAGAATCGCCTGGGTCGGACAGACGACGACACAGGCTGGCTCAAGCCCAACATCAATGCGATGCGCGCAGAAGTTACATTTCTCTGCTGAGTGATCTTCCGGGTTGATAAAGATGGCATCGTACGGACAGGCAGCCATACAGGCTTTGCAGCCGATGCAGATGGATTTGTCGAAATCGACGATGCCGTCGGCACGCTTGAACATCGCCGCGGTGGGGCACGCGGTCGCACACGGGGCGTGCGCGCACTGATTGCAACGCGTCACCTGGTGCGCGCGCCGCACTTGGGGCCACTGGCCGACGTCCACGTGCTTGACGTAAGTGCGCGTGACACCGACGGGGACAACATTCTCGGACTTGCACGCGGTCGTACAGGCATGACAACCGATGCAGCGAGTGTGGTCGATGACTTTCGCCCACTGCACACGATCTGTGCGAGCTGTTTGCTCCTCGATCATGTTTATGAGGCGGCGAATATACCATGGAAATACGCGATTACCGGCCTAAAAGACAAAATCGTTGACGCTCGTTCCGGCCAGCCGCTATATTGGTTTTGGTTCAACGTCACCAGGCTACGTGCCTGGCCACTTCAGTTTCAGTTCTTGCCCAAAGCCTCTCCAGATTTCAGCAATTAGCCACCGGCGCATAGTGCGCGGCGATCATTAAGGCAAGGATGCTGTCCCCTTTATGTCTGTAAAAATCGACGATTTACTCGTCACCGCGACTGCTCATTTTGCTTCCGACTTACATCTGAAGGCCGGCTCATTTCCGATCATGCGCATCGGCGGGGAACTTTACCCTGTTGCCGAGGCCCCGCGCCTTTCCCAGGAAGACACGCTGGATATGGCGTTCTCGATGATGTCGAACCGGCAGAAGCAAAAATTAAAGGAAGTTTCGGAAGTCGACATCGCATACAGCGTGGGCGGTCTCGGCCGTTTTCGCGCGAACATTTTTCAGCAGCGCGGCACGGTCAGCATCGTTTTGCGCGTCATCCCCGATCAGAGCAAGACAACGTCGCAACTAGGATTACCGGCAGTGCTCGATCGCATCGCCGATGAGCGGCGGGGACTGATCCTGGTAACGGGCGCAACCGGTTCAGGAAAGTCGACGACACTTGCCGCGATGATCGATCGTATCAACACGACACGATCCGGTCACATCGTCACCATCGAAGATCCAATCGAATTTCTCCACCGCGATAAGATGGCGTTCGTTACTCAACGCGAGGTTGATGTCGACACGCGTTCATTCGCCGAGGCGCTCCGCGGCGCGTTGCGTCAGGATCCCGATGTGATTCTGGTCGGTGAAATGCGCGACCTCGAGACGATTAGTACGGCGCTGACGGCGGCTGAGACTGGCCACCTGGTTCTTTCAACGCTGCACACCCTCGACGCGACGGAAACGATCATGCGTATCGTTTCGTCGTTTCCTTCGCATCAACAGAAGTCGGTGCGCATTCAATTAGCAGGCATTTTGAAAGCGGTGATTTCGATGAGACTGGTCCGCGCCGCGAAGGGTTCAGGGCGCGTGCCGGCCGTCGAAGTAATGGTCTCGACTGCTTTGATTCGCGATTACATCGTCAACGAAGACAAGACGTCGCTGATTCGTGAAGCGATTGCCAATGGTGCTTCGCAATACAACATGCAGACGTTCGACCAGTCGCTGTTTCGATTACTGCAGACGCGACAGATCACGTACGAGGAAGCAATTCACAACGCGACGAATGCTGATGAGTTTAAGATGCGTGTATCCGGCATCTTTTCCACCGACCAATCAATGGAAAACGCGGGCGCTGTGCCGGCATTCGATCCCTCGCATGGCGAACTCGAGAGAAGTTTAAGCCGTTGAGTCAGAACCCGCTGCGGTAGCGGCGGGTTGATCTCGACGCAGGGTTCAACCACCCGCTAGCGCAGGTGGTTCTGACCTTTTCGCTTCCTGCCACAGTTCTTCCAAATCGAGAATTGAAACGTCTTCGAATTTGCGGTTTTGTTCCCGCAGGCGCTTTTCAATATGTGCGAAGCGCTTGCGAAACTTTCGGTTGGCGAGTTTCAGGGCCGCCTCGGGCTCGACGCTCAGGTGCCGCGCGATATTTGTGACTACAAACAACATGTCGCCGATCTCCTCACGCACACGCACGTGATCAGCTTCGGCGGCAGATTGTTTGTGCTGCTCGATCGCCACGCGCAGCTCGTCCACTTCTTCCTGAAGCTTGCCAAAAATGTCGTCGATGGCGGTCCAATCGAAACCCACGCGGGCGACCTTTGTCGAGATTTGATGCGCCTCCATCAACGCCGGCGCCTTCTTTGATACGCCATCGAGGATCGACCTATCCGGTGATTCGACATCACCTTTTTTTGTCGCGCGTTTTTCTTCGGCCTTGATCGCTTCCCAATTCTTCAAAACGTCTGCCGAGTTGTTCGCTTGCACATCGCCGAAAACATGGGGATGGCGCCGCACCATCTTCGTATGGAGTCCCTCGATCACATCGTCGATCGTGAACTCGTTGCGTTCTTTGGCCACCCGCGCCTGAAACACGATCTGAAACAGCAGATCGCCCAGCTCTTCGCGCAAGCCGTCAGGCCGGCCCTCGCGCGCTTCTTCGAGCGCGTCGAAAGTTTCGTAGGCCTCTTCCAAGAGAAACGGCGCGAGCGTCGCGTACGTCTGCTCGCGATCCCACGGGCAGCCATCCGGTTCGCGCAGTCGATCCATCAAGTCGACGAGGTCGGCAAAGGTTTTCGGCATGTCGTTTAGTTTCAGGTTTCGAGTTTGAAGTTTCAAGTTGGCGCAACATTCTCATTCACACCTAACTTCAGCGAGGTGTCGCGCAACTGCCAGGCATTCACTAGAGCCGTTTCAACGGCTTGGCTTCGCAAACCGTTCAAACGGTTTTGCGCGAAACGTGACGCTGGGCCACCTTGCTGAAGCAAGGTGTGAATGAAACTCTAGAACATGTGAGGTTTTGCGCTGGTCCAAAATCGAGTGGTAACATTCGGGCTTCACCTTTAAATCAATTTTCACGGACGCGTTAACAAGTAACTTGCGCGTCATTGTTTCGAAAACCATGGCTGAAGAACAACCGACATTCAAAGTAGTCGATCGCCGCCCATTCAATCCCGACGGAACGCCGCGCGAACTTTCGCCGGAAGAGAAAGAGGCTCAGCAACAGGCCGAATCAAGAGCGGCTGCGACCGAAGCGCGAATTGAAACTCCGCCGCCGGCAAAGACGCCCACGCCTGAGGCGCGACCACCCGCGGCCGACCCGGCACAAACTCGCGCTCCGCGCGAAGAAACACGACCGGCAGGCCAGGATCCGCTCGACGATCCGGCAAGCTTCATTAGCTTGTTTATGTCTTTGGCTTCGAATGCTGCGGCGGCGTTAGGCATGATGCCGCACCCGGTGACCGGTGAAAGCGGCGTCGATTTGAAAAGTGCGAAACACTGGATCGACGTGCTCGGCATGTTGGAAAGGAAGACCGCCGGCAATCTGGACGCGCAGGAAGAGCAGATGGTTGAAGGACTGCTCGCCGATCTGCGGATGCAATACGTTTCGTTTTCCGGTTCACCCACGCCACCGCCTGCGAAGTTTAGCGCCAGCGATATCACTGGCGGAAAATAAAGCAGTAAATCGTAAATCGTGAATCGTAAATAGTGGGCGTGCTTAACGTTTGCTTTTTCTATTTTGCGAATCACGATTGGCGATTTACGAATGAAGCCTCGGTAGTGGGTCATTTACAAGTTTAAGAAGCCATAACTGGCAATCCTGATTTCGATCACGTTTCGACAAGCTATGTCGAACGCCAGAACCTCACAATGCGAATGTCGATGCGTCGCTTCACGCGATTGACCAACGGCTTTTCAAAACTCGTGGACAATCACATTCACGCACTAGCGATCCATTACATGCACTACAACTTTGTGCGGATTCACAAATCGCTTCGATGCACTCCGGCGATGGCTGCCGGTGTTACTGAACATCTTTGGGAGATTGAGGATATTGTGAAGTTGCTGGATTAGCCTATAATCCCCGAAATGAAGCGGCTGGCATGGTCATTGGTCGGTGGCTTTGGTATCCCGGCTCTCTACACTCTCGCACTCGCTCTGTTTTTTCTATGGACTAAGAACGTGCGTCTGGTTCTACGCTTGCGCTTTCCAGTGGCGTGGCCAAGGTATGTTCTCGTCCCTCGTTCCTTCAGGCTCATTCCCTTTAAGACCCGGAGATCGACTATTTCTAATTCCGTTAGTCTTTATTTGCGACACAGTAGTCTTACTCGATTCCCATTTACCTTCTCTTGTGGAGAATTTCAATACGAAACCGAAAGACTGTTCGCTTTGATTTACCACCCGATCCGCCGCTATTTGTTCAACATTGAAAATGACCCACTACCGAAGCCTCTGATTGATTGACATTTGCCGGTCAAGCAAATACTTTGTACGGCGCAAACGCCCGACTTCCCCCTTCGCAATCGCTTTCACAATCTGAGAGGAGAGAAGTAATGAAACGACTAGCTCTACTTGCGGCGCTCGTGCTTCTGCCGACGGTGCTCGCGGTTACTCTGCATAAATCAAGGGCCTCAGGGCCCAAGCCAAAGCCGGACCTGATCGTGGATCAAAAGCGACTTCTGCAAAACTGGGTGGTGCGCGATGAGAACCTGCCGGCTAGTTTTTGTAGCGTACAGGAGGGTGGGGTTGAGCCGGGCGAACACACGCTCTTGCGCTTCACGGTCTCGACCCCCAACATTGGAACGGCTGACGTAAACCTTGGCGATCCGAATGCACACGTGGCCGCAGGTGATGGTCTCTATGAATACGCAACCTGCCATCGCCACTTTCACTTTCGCCATTACACGCTGTATGAATTGATCGATGCAAACGGTTTCATTTGGCGCGCCGCCAAGCGCGGCTTTTGCATGATCGACGTTGAGAAGTATCAAGCGTATCCCGGCCCGGCAAACAACGATCGCAACTACCTCTCATGCGGTGCTCCCGCGACTGACACTCAGCCGGCGATCCCTGGTAATCAGGGAATCAGCATCGGTTGGGCGGATACTTACGTGTGGAAACTCGGCGGTCAATACTTTGTGCTCGACGGCGGAGATGGCCAACCAGTCGTCCCACCGGGCGATTACACCATTCGTATTACGGTTAACCCACCGTTCGTGGCTCAGGCTGGAGAGGCATGCCCGTACCTGGACACGCATGGTTTCTGTCATCAACTGCCTGAGTTGAACTATGACAACAACATTAGCGAGATCCAGATCACAATTCCGCCCCATCCGGGCAAGCAAGGTGTCGGTCCGCTGAAGAATCAGCCGCAGCTCACGGCTGAGCCGATTGATTAAATCGCAGCGCTGCCTGACTCTAACAACGCGTCAGAGCCCGCCAGTTACATGGCGGGCTCTTCTCGTTTATCATCGACTTTGAATGAAGCTGACTTTCCTCGGCACTGGCACCTCGACCGGCGTTCCTTCCATCGCCTGCAGCTGCGAAACGTGCACATCCGACGATCCGCGCGACAAGCGTCTGCGTGTATCGGTGCTAATTGAGCATGCCGGACAAACGATCATCGTCGACACTTCCAGCGATTTTAGGCAACAGGCTCTGCGAATTGGTCTCAAGCATCTCGACGCGGTTCTCATCACGCACTGCCACGCGGATCACATTTTCGGTCTCGACGATATTCGGCCGTTGAACTTTCGTCATGGCGCGCTGGGACTCTACGCCAACGAGCGCGCCTGGAAGGACATTCGCCGCATCTTTCAATATGTTTTCCAGCCGTCGCATTTCGGCGGGGGGTTGCCGCAGATTGTGCCGCACACTGTTGTCGATGGTGCATCGTTTTGTTTCGGCCCGGATTTGCACGTGACGCCGTTGGAAGTAATTCACGGCCGCCTGCCTGTGATCGCCTATCGCTTCAACGACTTTGCGTATGCTACTGATTTGAGTGAAATTCCGGCGTCAACGATCGAAGGTCTGCGCGATTTAGACGTGCTGGCGCTCGATTGTCTGCGCATTCGCCCGCATCAAACGCATCTGTGGTTGGAAAAGGCGCTTTCTTACGTTGAAGAGCTAAAGCCCAAACGAACGTACTTCACTCACATCACGCACGATGTGAAACATGAGCGCGACTCGAAACTGCTGCCGGACGGGGTTCAATGGGCCTTCGATGGCCTAATCGTGAGTGATCAGGACTGAGTAATGAGGACTGAGGACTGAGATTTTGAATTCCTCTCAGTCCTCAGTCCTTAGTCCTCAGTCCTTGGCCCTATGCGTTTATTTCACGGAACCGACAACGCGAACATCGCGCGCCCGACGGTGCTGACACTCGGCGTGTTCGATGGGCTGCATCTCGGACATCAGCTTGTCATGAAGACCGTTGTCGATCGCGCGCGTGGTATTAACGCAGTCCCCACGGTCATCACCTTCGAACCTCATCCGCGCGCGGTGCTGCATCCTGAGTCAGCGCCGCCCCTGCTGCAAACTTTCGATCAAAAAATCGAAGCGCTAACCGTGCTGGGGATTGAGCAAACTATCGTCATTCCTTTCGATCAGGCATTCGCTCAGATACGTGCTGAAGACTTTTTGCGCGATGTGGTGGTAGATCGCTTACACGCGAAAGAGGTTTACCTGGGTCGCGGCTTCTTTTTCGGCCACAATCGAGAAGGCAATATTGAGCTGTTGCGCCGCGTGAGTGAGCAGCTTGGCTTTATCGCGGATGAAGTACCCGAAGTGCGGCTGCACGGCAAACGCATCGGCTCGACCATCATTCGCCAACTGCTGTTGGATGGACGTGTGAATCTCGCGCGACGCATGTTGGGGCGGCCATACGGAGTTGAAGGACCAGTGGCGCGTGGTGATGCGCGCGGCGTCGGTCTCGGTTTTCCGACGGCCAACGTGCAGCCGCACAACCGGGTGATTCCCCGTCGCGGCGTGTACGTGACCGCAACGCTGATCGAAGGACAATGGCGGCGCAGCGTGACAAACATCGGCGTGCGGCCCACGTTCGGCGACGCGCTCGCGCCGTCCGTGGAAACTCATGTGATCAAATGGACGGGAGATTTGTATGGCGATGTGGTGCGCGTGCGTTTTCTTCACCCTTTGCGGGACGAAAAGAAATTTCGCTCGATCGATGAATTAAGATCGCAGATTGAAAGAGATGTTTTGCGAGCTGAAGGATATTTCAAACGAACTGGAGTAAAGAGTTCGCTGCTGATTGCGTAACGTTTAACTGGGAACGCGGGCGCCCTCGCCCGCAGCTTCTCGCCATCGTGCACTGCTGAAACGCCACTCTTCAGCTCGCCCGCAAAGTCTTGCTTTTACTGGATTGTTTTCGATATATCGAACCGTCTTCACAAAGTGGTCAGAGTTGCGAATGTAACGATCGTAGTAATCAGGCATCCAAAACTGGCCTCTGCGCGAAAGAAGCTTGTTCGCCTTGTGTGACGTGAGCGATTTGAAGGATTGCATTATTCCCGAGAGCGTCTCAGCTTCGAATCGGGTTGCGAGAAAGTGAATATGATTTGGCATGATGACCCAGGCGGAAAGCCCATAAGACTTTCCGTCGAGATCCAGCAGATCATTTTCGACGACTTGAGCGATTCTGCGATGCTTGAGCCACGCAGCACCATACCCCTGATCCAAATACCTATCAATTCGATTCTGTAGCGTTATTCGATCCGTCTTCGACTTTTCAACGTCCAACTCTCGAAACCACCTCTGCAACACGGCATCAGGAATAGAGTCGAAGAGCCTGAAAGTAATGAACTGGGGAATCTCTCGACCATCAAAATGAGGCAGATATCCTCGACTGTGCCAACCTGCTTCGCGGAGATTAGGATGACGTGAGAGTTGTTCGTAGAGCATAGGGATGAAGGATTGCGGGCGAGGGCGCCCGCGCTCCCAGTGTCACGGTTGTCTGATCGCGTTGAAGAACAATGGATAAGTCGCCAGTGATTGGCCGCGATACTGCGGGCGAAATCCAAAAAGGATGATGCGGCCTTTGCCCATGCCTACCTCGACCAACGCGGCTTTGCCTTTGATGCGATCCCCGCCGAGGAGCCAGCCGGAGAGCAAAGGGTCTTTGTCTTTCGGATACCAGGCGATGACCCGTGGCACGAGCATCTTGCTCGTGTCTCCGTTTACGGGCGGGACGCCCGTGCCACTCACTTCAAACACCGGCGAGTTCTCAACCCAGGCAATCGATTCCTTTGGCATTCCCTTCGCAATGGGATCGTTCGTGTCGAGTTCAATCCGCAGGATCGATCCTGGCACATAGAAATCCGTCCGCGGCAATCCATCAACGATATCTTTCACCGGCAATTTAAACTGCTCAATAGCAAAATCAGACGCGCGATTTAGACAGACCAGCGTGCCGCCCGCTTCGACAAACTCGCGGAGGGCCTTCACACCTTGCTCGCCCAGCCCGCCGGCGTATTCGTCAGGCATTGTGCCTTTACGATGGCCGTTGAGAATCGCGGCGCGTGGTTGATCGGGAATAATGATGACTTGAAATTTCGAACGTAGGTTGCCCTCCATAACGTCTTTGTCAACAATCGACACGTGGTAAGGAAGACCGTTGTGTTCTAGCAGGTATCGCGTCCATCCTGCATCGATCGCTGGGACATAGGATTTATAAACCGCGACGCGAGGCAACAGCGGAGCTGACCACGACAGAGAATGAGGGACGGTATCGACGATCGGCGGGATTTGGTTCTCGTTCAGTTTTCGACCGGTCGCCGGCAGCTTTGTGATCGGCATTGCTCGAATTCCCATCAATACGGCCAGACTGTGCGCGGTCACATCGTAAGGCGGTACTGGCTGCCCTTTGTCGTTTCGCAGGTCGGGATAGTGTTGAAGCTCGAGCAATGCCTTGGCGAACGCCCCGGCTGGTTGCGCCAGCGGAATTACAAAGTCTCCGTTACTCCCAACTCGTGAATGTACCGGACTCGTACTTTGAAATA
>DASYPX010000262.1:0-2416 GCA_036006125.1 Pyrinomonadaceae bacterium | reverse complement strand
GCGCAAATCGATCTGGGCTCCGCCGCTAAACTCCAGGAGGCCCGACTGCGGATGCTCGTCCAACTCCACCGCTTGCCAGAGCCACGCGAGCCACTGGTCACGCATTGTGGTTTGCAAATTCTTCAAATCGCTCTCGGTTGTCGCGCCGGACAAGATCAATCGGTCTTCGGCGCGTGTGGCTGCGACGTAAAGCAGGCGCATGCTTTCAAATTGTTCGCGCTGCTGATTGCGCTCGCGCAGGTGCCTGAACGCGGCGCCGCGAGCGACTGTCCCACGACCATCCGGCACGGCGACGCTGAATCCTTTGTGCCGATCGAGAACAAAGAGCGAGTTATCGCGTTCCGATGACTTGTAACGCTGCACATCCGGAATAATGACCACTGGAAACTCAAGCCCCTTTGCCTGATGAATAGTCATCAGGCGAACCACATTTGCCGTTCTGTCGATTTGCCCCTCAGTTTCGCGGCCGCCAACTTCCTCAAACTTCTCGACGTAGTGAACAAAGTCACGAATCAATTGACCAGATTTCTCGAACGCTTCAGCCAAACGGAATAGTTTTTCGATATTCGAAATGCGGTGCGCGCCGTCATAATTTGCGGCAATCACCGCCATGAAATCCGTGGCCGCCACGGCGTGCCGAAGCAGATCGGCGACAGTGTAACGACTTCTGCGGTCCAGCATCTCGCGCAAGAACGCGGCCACACGATCGAGTTCAATGTGTTCTTCTTCATCAATGAACTGAATGTCGCGATGCATTCGCACTGCCTGCCACAGATTGCGACGCGGCAGCTTCTTTCCATCCGCGGTCTCGCCGACGAATGGCGCCGAGCGCAATGCGAACAGCGCGTTGTCGGAGATTCCGCAAAGCGGCGAGCGCAGCACCGCGGTGAGCGCAATTTCGTCCGTCGAGTTATCGAGGAAGCGCAGCAGTTGGATCAGATCGGTCACCTCTTCGCGCTGATAAAACCCCTTGCCCTGCACCGTCAGGTAAGGAATTCCCGCGCGACGCAGAGCACTCTCGTAAATCCCTACGCCGGTTAGTGCGCGAAATAGCACCGCTATTTGCCCGTAGTTCACGCTCGATGAATTAGCGCTTTCAACCAACGCCTCGATTCTTTCGACGACTTGAGCGGCGTCACGCTGGCGCAGGTCACGGCTTTCGAATCTCGTTTCCCCTTCCTCGTCGGAATCCGCAGTGACGCTTTTGTTGTCAAACACTACGCTGAGCAAGAACTCAACCAAAGGCGGCTCATCGCGCGCCTCGCGTTCCGCGACGCTGCCTTCATGTTCGACGTAACCAAGCTGGCCTAATTCTTCGGCGGCAACTTCCGCCGGCGCGCGAAAGATTTTCGGGAAGATAAAATTCAAGGTGTCGATCAGCGGCTTTTGACTACGGAAGTTCACACGCAGCGGCTGTTGAAGTCCGCCGGCTTTCTCGATCGCTTCGGTCATCTCGCCAAACACATCAACGTCGGCGCCGCGAAACCCGTAGATCGACTGTTTGCGATCCCCAACGACGAAAAGATTCGCGCCACGCCGCAGCCCAAGCGTCATCATCAGGTCACGTTGAAGCCCGTTCGTGTCCTGCAATTCGTCGACCAGAAAATAGTGGTAGCGTTCAGAGATACGTGCGAACAACTGCGGATGCTCGTCGAGTAGTTTCAAAGTGCGCAGTTGCAGATCGTCAAAATCGAGAACGGACAGCCGTTGCTTTTCTTCATCCAGACGCCGTTCGATGTCCTGCATGAGATTGAGAACCGCGAGCGAATAGTCTTTGGCGAGCAGATCGAAGCCCAGACGCGGAAGTCTTCCAGCCAATCGATCGTTGGTGTCGTCGCCCCAAAGCAGATCATCAATTGCGACGATCAGCGGAATGACGTTTTTCTGCGGACGAATTTCGCGAAAGTCTTCAATGGTTTGACAGTATTTGGCGATCGTTTGTTCGGAAGGAGGCTGGGCAACGATCGCACGAAGGTTTGGCCATTCAGCCCGCAGGTTGCTTTGTTTGCTTTGCGACGCTGGCGTCCTCTGCCGATACTGAAGCAGTGCGTTCATCCGCGCATCCAGTTCAGCGAACGTGGCCGCGTACTCATTCGCAGCCGCATGAATCACCGCGGCTTGCTGTTTGATCTCAGAAAGCGCCAGTCCCTCACCCCGATATCTTCTGTACAGTTCGGCCAGCAAGGCTGACAGCGTGCCGCGGCCGCCAATGCCCTGGGCCAACTTCACCACCTTGTCATTGCCGTGATGAATGGCGTTGCTCAAAGCTTCGTCGACAACGGCTTCGAGCATCAACGTCGATTGTTGCTCATCGAGCAGCATAAACTGCGGATCGATGTTCGCTTCGACTGGAAACTCATGCAGGACGCGCGAACAGAAGCCGTGAATTGTCGTGATGACGGCTCCTTCCAGCGCG
>DASYPX010000261.1:0-8151 GCA_036006125.1 Pyrinomonadaceae bacterium | reverse complement strand
TGGGGAACGGTTAGCTACTGGAACGCGTTTGTCGCGGCGCTTGAAATGCACGGCATTGGTAGATTCTTCGATCCGAGACTAAACAATGCCGCTAAGTTTCCGATTGCTGCTGCAAATGGTTTTGCCGATCTTCCACACATTTCGCCTGACGACGATCGCATCACGAAGAAACTGCCTGAACTTCATTTTTACCAGCTTGCTATTCCTGCTCCCGCTCCGCAAGCAGGGGTAGACTTTGACGCTGCTGCAGCGGCACGAGGTGACGAACTCTTCAGCGGCAAAGCGGGATGTAATAATTGCCACGTGGAGCCATTATGGACCGAGCCTGGTTGGAACCTGCACACGCCGGCGGAGATTGGCATCGATAGTTTCCAAGCCGACCGCGCTCCGGACGGCGTTTACAAAACTATGAACCTGGCCGGACTGTTCGTGCGCGAGAACGGTCTGTTCATGAAGCCATCGAACAAAGGTCGCTACTATCATGATGGCCGGTTCGCGACGTTGTTAGATGTGGTCAATCACTACAACACCCGTTTCAGTTTGGGACTGAGCACGCAGCAAAAACTTGATTTGGTGGAGTATCTGAAATCGCTACCTGAGTCCGAGTAGAACGACTTGGCGGAGGCCGCGGGAGCCAGAGTTTTAGGAGTCTAAAAATGCCGCAATTGACGGTTCTTGAAGTGTCTTGAATCACAACAACGCCGCTCTGACGAGCGAGAGAATGGTACAGCGGATCGACATATGGGCTCGAAATACGCGGTTTTCTCGACGAACGTTGCTGGCAGACGGCCAAGGTATTGGCATGTTAGTTGTCAGATCTCTTGAAAGAGGTGCAAAGGAGGCAAATTATCATGGCTAGTAGAGCAAGTATTGGAGGGCATCCTATTCACCCGATGCTGATTCCATTTCCGATTGGGCTTTTGGTCTTTTCATTCATCGCCGATTTAATTTATCTCTGGCGCGGAAACCCAATCTGGAGGGATTACGTGGCCTTCTACACGTTGCTGGGCGGCATCATCGGTGGGGCTGCGGCTGCGATTCCGGGGCTGATTGATTGGGCTACGCTAACCGATCGCGCCGCAGTCAAAGTTGCGAATTGGCACGCGCGCGTCAATATCGCGACGCTAGTAATCTTCATCGCGAGCTTTTATCTGCGTACCACCGGCGGCGCCGCGTGGTTTCCGAGAATGCCTATGCTTCCAGTCATTGTCTCGCTCGTCGGCATAATCGGTCTGAGCATCGCTGGGTGGCTAGGTGGCCAACTAGTCTTCAGGCATGGCGTCGCCGTCGACGTTGAGAACAAGGAAGCTCGCAGGCAACCAGAGACGCAGCAGCACGTGCGAGCCGCGTAGAAAGAATGCACCCCAAATGAACTATCGTGTCATTGCATACTCACTGATGAGGATCACCTATGCGGTGATCTTCCTGTTTTACGGCATTGGTAAGTTCATGGGAGGCTTGTCGAATTTTGTGGGCGGAATGAACCAACAGTTTTCGGGCAAGCTGCCCGCATTCATGGTGATGCCGTTCGCTTATGTACTACCGTTCGGCGAAGTGGTCAGTGGCGCGTTGATTCTGCTCGGATTGTTCTCGCGAGTGGGATTAATTTTGTCGGGTCTGCTGTTAATTGGATTGACGTTTGGCCTCGTGATGTTGGGTCAAGCCGACAAGGTCGCGCACAATCTGATCTACGTGCTGGTGAACTTTGTGCTGCTTTGGTTTTCCGATCTGAATCGGCTGTCGCTCGATCGGCTCTTTGAACCAAAGCAGACTGTGGGATTTACAACCCAAGAGCGATGAAACTAATCAATTGGCTTTGTTTACTTGTAGCTTCCTTCATTCTGGCGTTCGCGTCATTTTATGTGTTCGCCCATCGCGGACCAGTTCCAACTGAAACAAAGGGCCTGAGTGTTTCGCCGACTGAAGCAAAAGCTGCCGTGCTCACATCCGCTGCGTCGCGTTATCAACTTGACGCGAGCGCAAGCAAATTCATGGCGCACGCGTCGCGCAGTGGCTTTCTGTGGTTCAAAGGACACGGCCATCACATTGCCGTGCGAGACTTCACCGGCGAAGCCGTGCTCGATCCGGACTCCCTCGGTAATTCATCACTGACAATTATTGCGAAATCCGCGTCGATGGAAGAAACCAGTGACGTCTTTACCGCGCCGCAGAAGCAGATCATCAATAAAGAGCTACGCGATATTGTATTGCTGCCCGATCAGTATCCTGAGATTACTTTCCGAAGCACTCAAGTGACCGGCGGGTCGACAGGTCCGGGTCAGTACGATCTAAAGATTAGCGGCAACCTTACTCTGTTGGGTGTAACGCGTCCTGTCACAATTCCGACGAAGGTCAGCGTGAACAGTAATCAGATGCGGGCGCAGGGCGAGTTCTCGATCAGTCGCGGCGATTTCAAAGTGAAAGCGACCTCGGCATTTCATGGCATGATCCGCGTCGCCGACAAGATTAGTTTTGAGTTCGACATTGTCGGTCGCCAGTGATGCCTGCAACTTACACCACTGAGACGGCGGCCGGTGGCGGTAACGGATCCGGTGGTTGTTGTGGCGCAAATCTATCCTTCCAACGAATTCTTCCGGTAGCCTGCATGACTACAAACAGCGTCATAATCGATCCGATCGTAATTGCCAATCCGGTGAAACCTTTCAGGAAGAACGCGTAAGAAAAAGCTACGAGGTAAATGAACTGCGCTAACGCTGCTTCGCGCATCGCGAATCGGAGGCCGACGACTAAGCGCAGATATGAAATCACCAGAAAAATTGATACCGCCGAGCTGATCACGAATGCCAAATGAATCGACATGTGATCGACGAGGTATGCAAGCAACAAGTGAAACGAGAAAAACGCCGTTGCCAGAAAGAAGTAGTTCATCGGGTGCAGCTCAATTCCCCGCAAGGTTGTGATGATCAGCAATAGAAAGAAAAAGAAAAACAAGGAAACCGGCGCAAAGAAACTAATGCGGCCCGCGAGCGGTCCCGGCTGCAGCTTCTCAGGCATTGTCATCGCGATTTGATAACCAGAAACAAGATTCGTGTAATTCCACGCCAGGTTCCAGCCATCCGCGGTCTCGTGTTTTTCTGAGGGCGAAAGAGTGTTGTCAGGAAAATCGATATCTTTGAAGTTTGTCGTCATCTTCAAAGAGAAATCACGCACCTGGGCGACGCCATTTGAATCGCCCGTTCCAACAAAACTGTAGTGCCAATCGTTTAAGCCCTGTGAGTTGTAGCCCACTTTGAGAGCCGCAACTTTTCCGGCGGGAATCTTCACTGACCCACTCGCGCTGTTCTGCTCATTCTTCAATGCAACAGGTACATCGTCGACAGTGAACACCAAGTTGTCGTAGATTGCCTGCGCTGTGGGAAAAGGCAACGTGAAGCTTACGTTCTGTTCCTTGTCGCTTGAATTGCGAAACGCGTAAACGCCGGCGAAACGAACTTTGTATGTGCTGTACCAGAGCAACCCCTTCTGCCGATGCTCCAGATCTAAGTCCACGTTCAAGTGACTGCTCTCCAACGCTAACTGAGTGACAATTTTGTCCTGAGTTACAGTCTCAACTTTCTTGCCGTTTTGGGTGCTGACTTCCTTGTGCGGAACAAGCTCTTGAAAGCTGGCAGTCGGGGGCAATTGGTTCTGCGACGCACCCCACGTTGAGACCACGCGGTTCGCGGAAGAAGAGTCGGAATCATAAGTCCGTTGGAAAATCGTCGCGCCAAGAATTGCCCATGCGAATGCGGTGCAAAGGAAAATAAATGTAATTGCGGCAATACGTTTCATGGATACGCTCCTCGTTCCGTCCTGCTGCGGAGACGGTTTGGCCCACGGATAATAGTTAATCGGATTGAACATGATTAAGTTGATGATATTTTCGACTCGATCTTAATCGGAGGCCATGAGGATTCCCACAGCCGGCGGGTGTGCTGAGGACGGCCAGTCTGAGAAATCGCCTTTGCGGCTGTGCCCACCGGCGAGAGCACGGCTTCAAGGATTGGACGCATCTGCGACAACTGCTTGACGCGAATCAAGAAGTCCCACGCGCGCTCAAACTTTTTCCAGCCCGCGCTGTAGAAGAAATGCTTCAGTTGATGTTTTGCTGTCGCGTGCGCTGATGACGCTTTGAAGATCGAACTCCAGCGATAGAACTCTTCGTACGACCAGTCATATCCGCGTTTCAATTCTTCTGGCGTCATGGAAGTTGGCTGGTAGACGACATGACGGGTGTCGTAAAGGTCCCAATTGTCCGTTACCATTCTTTGCTCCCGAATCATGTCGGCATAAAGTGCCGTGCCGGGATATGGGGTGAGAATGTGAAAGGTCGCGGTGGTGATTCCTGATTCCATTGCCCAATCAACGGTGCGGCGAAAAACATCGCCGTCATCGCCATCAAGCCCGAAGACAAAACTGCCGTTGATCATAACGCCGAGACTGTCGAGCCGTTGCGTAACTTTCTTGTAGTCACGCCCCAGGTTCTGACGTTTATGGGCACCGGCGAGTCCTTCGCTCGAGAGCGTCTCAAAACCAACGAAGAGACTGCGCAATCCGGCCGCGGCGGCTTCTTCGGTCAAATCGTCACGCAAAATCGAGTCAACCGTGGCGGCGCCCTGGAACACACGGTTCATGCCGCGCATTCCGCGAAACAGTTCGCGCGCGAACCGTGGCTTTCCAAGTAAATGGTCGTCGAGAAAATAGAGATGCCGTCCCGGCAGGCGCGCAATTTCGGCGAGCGCGTCGTCGACGGCTTGAGTGTAAAAACCTCGACCGCCTTCGAAAAATGCGTCCTTGTAACAAAAGGTACAGTGATGCGGACAGCCGCGCGACACGACAATCGAATTCGGGACCAGATAACGTTGACGCTGGATCAGATCGCGGCGAATCGGCGGAATGCCTTGCAGGGTTCGCACGGAGGATTGATACCGGTTTTGCGGCGTACCCGCTTTGAGATCACGCAGGAACTGCGGAAAGATGTCTTCACCTGGCCCGAGAAAAATTGAATCTGCGTGCGGCGCCGCCTCGTCAGGTAGCGATGTCACATGCAAACCGCCCAGCACCACGTAAGCACCGCGCTGACGATAATGATCCGCGATGGCGTAGGCGCGATAGGCGTTAGTGATGTAAACCTGAATGATAACGAGGTCGGGACCGTCATCGAGATTGAGCTTTTCTACGTGCTCGTCCTGAAGCGTTATCTGCAAATCTGGATCGAGGTAGGCCGCCAAGGTAGCAAGACCCAGCGGTGGAAACAGTGAATACTTGATGGGACGCCAATATGGACTTGTCGCCTCGGTCAGCGCCGGCAGGATTAGTTTGACCCGTCTGATTGGACTCAAGTTCATTAAAGCTCTTTGCCTCGCAAAGTAGCTACCTAAAAAATTTTTGCCCGCCGCAGGTCAGCCAACTTGCTTCCGCATCCGGCCGATGACCGCCTCCATATGATCGAGATAGCGCTCCAGCGCCCTCCGCCCGGCGTTCGTCAGGCGGTACTCAGTCCTTGGCGTGCGGCCATCAAAAGTCTTGGAGCAATTCACATAGCCCGCATCTTCAAGTTTGCGCGCATGCACGCTGAGGTTGCCGTCGCTCGTCTTCACCAGGTGCTTCAATTCGTTGAAGGTAAGCGATTGGTTCACCGCGAGCGCGCTGATAATCCCGAGCCGCAAACGCTCGTGAATCAGCCGGTCAAGCTCATGCATGGTGCTCGGCGTGTGCGGCGCGACTGTGCGCAGTCTGCGTTTTTCGAGCTTCTTCGTTTCCCGTTTTAGTGCGTGTTTAGCCACCGTACTTCCTCGCAATGATGATTCCGAAAATTATGTGAAGTCCGCCGAAGCCCGCTGCCAACAGCCAGTTCGCCCAAGGTGGAGAGACAAACAGTGCGATCGCGCCGAGCACCATGAAGCAAATTCCCATCAGCGGCACGATACTGACGGAAAACATTCCGCCGGTAACCACACCCGTTCCGTAAAGTAACAGCCACACGCCGGGAATTACCGATGTGACGCGCAATTTAAAAAGCACCGCGGTTAGTAGCGCACCAACAATCAGCGGCGGGGAAAGACTGAACGCGACTTTGCGCGCCGGTCCGGACACTAACGGCGTATCCGTTGCGCGCGCTTTACGATCCAGCGTCCAACCAGCGATGAGCAACGCGATTAGGGCCTCGGCCAGCCAAACAAACAGCCATCGCCTTGCAGTCGCTTCATGTACAGCCAGATACGAGGCGATGAACGCGGTCACTCCGACCGCCACCTGACCCCAACCGGGCACTGCAGTGAACGCCGACGCGCGCTCCATCGTTTCGCGGATGAAGCGAATATTGTCCATTGCGCGATCGTGAAGCGCGGCCGGCTGCACGCGTTCTGAGACAGGGGTCATCCCGAAGCACACTACCGCAGGCATCCTGATACTGTCAAGTACTTTGTAGCACAAAGGGGCGGCTTGCAGCGGTTAAGGTATGAGTACGACTTTGCCGGTGTTTTTTCTCTCTTCCATGTAGCGGTGGGCGTCAATGATTTGCTCAAAGGAGAATGCGCGATCGACATGTGGACGGACCCACCCCTCTGCGACACCACGCATGATCTCTTGTGTCCAGCGGGCGACCTTCTCGCCCTCGCCCCACATGTGCCCAAGATTCAAGCCAAAGACACCGCGGTTGCGATTGATTAACTTGATTGGATTGAACCTCGGCATTTGGGCAATTGCTTTCAGCGCGCGCAGTTTGCCTCGGATTCCTGATGCGGACGCGACCGACATTCCGAACATTCCCATGCGCCCCGTAGCGCGCAGCGCGCGATAACTCTTTTCCCAGTTTTTGCCGCCTAGTGGATCGATCACCAGTTCGACGCCGCGACCCTTGGTCAGTTCCAATAGCACCGGTAGCCAATCCTGGTTTCGGTAATCGATCGCATGCTCCAATCCCCGCTCTTTCAGGAATTGATGCTTGGAAGGACTGGCAGTTCCAAAGGTCTTGGCGCCGATGTGCCTCGCGATGTCGAGCGCTGCCAAGCCCACACCGCCACCCGCATTATGAATCAGCACGGCTTCATCTTTTTGCAGCCCGCCCATCACCACGAGCAAGGCCCACGCTGTCAGATAATTAACCGGAATTGCCGCGCCTGCTTCGAAGCTGAGTTTGTCCGGTTTTTCAAAGACTTGCGCTTCCGGCACCGCGACAAGTTCGGCCTGACCATTGAATCGCGTCATCGCAATTACTGATTGTCCAACTCGATTGCGATCGACTCCCTCGCCGACGGATTCGACCACTCCCGAGACTTCATAGCCCATCACGCATGGCTTGGGCGGCCCGTCGGGATACAAACCTTGTCTTGCGAGAATGTCCGCGAAATTCAGACCGGCAGCCTTCACTCGAATCAAGACTTCACCTTTTGCCGGCGTGGGATCGGGGCGCTCTTCGACCCTCATGACAGAAACGTCGCCGTTTGCGGTGGTGATAATCGCGCGCATGGAAAGACTAATCTTTTGTCCGCTCTAAAACACCTTCAGCCGTAGGTTCGTAGGTGGATCGGTAATCCAACTTCCCGTCTGGTCGTAGTTGAAATTCTTCTCCGGGGCCCGGCTGACACTTTTGGCGATCACTCTGGCCGTAGAACCGAACCACGTTAAATTCAAAGGTCGGATCATGAGCTCGCTCAAGAGTGATTTCGCCGTAGCACGGCACGTTTGAAACGCTGATAGATCCGCACGGCTGGTTGATGCCGCACGACTTTCTGACCTCCAGTGCGATCTCGAATTCCTGACCTATCTTGTCTTTAGCCTTACCTGCCCATTTGCCCGCAATCGCGTCGGCGTTAATTCCCGCGGCCGTTTGCGCCGTGACAGAAGCGCTCGCAGTAGCGGCAGGTGTAGGCGCAGTCGTCGCGGCCGGCTTTTGCGGCGCCAGATGAACGATTAGCGTAACAATGCCAGTGATCAGCGCCGCCGCGATCGTACTAATTGCGACCCACGCTTCTTTGCTAAGTCCCTGGCGGCTTCCGCCGCCGTCTGCGTTCGAGGAGTTTTCTTTTTCAGACATAGTCAGGTTGTCTCTTCATCGATTCGTGGTGAATTGCGCACCAAACATAAGGGCAGCGACAAGCGCTGCCCTGAGTGCAAATCGAATCTGGTGTTGTGAAAACCTATTGCAAG
>DASYPX010000260.1:0-14159 GCA_036006125.1 Pyrinomonadaceae bacterium | reverse complement strand
CCGAAGCTGTTGAAGTTGAACGTTCCGGAAGCGTCTGAGAGATCGATGAAAGTCGATTTGATGCGCTGTACATCCGCACCGAACTTCAACGAATGCGCGCCGCTGATATTCGCGAAGATCTCCTGTGCCTGCCAACGAGTTTCGCTGCGATCGGTCGCGCCTGTGGTTGAACTGCCGGCAATCAATGTTCCAGTGATCAAGGCCTGTGAATCGTTGATATCGATGAGGACAACGGGGCTCGCGCCGCCTTTCGCGGCAACGGCTGGTGTCAAGCGCGACCATTGAAAACGGGTTTGCGCGACGGCTTTCGCGGAGAACACATAATTGTCGAGATAGGCGATCGTGTCCGTGTTGCGCGTTTTGGCTTGCAGTGCTTCCGCCAGACGGCTGCCACCGCCAAATTGTCGCAGGTTAGTGAATCGGCCAAGCTGGTAATTAATTTGACCGTTGTGCATGTCGGTGAATTTGTGATCGACACGAGTGGTAAAGATTTGATTGCGCTGCGGAGTGCTTAATTCTTCGACAAACGGCGCCATGCCGTTCGTCGCAGTCAATGCGGGCGCTGGGGGATTCTCGGCTCTTCGCGCGCTCGGATTAGTGGGTCTGGGCAAAGGAAACAGCGGATTCTGCTCGATGGGCACAAGCGTATCGATTGTCGTCGTATCAAGAATCGTGTCGTACTCGTATGCCGCGAAGAAGTGGGTGCGCTCGATGCCCTTATAGAACGGCAGCTTGATAGGCCCACTTAATGTAAAGCCAGGATCGTGTTCTTCGAATGGCGCACGCGCCAGGCCGAGACGCTTGTTGTTGAAAGTGTTCGCGTTGAAGATGTCGTTGCGATAGAAATGGTAAAACCGCCCGTGAAATCTATTCGAGCCGCCCCGCATGCGTAGATTCACCCGCCCACCAGACGCGCGACCGTACTCCGCCGCAAACTGATTACGAATGATCTGAACTTCTTCGACGGCGTCAGACGAGGGTGTGAAGCGCTCGCGGGCGGCGCGGTCATCGTTGTTGTCCAAACCCTCAATCGTGATGTTGTTTGAGTAAGCCGCCCCGCCGGAGAGAGAAAAACTTCCTGCTTCTTCCGGCGTCGAACGAGACGTCGTCCGATCCTCAGCAAGATCGCGCGTCGAAAGCGGTTCTTCGGCAACACCGCCGAGGGTGAAGATGAGATCAAGCGGCGAGCGAGTCGGAACAGGTAATGTTTCAACTTCGCGCCCGGCGATTGTGCTACCGACGAGGGTGCGCGTAGTGTCGACTTCCGGCGCGTTCGCGGAACTGACGACGACGGTTTCGGCCGTTAGGTCTGCCGGTTTCAAAGTGAAGTCAAGTTGGACGCCCTGTCCGGCGACGGTTGTGAGATCGGTTTTTTCCTCCTGCGCAAAATTGGTGAACACAGCTTTGACGGAATAAATTGCCGGCTCAAGCTGAATGATTTTGTAGCGTCCTTCCGCATCCGCGGTTACGGTTCGCGCTGCTTTCGTTTTAAGCAGCGTCGCGGTTACCGACGCGCCCGGAATCACCGCGCCATTCTGATCCCTGACGCGTCCGGCGATCGTGACGTTGTCGAGATCCTGCGAGAAAACAGGCGCAGCAAAACACAGCAGGATGACGACGAGAAGAAGAGAACTGAATCGTGGGAGATTCCGCATGATTGGATTCGAAACTGAATTAGGTGGTTGACTCTAACTCATAAGCGCCTCGTCTCAAGGATTCACGCATCTGCTGACTTGCCGCGATCTGACCGTATGTGGCCGGCTCGACTTCAATGCTTCAAGTTTTCCAATCGCTTTGCGGCTTCCGTGGCCGCTGGACTCTTCTGATACTTCCTCAAGATTTCTCGCCACGCAGCGCCATCGTAATGAAACTGTTTCTTCTCGCGGTCGAAAGTGAAGGTAACCCCTTGCCGATTGTAGCGATCGAGCCCGTTGTAATTCAGGTAGTAGGAAAAGTCTGGCGCGCCGTCGGTCGGAGTCTCGCGTCGTTCGAATCGACGCGTCGCCTCGCGCGTTAATTGCGCGGCTGCTTCTTCCGCGGCGTCCCCAAGCGTCAGCAAAATCTTCGGACGTAAAGGCGAACGCGGAAACGTATCGATAAAGATTCGTGCTCGCGCTACTCGTTCAAACTCGTCGGTACCGCCGATCAAATGCGCCAGACGCTCGTCGTCACCGCTTCGGCCGGACATTACCAAAGCTGCGCTTTGTACCCAGCCCGACGTGCGACGTGTTACGACAACACGAGAGAAAAATACCCCTTCATAATTACGCTTGGTGGTGCGTACTGAAACAAAGCGGCCGCGACTGAGGCGTTGAAGCAGACGTGCGCTGAGATTGGGCGCAACCCGAAGCGCCGCTAGCCGCTCGTCGGCCACGACGGCGATATTTCCGCCGGGCGGAACGCGTTTCTTTTGCGCGAATACAGGAAACGCGATCGCGGCGAATAATACTAACGCCGCGACCGCCAGCCTGTGGAAGAAGCGTGGGGTGAGCATAGCTAGTCGTTATTTGAATGCAGCCGAGCTTCGGGGACCAGGACACTCAGCCAGGTAATGCGATAAGTCCCCTCCAAGCCCGGCCGCGGGGTAGAACGCAGATGCGCTCCGCCGTCCCTGGGCTGGCGCTTATATCACGGCTTGAAACCGACTGCAACAAGATTTGCAAACACGCGGTGCCGCAAATTTCTTGCATGCTTACGAGCAGTGAGATAGTCAGCCCGCAAACGTGTGTCGCGCATCGCTTGAATGTCGTAGCCTCAAATTGTCTATCGTGCGGACTTTGTTCCGGCGGGTGAGCGTTTGGCGGGAACGGGGCGCTTCAGACGATTGATCGCCACGAGCGCGCCGGCTTCGGGCGGTGGGGGTTCAGTGAAGTGTGAGAACTCTTCGACGTGACCCTGTAGGTATTCGAAGAAACGCTCGAACTCGCGTTGCATCGCATCCATCTTCTCGCGCATGTTGAGGATGATTTCGACGCCCGCAAGATTGACGCCGAGGTCTCTCGTCAATGAAAGGATTATTTCGAGCCGTTCGAGATCAGTGTCAGTGTAGAGCCGTGTGTTGCCCTCAGATCGCGAAGGCTTGAGCAATCCTTCGCGCTCGTACAGGCGCAGCGTCTGTGGGTGCAATTCGAACTGCTCGGCGACCGCGCTGATGGTGTAAGTTTTGGCTCGCTGCTTCTTCATTAGTAAATCGTAAATGGTAAATCGTAAATAGAAACGAAAGTCTTTCTAGAATTTACGATTCACGATTTACGAGCTTACTCCAGTCCCATGGCGACTCTCGGGTTCTCCGGGTTCATCTGCGCGTACTTACGCAACAACTCTTTCGTCTCTTCGGAAATCACCTTTGGCAAGACCACCTGTGCCTCGACGAACTGATCACCATGCGCGTTTGGATCACGCAAGCTCGGCGCGCCGCGACTACGCAGACGGAACTTCTGCCCTGATTGTGTACCGGGCGGAATTCGCAATTGCGCCTTGCCCTGGACCGTCGGGACTTCAATTTTCGCGCCCAGCGCCGCCTCGGATACAGTGATCGGCACCGTCACATAAATGTTGTCACCTTTGCGCGTGAAGTACTGGTGCCGGCCGACATTCGTGATGATGTAAAGATCGCCCGGCGGCGCGCCCAGTCGTCCGCCTTCGCCTTTGGCGGGCACGCGTACCCGCGAACCGGTATCAACACCGGCCGGAATTCGAACTTTGACAGTTTCAGTCTTCGGTAGAGTTCCTTTGCCTTTGCAGAGTGAGCATGGAGGCCGACGTTTGCCGGTGCCACCACAATCCGGACACTCCTGCGTAAACCGAAGTCGCCCTCCCGCGCGTTGCACCTGCCCCAAACCTTTGCAGGTCGGGCAAGTTGTTACCGCGCCGCCGGTGTCGCCTGCACCATGACAACGAGAACATTGTTCCGACCGATTGACCGTAAGATTCGTAGTAAGGCCGGTGATCGCTTCTTCGAAACTGATTGAGAGAGGTATCTCGATGTCCGCGCCACGTTGGGGTTGTGGCCGGGGCGGTTCTTTTTCGGCGCGCGTTCCACCGAAGAGATCTGCGAAGATGTCACGGAAGCTCGAGCCGGCGCCGCCTCCGGTCGTGGTTGAACCCCAATCGAATCCCGAAAAATCAAAGGGCGCTCCTTGAGTGTAAGGTCCACCAGGCGTAGCGCCGCGCGCGGCGGCATCAGCCAGATTGTCAGAGTACTGGCCGAAGCGATCGTAAACGGCTTTCTTTTTCGCATCCGAGAGGACGTCGAACGCTTCGCTCACTTGTTTGAAGCGCTCTTCGGAGGCCTTGTCTCCCGGGTTTACGTCAGGGTGATACTTACGCGCCAGCCGTCGATACGCTTTCTTGATCTCGTCCTGCTTGGCGTCCCGTTTGACGCCCAGGATTTTGTAATAGTCCTCTTTGGCCATTTACGAAAAAGGTGTCAGGTGCCGGGGATCAGGTGCCGGTTAATTTGCCGTCGCCTGCCACCCGAGACCTGACACCCGGTACCGACGCGTTACTTCTTGTCTTCGTCGACGTCGACATACTCGGCGTCGATCACATTGTCTTCGCCGCCACCTTGCGGGCCACTCGACGCGCCTGCCGCAGATGACTGCTCTGTGGTCTCGCCACTTGCTGAACCGGTCTGTTGATACAGCGCTTCGGCCATCTTGTGTGAAACGGTTTGCAGCGCATTGAACGCATTGTTCAAGCGCTCCACGCCGCCCTCTTCCAGAGCCTTCTTCGCATCGGCGATCGCCGTTTCGACCTCGCCGGCAACCGCGCTGACTTTCTCGCGGTTTTCGTTGAGTGTCTTCTCCATCTGATAGACCAGGCCGTCAAGACGGTTGCGCGCTTCGATCTCTTCGCGCTTCGTCGCATCCTCGGATGAATGCGATTCCGCGTCGCGCATCATCCGATCAATTTCATCCTTGCTCAGACCGGAAGAAGCAGTGATCGTGATCTTCTGTTCACGCCCCGTACCCATGTCCTTCGCCGACACATTGACGATGCCGTTGGCGTCGATGTCGAAGGCTACTTCGATTTGCGGCATGCCGCGCGGTGCCGGTGGAATGCCGACCAGGTGGAACTTGCCGAGTGTGCGATTGTCCGTCGCCATCGGGCGCTCACCCTGAAGTACATGAACTTCGACCGACGTCTGATTGTCGGAAGCCGTGGAGAAGATCTCCGATTTGCGGGTAGGAATCGTGGTGTTGCGCTCGATGAGCTTCGTAGCCACGCCGCCCAAAGTTTCGATGCCCAAACTCAGCGGAGTTACGTCAAGCAGCAGGATGTCAGTCTTCTCACCTGACAAAACTCCGGCCTGTACCGCAGCGCCGACGGCCACTACCTCGTCCGGGTTGACTGTGCGATTCGGTTCTTTGCCGAAGTAGTTCTTCACCAACTCCTGAACTTTCGGAATACGCGTCGAGCCGCCTACCAAAACGACCTCATCGATTTTCTTCGCGTCCACACCAGCGTCCTTCAACGCCTGCTCGACCGGTGGCATCAGCCGTTTGAATATCGCGTCGGCAAGTTGTTCGAAGCGTGCGCGCGTCAGCTTCATCACGAGGTGTTTCGGACCAGACTGGTCCGCGGTGATGAAGGGCAGATTGATTTCCGTCTCCATCGTGTGCGACAGCTCGATCTTCGCCTTCTCCGCAGATTCTTTCAGGCGCTGCAAAGCCATCTTGTCTTTCGACAGGTCGATGCCCTGATCCTTCTTGAACTCTTCGATGATCCACTCGATCAAGCGCTCATCAATGTCGTCGCCACCAAGGTGGGTGTCGCCATTCGTTGACTTCACTTCAACGACGCCTTCCCCAACTTCCAAAATCGAAATGTCGAAGGTGCCGCCGCCAAAGTCGAAAACGGCGATGGTTTCGTCTTTCTTTTTGTCGAGGCCGTACGCCAGCGCGGCGGCAGTGGGTTCGTTGACGATGCGCATCACTTCCAAGCCGGCGATCTTGCCGGCATCTTTCGTCGCTTGACGCTGCGCGTCGTTGAAGTACGCAGGGACCGTGATCACGGCCTTCTCAATTTTCTGGCCGAGTTTTTCTTCGGCCGACTGCTTCATCTTCTGAAGAATCATGGCCGAGATTTCCGGCGGACTCCATTCTTTGCCGCCCGCGACAATTCTCACGTCACCACCGCTGCCCGTCCCTTGAACTTTGTACGGGACCTGCTTGATTTCTTCGGTCACTTCGTTGAAGCGCCGCCCCATAAATCTCTTGATCGAATAGATAGTGTTTTCCGGGTTGGTGACAGCCTGCCGCTTGGCCACCTGGCCGACTAAACGGTTGCCGTCCTTGGCGAAAGCGACTACAGATGGAGTCGTTCTACCGCCTTCAGAGTTTTCAATTACCATCGGTTCGCCGGCTTCCATGACGGCCACGACCGAGTTGGTTGTTCCTAAGTCAATTCCTATTATTTTGCTCATGCTAATGCTCCAATTGGTTCCGCTCTGTGAATTGCGGGGTTGAATGCGACCCCAATATAATACCTGAGTCTATTACTGTCAACCTTGTTAGAGACTATCTCTTCGGCAAAAGTTGGCCGGAAAACGATGGATTCGCCCGGTTACTGTCGCTCGTTAAGCAGCCGCGAAACAAAGAATATGTAGTGAATGCCGGAAATGAGCGTCAGGGTAAAGACGGTCGTGTAGATCGTTGGCAGGTAATAGCCTGTGCCCACGCGAATTTGCGCGGCAAGAATTACGACGGCGACGGCAATGATCTGCACGACGGTGCTGACTTTGCCCGGAAGTGACGGCTGGAAACCACGAAATCCCGTAACTACATTGATGGCGGCGGCGCCTACCAGAATGAAGACGTCGCGGCTAATCACCGTAATGGTCACCCAAAATGGTACCGGCAAGTGCTTCGGCACCGGTGCGGGAAAGACGTTTTTCATCGAAAGGACAACGAACGACGTCACCAGCATCAGCTTGTCGGCGACGGGGTCAAGAATGCGGCCCAGCGGCGATTGTTGATGAAAGCGGCGGGCAAACAATCCGTCGAGCCCATCGGTAATCCCCGCGAGGACGAAGGCGCCCAGTGCGAACAAGAACTTTTGGTAGAAGAGGAGCGAAACGAATACCGGGATCAGCGCCATCCGAAAGACAGTCAGCAGATTCGGCAGTGTGATGATCCGCGAGGACACAGGGGAAATCAGACGGTGCGCAGATCCAGCACCGAAATCTCGGGTGGACACCCATAACGAATTGGCAGAACCACAGTACCCAATCCGCGCGTCACGTAAATTTGCGTGTTACCGCGTCGTCCGAGACCACGGAGCATGCGGCGGCGCGGACGGCCGGAACTGCTCTTTTCAGAACGCCAAGTGACTTGGCCGCCGTGAGTGTGCCCGCTAAGCACTAAGTCGACTCCGGCGCGGGCGGCGCGTCGAAGAATCGTAGGGTTGTGTGCCAGCAGGAGCTTGAGTTCATTATGCCGCGCGCCGGCCAGCGCCAGCGGCAAATCCTCCAAGCCAACCATCGTGTCATCAACGCCCGCAAGCCAGAAACTCTCGCCGCGCAGATCCATTCGGGACCCTTCGTTGACCATGACGCGAATGTCCTCAGCGCGAAACAGGTCGGCGATTAGCTGCGCGTCCGTCCAATGGTCGTGATTGCCCAGCACGGCGTAAACCCCGTGTCGCGCGCGCAGCTTGCCGACGACTTCGGCGCACGGCGCAGCGTAAACGCGATCCTGCGAAATGTAGTCGCCAGTGAGCGCAATCAGGTCGGGTCGCAGCTCGTTTGCCACTTTGACCGCGCGCTGGAGATGTTGCGGATTAACGAGCGGTCCGTAATGGAGGTCCGAAAGATGCACCACCCGCAGCCCATCCAGTTTTGCCGGCAGCCTGCGGAGATAGATCTCCTGCCGCTCAATCGACAGCATGAACGGCTCTGTCAAAGCGACGCGTGCCGCTTGTGCCAGCGCGGATTTAATCGAATTCAGCGGTCGGGGCTGTGATTTGACGGAGCGACGTGTCGGTCGATCGTGTTGCCAGCGGATTGGAGTGGACATTATTGCCTTCAGGGAAGCGCGCGCATTATAAGCACGCGAGTTCACCTTCGCAATGCAAACTCGTTGTTTTGTTGCGACAGTTCTACGCTACTGTGATTTCCTTCGCGAGATAAACATCCTGAATTGCGTTGAGCAGCTCGACACCCTCATTCATTGGCCGCTGAAAAGCTTTGCGTCCTGAGATCAGGCCCATCCCGCCGCCGCGCTTGTTGATGACGGCCGTGCGAACTGCGGCCGCGAGGTCACCGGCTCCTTTCGACTCGCCGCCCGAATTGATCAACCCAACGCGACCCATGTAGCCATTTGCTACCTGATATCGAACCAGATCGATGGGGTTGTCGCTGGTCAACTTTTCATAGACGAGCTTGCTAGTCTTCCCGTAAGACTTGCCGAGTTCTTTTTCCACCGCCGGGTAGCCGCCGTTTCTTTCAGGGAGTTTCTGTTTGACGATGTCAGCCTGAATCGTAACTCCAAGGTGGTCCGCCTGACCCGTAAGATCCGCGGCTGCGTGCATATCGCCTTCCGGAGTTTTGAACTTCGAATTTCGCAGGTAACACCAGAGAATGCACGCCATGCCGAGTTCATGCGCGTGAGCAAAGGCCTCGGAAATCTCAGTAATTTGTCGGGTCGATTCCTCGGAACCGAAATAGATCGTCGCGCCCACCGCTACCGCGCCCAGGTTCCAGGCTTCCTTGATGTTTCCGAACAGTACCTGATCGAATTTGTTTGGCAGCGTCAGCATCTCGTTATGGTTGATCTTAACGATGAAAGGAATTCGATGTGCATATTTCCGAGCGACCGCCCCGAGTACGCCGAACGTCGACGCCACGCCGTTGCAGCCCCCTTCCATCGCCAGCTTCACAATGTTGTCCGGGTCAAAATATTGAGGATTCGGCGCAAACGATGCGCCGCCGGAATGCTCGACGCCCTGATCAACTGGCAGGATCGAAACGTACCCGGTGTCAGCGAGACGGCCGTGACTGATGAGCGATTGAAGTGAACGGAGCACCGCCGGCGAACGATCGGTTTGCGACACCACTCGGTCGACAAAGTCCGGCCCCGGAAGATAAAGCTGCTCTTGTGGGATCGCTTGTGATTTGTGGTCGAGCAGCGCTCGCGCTTCGTCACCCAACAACTCCTCAATGCGATCGATCGAGCCTGACGATCGCTTCATTTCTGTCGCCATACGGTTCCTCCAGTGGTCACTTGTACTGAGTTTTTAAGTCCAATTGGTGCTTTCGGAATGTCGCGAATTATATCACCTCGACCGAGCAGAAATGAACACGGGCAAGGTTAATGCTAGACTGGCGTCGTAGTCGGGAATCATTCTGAAGAAATGAATACTGCCGCGGTTCTGCAACACTCAAGCGAAGGCCTGCCGGTTGACCTTGAGGCCAAATACCAGCAGCTAAAGAGCCTAATTTCAGGCTTTGATTCTGCACTCGTCGCGTTTTCCGGCGGTGTCGACAGCACTTTAGTTGCAAAAGTCGCGCTGAATGCCCTGGGCGCGCGGAAAGTGCTCGCCGCCATCGCCGTCTCGCCGAGTTTTGGAGAAGCTGAGGAGCGATCAGCCTGCGAGACACTAACTGAGATTGGTCTGCCTTACATCAGGATCGAGACAAACGAAGTCGAAGATCCTCGCTATGCCGCGAACCCAATCAACCGCTGCTACTTCTGCAAAGAACATGTGTACGGCGCTCTGGTCATCGCCGCGCGCGAGCGTGGTTTCGAGACGGTCATCGATGGTTTTAATGGCGAAGACACGCTGGATTTTCGACCGGGACGGAAAGCAGGGCGCGAATTGGGCGTCATCAGCCCGCTTCATGAGGCAAGTTTTAGCAAGAACGATGTGCGCGGGCTCGCGCGACATCTCGGTCTCAGCAACTGGGACAAGCCGCAGATGGCCTGCCTTTCGAGTCGCGTTGAGTACGGCATTCAGATTACGTCCTCAATTCTCAAGCAAGTTGATCGCGCTGAAGCCGCTCTGCGGCGGATGGGCTTCGACGATTTGCGCGTTCGGCATCATGGCAAAGTTGCGAGAGTTGAAGTTGAGCGAGCGATGCTGCCACGCGCACTGGCACAACGCGCTGAAATTATCGAAGTAGTGAAAACCGCTGGCTACACGCACGTGACCATTGATCCTGAAGGTCTGCGTCACGGCAGCATGAATGAAGGATTGAAGAGGATTGGATAAGGAAACTCTTAACGACCTGTTGTCGCAGGTTGCCGCCGGTGACATATCACCCGAACAAGCGCTCGAGAAACTGCGCTGGCAGCCGGTGGAATCGATCAGTGACTTTGCGCGGCTCGATCATCATCGCGGGTTGCGTCAAAGCATGCCTGAGTTTGTCTACGGAGAAGGAAAATCGCCTGAACAGGTTGCCGCGATCATGACGGCGATGGTCGAGCGGACGGGAAGAGCGCTGGCGACGCGTGTGACTGAAGCTCACTTCGAAGCGGCACGGGCTGCCTTACCGGACGCGATTCACAATCCGTTAGCTCGCACGTTAAGCGTCAATCATTTTCCGAAGACTGAAATCGGAAACGCGCTCGTGATTGCTGCGGGGACTTCAGATGTTCCGGTCGCCGAAGAAGCCGCGGAGGTCCTACGCTTTCTCGGCAACCCAACGCGGACTCTTTACGACGTCGGCGTCGCGGGCATTCACCGTCTGTTGGAGCACGCTGACTCTTTGCAGGGAGCGGATGTGCTGATCGTTGTTGCTGGAATGGAAGGGGCGTTGCCGAGCGTCGTGGGCGGACTGGTTGAAAGTCCGGTGATCGCGGTGCCAACGAGCGTTGGTTACGGAGCGAGTTTTCAAGGGCTCGCGGCGCTGCTCGGCATGCTGAACAGTTGCGCGACTGGCTTGACGGTTGTCAACATCGACAATGGATTAGGTGCGGCGACCGCCGCGCACCGCCTATTGACGCGAATTAGAAGCGCAGTGAAAGCGCGCGTGGCGCAGGAGGCAATCCTTCGATAATGCGCGTCGCGTATCTCGACTGCGCCACGGGCATCAGCGGCGACATGCTCCTGGGTGCGCTGATCGATGTCGGCTGGCCGGAACAGCGACTACGCGAACTAATCGGCAAGCTAAAAATCGGCGACGTCCAAATTAGAGTCGATCGCGTCAGCAAACGCGGAGTCGCGGCGACACAAGTAAACATCCTTTCTTCACCTCATCAACCACATCGTGGGTTGCATGATCTCACGACCATTGTCTTGAATGCCGATTTGTCGCCGTCGATTCAGCAGCGAGCGATGGCGGCGTTGCAACTCCTCGCCGAAGCCGAGAGTCATGTGCACGGCGTCCCTGTCGATCGCATTCATTTTCACGAAGTCGGCGCGGTAGATACGATCGTCGACATTGTTGGCGCACTCGCCGGATTCAGCGAACTAAAGATCGAAGGAGTGCACTCGAGCGCTCTGCCCTGGTCGCGCGGAACCGTGAAAACTGAGCATGGGGTTTTGCCCGTCCCGCCGCCCGCCGTGGCACTCTTGCTGCGCGATGTGCCCGTTGTCGGCGTAGACATTGAAGGCGAAACTGTGACGCCGACGGGCGCCGTTCTCGTGCGCACCATCACCAAACAATTTGGCACGATGCCGGCAATGACGGTCGAGCGCGTTGGCTATGGCGCGGGCCAACGTGACTGGCCAGATCGACCGAACGTTCTACGGCTGACGATTGGCGAGAGCAGCAACTCTGCAGGCTTGCACGTTGAGCAACTCAGCGTTCTGTCGTGCAATATCGACGACATGAATCCGCAGTGGTACCAGCCAGTCATAAAAGAACTTAATGAAGCTGGCGCACTCGATGTCTGGCTGACGCCGGTGCAGATGAAGAAGAACCGGCCCGGAACGATGATCGATGTGCTATGTCAGCCGGACAATGCGGATAAGTTGCGCGCGTTGCTGCTTCGTCACACGTCGACGCTCGGTGTGCGCGAGACATCAGTCGCGCGTTACAGTCTCCCGCGGGAAATCCAAACGGTGCAAACTCAATACGGCCCAATACGCCTGAAGGTCGCGACACTTCCCGACGGCTCACGGAAAGCTTCACCGGAACACGACGACTGCGCCGCGCGCGCTGCGGAAAAGG
This sequence comes from Pyrinomonadaceae bacterium, assembly GCA_036006125.1. Classification (GTDB taxonomy): domain Bacteria; phylum Acidobacteriota; class Blastocatellia; order Pyrinomonadales; family Pyrinomonadaceae; genus UBA11740. The sequence goes on along the minus strand of DASYPX010000260.1, from coordinate 2,044 downwards.
GCGTGACAATCAGGGAGGTTTGGTTGGCGGCAGTCAGTTCTTTCACCGAGTCCCACTAGGTGATTTCGGTCACGGAGCGCCGCTCATTTTTATTGGCACGTCGGATTTTCTGAGTTAGAATCCCTTCGTAAATTCAGTCGCGGCTGCTTCAGCGCCGCGTCACTCAACCCGGCCTAGATTCCAAGTTCGAGGTAGCGAAAATGAGGTCCCCCCGTCGCATTCTTCCCCTGCTTGCAGCCTTAGTGTGTCTGGTCATTGGCGCGTCAGCCCACCCGGTGGGCGATGACGATTGGCGGGCCGTCACCCCTGAAGAGTTGGCAATGAAGACGCCAAAGGTCGAGCCGGATGCTGATGCCGAGGCGATCTTTTGGGAAGTGAGAATCGATGACAGCTCTGACGACCTGTCGATGCAGCACTACGTGCGCGTCAAGATCTTCAACGATCGCGGTCGCGAGAAGTACAGCAAGCTTGATATTCCTTTTACGAGAAAGACGAAAATCAAGGACATTGCCGCCCGCGTGATCAAGCCGGATGGCTCGCCCGTTGAGATTACCAAGCAGGACATAGTCGAAAAGGAAATCATTAAGGCAGGCGGCGTCAAACTCAAAGTTAAATCGTTTGCCATTCCGAATCTGGAAATCGGCTCGATCATCGAGTATCGCTATCGCGAAGTTGTCAGCGAGGCGGGCGCTGCGGGTATGCACTTGAAATTTCAGCGCGACATTCCGGTGCAGACGCTTACTTATTACTACAAGCCTTATTCGAAAAAAGAGCCGAATTACAAGAGTTTCAATTTCAGCGACACCCAATTCGTGAAGGATGAGAAAGGTTTTTGGGTTGCGACGCGCAAGAACATCGCCGCCTTCAAGGAAGAACCGCGCATGCCGCCCGAAGATCAAGTGATTCCTTGGATGTTGCTACAAGCCACGCGGGTGAATTTTGTCGACGTTTCGGCTTTTTCGATCGCGTTTACGATCAAAGACCCCAGCAATCCCACGATTTATTGGGGCGCGGTGAGTACCGAACAAAGAGGCTGGTATGAGTTCATGACCAAGCCCGACAAGGAGGTCAAGCGAGTAGCCGAGGAAGTGACGGCATCGGCGGACACCGCCGAAGCGAAGCTCGACAAGTTATATGAATATTGCCAGACGCAAATACGCAACACCTCTTTCGACCCAACCTTGACGGATGAAGACCGCAAGAAGCTGGCGGCCAATAAATCGGTCGGTGATGTGCTGAAACATAAGTACGCTTCAGGCCAGTTCACCGACCTGCTGTTTGGCGCGATGGCCAACGCGTTGGGATTGCAAACACGCGTGGCGTTTCTTTCTGATCGCAGCGAACTTTTTTTTAAACCCGAAATGGCAAACGATGCATTCATTCATCCGGGCGCAATCGCGGTGAAAGTTGGCGAGGAATGGAACTTCTACAATCCGGGCGTGAAGTTCCTGCCGCCGGGAATGCTGGTTTGGTACGAAGAAGGCGTCTGGGCACTGCTCATCGGTGACAAAGGTTATGTGTGGTGGAGAACGCCACTCTCCGATCCTGCTAAGTCGTTAACCAAGCGGACTGCCCGCCTAAGACTTCTGGAAGACGGCACAGTTGAAGGTCAAGTGCGGATCGAATATCAGGGACACCGTGGATTAACTTACAAGATCGATAGCTATGACGATTCTGAACAAAAACGAGAAGGCAGTCTTAAGGATGAAGTCAAACAGCGGATGAGTACGGCCGACTTGTCGAACATTAAGTTTGAGAACATAACCGAGCCCCGCAAGCCTCTCCTTTGCACCTACGACATTCGCGTTCCAGGATATGCACAAAAAACCGGCAAGCGACTCTTCCTTCAACCGAGCTTTTTCGAGCATGGCGAGACCGCGCTCTTCCCTAACGCCGAACGAAAATACGACATCTATTTTCACTATCCATGGTCTGAGTTCGATGACATTGAGTTTGAGCTTCCCGCCGGGTATGCGCTCGACAATGCCGAAAGACCGCAGGGCTTTAACGCCAGTGGGGTCAGCGAGTACAGCGTGGAGATGGG
>DASYPX010000259.1:0-8784 GCA_036006125.1 Pyrinomonadaceae bacterium | reverse complement strand
TCAAACTTCTAAGATCGATCTCAATGAAACTCTCAAGGAGAGTGGCCGGTCTGGATCTCAGGCTCGACGTAACCGTGTTGGCAGCGCCTTAATGGTTTCCGAAATTGCACTTTCATTCATGCTGCTTGTGGGCGCCGGATTGTTAATTAAGAGTTTCATTCGCTTACGCGAAGTGAATCCGGGCTTCAATCCTTCAAACATGCTCGCAATGCGTGTCTCGCTTCCTGCCGGCAAATACCAACAGGGAGAGCCACGCGTGCAGATCTACGGGCAGGTTCTTGAACGAATCAGCAGCTTGCCCGGGGTCGCGTCGGCAGGCGCAGTCCTAAGTTTGCCGCTTCGCGCGGACACCTTCAATCTCGGCCGTGGATATGTGCGGGAAGGAGATCCGGCGACGTCTGCGGCCGAAGGCAATGCCAATTTTCTGACCGTGACGCCGACGTACTTCGACGCGATGCAAATACCACTTAAAGCAGGACGTCGGTTCACTGAGCGCGATACGAACGATAAGGATAAGGTCGTCATCGTCAATGAAACCATGGCTCGTAAACTTTGGCCCGGCGAGAGTCCTGTTGGTCGAAAAATTTGGGTTTGGCACGACGAGAAGTTTCATCGTGAAATCGTCGGTGTTGTCGGCGACACACGTGTGTCTCTCGACAACGAAGCGGAGTCCCAGATGTACGTACCTTTTGCCCAGGATTCAGGTTGGGGAAGTCTTTCACTGGTCGTAAGGACCAATGGTGAGCCGACGGCGTTAGCGGGCGCCGTCCGCAACGAGATAAGAGCCGTCGATAAGGCGATGTTGATTTACAACGTCAAAACATTGGATGACGTTGTGGCGATAGCAGCGGCGCCTCGCCGGACACCGATGTTGCTGCTCAGTTCTTTTGCGGGTGTTGCGATGTTGCTTGCAATGCTCGGAATCTATGGCGTGACGGCTTATTACGTAACCCAACGTACTCGCGAGATAGGCGTGCGGATTGCTCTCGGCGCGCAGATGAGAGACGTACTCAAGCTGGTTCTAACACGCGGAATTATCTTCGCGTTGGTAGGGATCGCAATCGGTGTAACGGGCGCATTTGGTCTGACACGATATCTCACGACACTGCTCTTTGGAGTGCAACCCATCGACCTGATGACGTTCGTGCTGGTCGCCGTGATATTGATTGTCGTCGCTTTGTTGGCATGTGTAGTACCGGCGCGAAGGGCGGCAAAAGTCGATCCGCTGGTGGCGTTGAGATACGAATGACAGGAAGGACGTAGTACCAAGACCAAAGCGGAGAAAGAGGCATGAACACACTGCTGAAAGACGTTCGCTACGGTGTTCGAAGTCTACTGAAGCGGCCCGCGTTCGCGCTTGTCGCAGTGATCGTGCTCGCGCTTGGCATCGGCGCCAACACAACAGTGTTCAGCGTGATGGATGCAGTCATGTTGCGCACTTTGCCGGTCAGCCATCCCGAACAAATCGTAGAGATCACAACTCGCACAACCGGCGGCGGCCTCCATCCTGATTTCTCTTATCCGCTTTACGTGGCCATGCGGGACTCAAGTCCGGAGTTTGACGGAATGCTCGCATATTCTCCTGTCACTTTTGGTTTGAGCGCGGGAGATCAAACCGAACGGTTGGGCGGAGAGTACGTCAGCGGGAATTACTTTGATGTGCTGGGCGTGCATCAGTCGATCGGTTCCCGTTTTTCACCAGAGGATGAACGGCCGGGCGCCTCACCCGTCGCCGTGATCAGTTATAGGCTTTGGAACAAACGCTTTGGCGGCGACGCTTCGGTTTTGCAAAAGACGATCGCTTTGAACGGTCGCACTTTCTCCGTCATCGGAGTGGCGCCACGGACATTCGACGGTCTATTGCGCGGAATGAAAGCGGATGTCTGGATCACTCTGCCACATGCGGCTGAACTCGAGAACGACCAGGACCGCATGGCTAATCGGGGAACAAGCTGGTTGGCCCTCGCAGGAAGATTGAAGCCAGAATTTACGATCAAACAGGCGCAGGCGCTGATGGCTGCCCACATGCCAAGCGGCTTTGAAGAGGCACGCGGCAGCGGCAACTGGGACGCGGTCCTAACGAAAGCATCAGGCGGCAATGAGTTCACCGTATCGGAGTTGTCAAGACCTTTAACAGTGCTCCTGGTTGCGGTTGGACTGATTCTGGCGATTGCCTGCGCCAACATCGCCAGTTTGCTGCTGGTTCGAGCGCAGGGTCGCGGCCGAGAAATCGGAATACGCCTGGCACTTGGCGCCAGTCGCTGGCGCGTCATTCGGCAATTGCTGATAGAGAGTTCGCTGTTGGCTCTGGTTGGCGGTGCGCTGGGTCTAATCGTCGCCGGCTGGACTTCCGATCTCGCCTCCGGCTTACGCACGACGGCCGGCGGCGCGCTGACGCTCGATTTCTCGCTAAACAGACGTGTCTTCCTTTTCAATCTGGGCGTATCAATGCTGACCGTGTTGTTGTTCGGAGGGGTGCCCGCGCTGAAAGCGTCGCGTCTCGATCTGGTTCCAATCCTCAAAGATTCAAACACGTTCAGCAGTCGCAAACGACGGCGGCCTTCGGTGCATAGTGTTCTGGTTGTGACTCAAGTGACCTTGGCGTTGATCTTGCTGGCCGGCGCCGGTCTTTTTCTGCGTAGTTTGGGAAACCTCCGATCGATCGACAAAGGGTTCAAGGGCGACAACGTGTTCGCTGTTTCCTTGGATATGGAGCTTCAAGGGTACGACAAAAGCAGAGGCCGGATTTTTTATGCGAGTGTGCTCGACAATGTTTCAGCGCTGCCGGGTGTTCAGTCAGTGAGTCTGGCGAGCGCTCTTCCCGTTACGGCCGGCGGCATGCGTTTGCAGAGGCCGGAGAATGGCACAAAGCCCGCGGTAAACGAGCCCATTTCAATCGACGTTGTCAGAATTACACCTCGATTCTTTGAAACCATCGGCCTTCCTCTTTTGCGCGGCCGCGATTTTCAGAATCTTGATACTGAAAAATCGACGCCGACAATTATCGTTAATGAAGCCATGGCTCGGAAATTCTGGCCGGGTATCGATCCTGTCGGACGCACGTTCAATGACGGTGACAAGACCCTGGAGATTATCGGCGTCGCGCGCGACACAAAATATCGCAACCTTCGCGAAGCACCGCGCATGACCATGTATCGACCGCTGGCGCAGTTCTACGCCTCTGGTGTGAATTTGCTCGTCCGCACCCTGAACGATCCCGAAACAACGATACCGGCGGTTCAAAACCGGCTTCACTCGCTCGATCCGGCGATCGCGGTTTTCAACGTTCGCACTCTAACTGAGCATGTCGAACGCTCTTTATACGCGGAACGCATGTTGAGTTCTTTGTTGAGCACTTTCGGTTTGTTGGCGTTGGTGCTGACAGCAGTCGGCATCTACGGAGTCATCGCTTTTTCGGTCGCGCAACGAACCCGCGAGGTCGGAATTCGCATGGCATTGGGCGCCCGGAAATGGGACGTGCTCAAACTGGTTCTGGTTAAGGGATTTGTCCTGGCGGCCTGGGGCACTGCTTTCGGTTTAATCGGTAGCTACTGGCTTTCACGTCTGGTGTCAAACCAGGTTTATGGTGTGAACGCACACGATCCGGCGACGCTCGCAACCGTGGTCGGGCTGCTGATCGCGGTGGCTTTGATGGCGAGCTATATACCGGCGCGGCGAGCGACCAAAGTCGATCCGCTGGTGGCATTGAGATACGAGTGAGCAATCAGGTAGTCGTGGAAAGAAAAAGACTGTGTCCTCCTTATTAAAAGACATTTTCAACTTGCTTCGGGACCGGTTGAACAGACCAGAACTCTCATCGGTCACAATTATGACCCTGGCATTTGCGATTGGCGCCGGAAGCACACTGTTCACGTTACTCCACATGTCTTCTCCACTCTCGAAGCCCACTGCATTAATGGCGCTTGATGATGCGACGCCGCAAGAAACTAGTACTGAAGATCCAAGTGTGAGCTGGTGGAATAATTTCTCATTTCCGGAGCATCCGTATTTTCACGGTGGTCCGACCCCTCAGCATGTTTGTGACAACCGCTCGCGTCTCCGCGAACGAGTCAGAAGACCGCCATCAGGCTCTTCGGTCGCGCGAAGCAAAGGATCAAAGAACCACAGTGTATTAACCACTAGATACCAACCAGAAAAAGGAAGCGGTTATGGACAACTTACTCAAAGACATCCGTTTTGCGCTTCGAAGCTTATTGCGACGCCCAGGTTTTACGGCGATCGCACTACTGACGCTGGCGCTGGGAATCGGGATCAATGCGGCGTTGTTTTCCGTAATCAACGGCGTCCTGCTTAACCCACTACCGTTTCCCCAGCCTGAGCAGTTGGTGGTGATGGATCAGAGCAAGCCGAACTTCGAGACTGGAGCGATTCCGTATCCGAATTTTTTGGATCTGCGAAAAGAGAACCAGACCTTCGCGGCGATGTCGATCTTCCGCACCTCTGCATTTAGTTTAATTGGCGCGGGCGAACCAGAACGCGTCAACGGACGTTATGTCTCGTCAGGTTTTTGTTCAGTCTTTGGTATCACGCCAGTCATCGGGAGAGGATTTCTTCCACATGAAGATGAGCCAGGTGTTACCCCGACGGTATTAATCAGTCACGATCTCTGGCAGCGGAAATTCGCGGGAAATCCTGATGTTATTACCCGGACCATCACGCTTGACGATCGATCTTATTACGTCATTGGCGTGCTGCCGGCTGACTTTCGATATTTTCAGACTGACGATGTTTTTGTGCCAATCGGCCAGTTGAACGCGCCCGCTCTCAAACGTCGGGGTGCGGGCATGGGCCTGCACGGCATCGGACGCCTTAAGCCTGGTGTGACAGTCGAGCAGGGAAGAGCAGACCTCAATCGTATCTATCAGAACCTCGCCGTGGCGTATCCCGGAACCAATAAAGACAACAGCGCCTATGTCGCGCCATTGAAGCAGAGAGTCGTGGGCGCGATTGGGCCAACATTGTGGATGCTGCTCGGCGCGGTCGGTTTTGTGCTGCTGATCGCGTGCGTCAATGTCGGAAACTTGATGCTCGCGCGTGCGTCAGGCCGCGGACGTGAATTCGCGATTCGTGCGGCTTTAGGCGCGGGTTGGTGGAGACTGGTGCGGCAATCTCTGACAGAGAGCGTGGTGCTCTCGTTGGGCGGCGGGGCCCTCGGTTTATTTGTCGCGTACTGGGCGACTCATGCCGCTCTGAACTTACTTCCGGCGACCCTCCCGCGTTCACAGGAAGTGCGGATCGATTATCGCGTACTGCTGTTCGCCCTCGGCATTTCATTGTTGAGTGGAATAATGGCCGGTCTCGCACCGGCACTACGAAGTTCGAATTCGCGGTTCTCGAATGCTTTAAGAGAAAGCGGCCGCGGCAACATCGGCGCGCGCAGCCGTGCGCAGGCGATTTTGGTTGCGGCCGAGGTTGCTTTGGCGGTCGTACTGCTGATCGGCGCGGGCCTGATGATTCGCAGCGTTCGAGCGCTTTGGAATATCGACCCGGGATTTCGCTCCGACAATCTGACGACATTCGAATTGAGCCTGGCGCCCTCAGTGCGGAACGAAAAGCCCGATTCGATTCGCGCCAATCTGCGACAAACTAGCGATTCGCTTAATGCGCTTCCAGGGGTTCAGGCGGCATCGTTTCAATCGGGCGCGTTTCCGATCCTGGATGAAGATGACACTCTATTTTGGATCGAAGGTGAGCCAAAACCGGTTATCGGGAGTGACATGCACTCGACACTAGTCTCCGCCGTCGAGCCAACCTATCTCACGGCCATGGGAATGTCACTGAAGCAGGGCCGCTTTTTTGATAAGCACGATGACGAACACGCGCCGTGGGTCATCGTGGTTGACGAAGTCTTTGCCAACAAGTTCTTTCCGAACGGCGATGCGATTGGTAAACGGATTCGTCAGGGTGAAGGTGATCCGCAGACGATTATTGGTGTCGTGGGCCACGTCAGAGTGTGGGGACTGGATTCGGATGATACGCAGCCATTGCGCGCCCAGATGTACGAGCCTCTCCGACAGTATCCAGATCAGGGCGTAGGGCAATTTGCGAGCAACGTTCGCGTCGTCGTTCGTACCGCCGGATCGCAACAACCGATCGATTCAATCCGCTCTCTGGTTAAGGGTCTCAATGGCCAGAATCTCGTCTACAAGCCGCAGACAATGAACGAGACGCTCGCTGGATCTTTGTCCAGCCGCCGCTTCGCCATGGTGCTGCTCGATTCGTTTGCGATTCTGGCGCTGCTGATGGCGAGTCTCGGTCTCTACGGCGTGATCTCATATTTGGTTGAACGACGGACGCAGGAGTTAGGAATTCGAATCGCGCTGGGCGCGCAGAGTCGAAGCGTTCTACGTCTCGTGCTCGGTGACGGATTGAAGATGGCGGTAACCGGCGTGGCCGTGGGCTTACTCGCAGCGTTTGGTCTGACACGCCTGCTTACGGGAATGGTTTACGGAGTGAGCACCACCGATCCGGCAACCTTCGCAGCGATTGCGATCTTGCTGATTGTGATCGCGTCGCTGGCCTCTTACTTGCCGGCACGGCGCGCAACTAAAGTCGATCCGATGGTCGCGCTCAGATACGAGTGATCTTTGCAGAGGAGAAGCGAATGAACAGAGCTTGGCAAGATGTGTCGTACGCGATGCGCAGTTTGGTGGCGCGTCCGGCATTTGCCTTTGCCTGCATCGTCTCACTGTCATTGGGCATTGGGACTAGCGTGGCAATCTTCAGCGTCGTCGACGCGGTGCTCCTGCGAGGGTTGCCCTATCCAAACGCGGCGCGAGTGATTGAGCTGAAAGAGGTCAGCGCGAAAGGCACGCGGATGAATTTTGCCGAGCCGAACTTTACTGACGCTCAGGCCCGCAATCACAGTTGCGAAGCGATGGCCGTGTACAGCGGTGGCGGCCTTGAAACCATGATGCAAACGGTGACAATCGCTGGCGCCGAACCGGTGCGCGCGCCGGTGTATGTTGTCTCCGCGGATTTCTTTCGCGTGTTGGGTATCGAGCCATTCATGGGCCGGACCTTCTCGGCCGAAGAACTCAAAGTCGGTGCGCCCGCGGCGATTGTAAGTTATGGATTCTGGCAAAGATCTCTGGGTAGCCGGACTGAGCTTCGCGGCGCCCCGTTGCGAATCGCAAACCTGAATTTTCCGGTCGTCGGAGTGTTGCCTGCGAAGCTGGATTTCCCGAAAGGCGCCGATGTCTGGGTGCCGCGCGAAATGTTTCCCTCCGAGACTTCGCGCACAGCTCACAATTGGAACGTCATTGCGAGGCTGCGGCCCGACGCGACCGTAGATAGTGCGCGCGCTGACCTGAGCGCCATCGGAAAGCAATTAAAGCTTGAGCAAGGGAACGCCACGATGGCTGCGGATTTCGCCGTGGTACCGTTGCAGGACTATGTGGTAGGCAACGCGAAGCCGGCGCTATTCGCGATCCTCGGAGCCGTGGCGTTTCTCTTGCTGGTGGCGGCGACGAACGTCGCGAACCTGCGTCTCGCGCAGATGTCCGCGCGACAAAAAGAGTTCGCCGTGCGGGCCGCGCTTGGCGCCGGTCGCTGGCGATTGGCGCAGCAGTTCATTACCGAAAACTTGTTGCTCGCGCTGCTGGGTGGTGCCGGCGGCGTTTTGCTTTCTTTCGTCGGCGTTGATCTTCTTCTGAAATTAAACCAGGGCAATCTGCCGCGCGCGGAGGAGATAACAGTCAGCGCCCGCGCTCTCGTTTTCGGAGTGGCGCTGTCAATCACGATCGCGCTATTGCTGGGACTGATCTCAGTCGCGCAATTTGCTCGTGGTGATGTGCACGACCGTTTGCACGAATCGAGGCGCGGGCAAACGGCAGGCGTCGCGAGCAGTCGCCTGCGAAGCTTCTTTGTCGTTGCCCAGGTGTGTATCGCGTTGATTTTGCTGGTGGGTGCCGGTTTGTTGGCGCGAAGTTTTGTGCAACTGCTGCATGTCGATCCGGGTTTTCGGCCCGAGCATACCGTCGTGATGGATATGGCGTTGCCTATTTCAGACGACGAGAAGCAACAAAATCGAAATGCGATGTTCTACCGGCAACTGCTCGAACGTTTGCGAACGCTTCCAGGCGTCATGGAGGTTGGCGGAATTAACGCGCTACCGCTGACGGATACCGGCGCGGACGGAATTTTCTTAATCGACAACGATGCAACGCGCACAGGCAACGCTGATTATCGGCGCGCCAGTAGCGGCTATTTTGCGGCCATGGGTATTCCGTTGCTGCGTGGTCGTGTCTTTGATTCACGCGACACGTCCAACGCGCCACCCGCAGCCGTGATCAGTCAATCGCTTGCGCAAAAGTATTTCACAGGCGTCGATCCTATTGGCCAACGTATTCAATTCGGAAATATGGACGGAGACAAGCGACTCCTCGAAGTCGTCGGCGTCGTCGGTAACATTCAGGAAGATTTGGAGACTACCGCGGCGCTTACTGTGTACGCCAATGCTTTTCAAAGACCTCAGGCATCGTCACTTTCGATGGTAGTCCGTGCGCAAACTACTCCGGCAGTGCTCGTGCCGGCAATGCGCGAAACTACAAAGTCACTTAATCCAGAAGTGCCTGCGGCCTTTCGCACGCTGCGCGATGTCTATTCGTCATCTTTCGATGCGCGGCGGTTCAGCTTGGTGCTATTCGCCACGTTCGCCGCAGTGACACTTACGCTGGCATTGCTCGGCTTGTACAGCGTGATCTCGTACGCAGTTGCACAGCGGACTCACGAAATTGGAATTCGCCGCGCACTCGGCGCGCA
>DASYPX010000258.1:0-15913 GCA_036006125.1 Pyrinomonadaceae bacterium | reverse complement strand
AGTCTTTACATCTATCGCACAGCTTTCCGCTTCTCGAATTTCGGGTACGCCGCCGCGATGTCGTTTGTATTGCTCTTGCTGACGAATTTGATTAGCGTGGCCTACATTCGCATGTTAAGAGCGCAGGCCGCCTAATTGTTTTGAAGAGCGGGTGGCCGCAACCACGCGCCGGCGCATTGCCCTGCTTGCCCCGAAGAATCGAATTGACACGTTGGCAAACCCTGGTACGAAGGCGGCGCGACGGATCATTGAACACAGACGCAGGCGCGAATTGAATTTCATGCGATAGATTTTGCGGTAGTCCTCGCTTACGGTTTGGCGCGCATGATCAGTTGCCAACCGTCCCAGATGTGCGGCAACCGCACCCGCGACTAGCTCCCCACTCTCAAGCGCCATTAACATCCCGCTTCCGGTGAAGGGATCGATGAAAGAAGCCGCGTCGCCAATCGCCAGCAATCCCACTGCTGGCGCCGGTGAGTGCCGCCCAAAGCTCTCCAGCGAAACGGCGAGCCAGTCAGACGCTGGTTCAGCATGGTGGAGCGTGTCGGCTGCGCGGCGATTTTCGCAAACAACCTCTCTCATCAAACGCGTGGCGTCGGAATTATGCGCTCTCACGTCTCGCGCATTCACAATGAAACACAAATTGCTCGTCCGGTTTTCAATAGTGCTGAGGCCGCCGTAACCGCCACGATAGAAATAGATTTCGCAGGCGCTGGGCGCCACGCGCGTGTTGGACAGATGCGCTTTGAAAGCTACCAGCCGTCGCTTTTGCAAACGGGTCTTGCTGCTGTGCGCCCTTTCGAACATACGCGTGAGCGCGCGAGTCCTTCCCGTTGCGTCGATTGTTATTGAAGCCGCGATTGATTGTTCGGTTCCATTGTGTTTGAGCTTCACGCCATTGACGCGACCGTCCTGGATTACCAAGTCGACAACACTCACATCTTCTTGAACATCAACGCCCACATCGATTGCCTTGCGCAACAGACGTTCGTCCATCTCGGCGCGACTGAGGCCCAACGCAACTCCACCCGCGCTGAACCATTTGCTCGGAACCGAGACATTGGCACCGTTCTTCGAATAAAAAACTGTTTCCGAAAGTTCCGCCGGATTGCCGGCAAGCATGCGCGCGGCCACGCCCAGACGTTCAAAGTGCGCACAGCATTCGGGCGAAATGAATTCGCCGCAGAGTTTCGGCCGCGGAAACTTCTTCTGCTCGGCCAACAGAACGCGCGCGCCATTGCGAGCGAGATGAATTGCAGCGCTCGACCCGGCAGGTCCGCCACCGGCAATGATCACGTCGTAATCGAAGTTCTTGATCACAATTGTTCCCTCTCCCATTCGGAGAGGGTTAGGGTGAGGGACGAAGTTACGGCGGAAGTTACTTCCATGTTCTTCTCTTCTCCCTTTCGTCAGGCGAAGCCTCACGGAAGGATTAGATTCTCGCGAGCTCGCCTGCTATGCTGCGCACCCTCACCCCAGCCCTCTCCCAACGGGAGAGGGAGGTTCCGCACTCAAAACCAGACGCGAGGGAAAATGTTCTTCCACCGTCATATTCTTCAGCTTAGCTTTGCCACCTAACATTCTAAATTCATCCGGGGTAAAGCTCCGCAAGATCGACAGCGCGCCATCTTCACGAATCAAACGATTGTGGAGGAACAATTTCGCGATTGTTGTAAAGAAAGTGTAGGCCACGACATTTCGATGTAAGTCGATTACAAAGATTTTTCGGCGCGCGACACGCGCCATCTCCTGCAAGAGATTCACGACTTGCGGATCGCGAAAGTGATGCGTGAACAACGAACAGATCACATAATCGAATTGTTTGTCGCGAAAGGGCACGCGAAAAGCGTCGCCGCGGACGGAACTAATCTGCGAATACTGCTCTGAGCCTGCCAAGATTTCCCGCGCCGACCGTTCGTTCAGCTCGAGACCGACCAGGCGCGCAACGCGCTTCGTTTCAATCGCCCATTCCGCAATTACCCGCAACAACTCACCTGAACCCGCGCCGACGTCAAGCACGGAAACCGCTTGCAACTGCGCCGCGGCAATATCTTTCAGCAAAGAGTTACGCAGTGCGCGCGTGTCACCGAGCCAGCGATTCACGCGCTGCAATTCGACAATGCATCCCTCGTACTCTTCGGGCGTGTAGTCGCCCTTGTCGAGGTGCTCGAGTTCGTAACTGCGTTGCTTAAAGCGATCAAACACGGGTAAATCGTGAATAGTTAATAGACCAAAACGACTATTTACTATTTACGATTCACAATCTACAGCTTTCGAACTACCAGCGCGCTGTTCTTCGAGCCGAAACCGATGCAGTTGCAAAGCGCGGTCTGGACGTTTGCTTCGCGCGCCTTAAGGGGAATGTAATCGAGGTCGCAATTGGGATCGGGATCGTCCAGATTAATCGTCGGTGGGATCACACCGGTAGTCATCGCGCACAGGGTGGCGCCCAGGCCGGCCGCTCCACTCGCACCTTGCGGATGACCAATTTGAGATTTGGTCGCGGACATCGGAATGCGCTGCGAATTGCAGTTCAAAGCAAGTTTCAGCGCGTTCGTTTCGATACGATCGTTCAGCACTGTGGAAGTGCCGTGCAGGTTCACATAATCGATGTCACTTGAATTGACTGCCGCGTCTTGCATCGCGAGGGCCATCGCACGCGCGGGTTCTTCGCCACCTTCTTGTAAACGCACGCGATGGTATGCATCGCACGTTGACCCATAGCCAATAATTTCTGCGTAAATGTTCGCGCCCCGCGCTTTTGCGCTGTCGTAACTTTCAAGCACATAAATCCATGCGCCTTCGCCCAGCACCATGCCTGAACGGCTTTGCGTAAAGGGTCGAGAGGCGCGCGCCGGCTCGTCGTTCCAGTCGGTGGTCAACACGGTCAGCAGATTAAAGCCTGCCAGAATACCGGGCGCGAGTGGCGCGTCTATGCCGCCCGCAATCATCACGTCCTGGCGGTGCAGCGCGATGTGCTGTGCCGCGTAACCGATCGCATCTGTCGAGCTCGTGCACCCCGTTGAGATGACGTGCGAAAGCCCGCGCAGCCCGAACGCCATCGACAGCTCGCTCGACAACGTTCCGTGCGTAGCGGCGGGGATGATGTAAACGCTGGCTTTTGAATGCGAGCCGCCGTTGTACCAAATCGAGTAGTGATCTTCGACGAACGGCAAGCCGCCCCCGCCGGTGCCAATCTCAACGCCGATTCTTTGTCGCTCTTCGAGTGACATATTTTCCGGATCGAGCCCCGCGTCAGCGAAAGCTTCGCGCGCGGCGGCGAGCCCGAGCGGCACCGTGCGCGGCACGTGCTTACGATCCTTGGCATTGAGTTGTTCTTGCCAATTGAAATCAGGCACCTGGGCCGCGATCTTCACCGGGGAATCAGAGACGTCAAATGACTCAATTCGCCGCACGCCGCTCTCGCCGCGTTGCAGCGCAGACCAAAAAGCGTCGCGCCGAATTCCGATTGGCGTGACACACCCCATGCCGGTGATGACAACTCGACGCGGAGTCTTGAGGCCGTTAAGCATGGTCGTTTGCCGGGCTTGCTAGGGGTTGCGCAAGGATAACATCGACCGGCGAACCGACCAACAAAAGCGGGTTGTTTGGATTATTTGTGGGGAGGTGAAGACGGTCCGGTCGGCGGCGGTGAGATGCTTACGGCCGGATGCTGATAAAGAAACGATGCTTCGCGTTCCAGCGGCCAACGCTCGCCGATGAATTCAATGCCTAGGCGCGCGATTCCGTCTGGCATAATTTGCCGCGATCGAATCGCACCGAAAAGGGTGACACCGTCTGTAAGGCTCGTGATCTTCACGACGCGCCCGGCCTCGACTTCGAGGCTTGAGAGAATGCACGCTCCGAGAGTGCTGATCGCTTCGGTAACTGTGTGCTCGCGCTCCGCCGAATTTCCCGCTTCGTCGAATGTCTCTACCAAAACTTCCAACGGAATCGCTAGACGAGTTTCCCGACGCTGCTTCACCGGCGGGCGTCGCGTCACACTCCACATGACGCTGTGTCCAAGCTTAATCGGCAATGGATCATAGAGGGTTGCAGGATCTTCTTCGTAACTCGCGGGTGGTCGCTTGCCAACGAACGCGACGCCCACGCGGAACATGATTGGATCACTTTGGATGACCGAAATATGACGTACCAAACCCCAGACGGCATACATCGGCTCGAGCTGATCGAAGCAGCGCAATTGATGCGGTAGCGGGGCAGTCAACTGAACCAATCGGCCAACTTCAACCGGCCGCGTCAAAGTAAATCCCGCGCCGAACTGATTGACATCAATCAGTCGCGACTTTTCTGTCCACTCATAATCCGCGTTCTCGCGACAAAGAACCTTGATTGGCAACTTTAGTGGAAGCCGCGCACGGATTCGCACGATACGTTTGGTCATTGACTTGTCCTCCTAGCGGGAGACGGGGTGCGGTGAGTGAGGAGAATTAGAGTATAGCCAAAAGATATGCGCCGCGGCGACTGTCAATTTGAGCGAATGTGTAAGAGGATGCAGCTTTTTCGGCTCTTCTGGAAGGCCGCCGGCCTTCCGCACATCGAGCGCAAAGCCGCACCCAGAGCTTCGCTATCAGACTTTCGTTCCGCACTCATCGCAGAACTTCGCGGCCGGCTTCAGATCGTGCTGGCAATTCGCGCACTTACCACCAACCTGTGACGTGCCGCATTCGCTGCAGAATTTTGCGCCGGCTTGCAACGACGCGCCGCACTTGATGCACTTCTGCGTAGACGCAGCTTCCGTCGGTGCACCTTCCGTCGGCGTCGCGCCGCGCTGGCGCATGGCATCGGTCATCGCGTTTGCCATCGCACCACCGACTGCGAATCCAGCGCCGAGGCCGGCACCCAAGCCCGCGCCGCCTCCCGGATTCTGTGCGGCGTCGCGCATTGCCTGCGCCGCCTGGAATTGACTGTATTTACCCATGTCGCCAAGTACGCCCATCTGCGTGCGCTGATCCATCGCTGCTTCGACTTCCTGTGGCAACGAAATGTTTTCAACGACGAACTTTGTGAGTTCGAGACCGAGCGATTTGAACTCATCCTGCAACTTCTGGCGCGAGAACTTGCTCAACTCGTCATAATTTGAGGCCAGGTCGAGCGCCGCGATTTTTGATTCCGCCAGCGCATCCGAAAATCCGCTCACTAACGTACGTCGCAGTTGCCCTTCAATGTCTTCCGTGACGAAACGCGCGTTCGTGCCGGCAATCTGTTTGATCAGCTCGCGTGGATCGGCGACGCGCATCGAGTAGATGCCAAACGCGCGCAGGCGCACCATGCCGAAGTCGGTGTCGCGCATCATGACCGGATTAGAAGTACCCCACTTCAAATCGGTGAACTGCTTCGTGTTCACGAAATAGACTTCCGATTTCATCGGCGAGTTAAATCCATATTTCCAGGCACCGAGCTTGGAGAGGATTGGTGTGTTCCCGCCTTCAACGCTGTAGCGGCCGGGTCCAAACACGTCGGCAATCTGTCCTTCATGAACAAATACCGCCGTTTGCGATTCGCGCACGATCAACTGCGCACCGTTCTTGATCTCCTGATCGCGAACGGGAAAACGGTAAAGCATCGTAT
This sequence comes from Pyrinomonadaceae bacterium, assembly GCA_036006125.1. Classification (GTDB taxonomy): domain Bacteria; phylum Acidobacteriota; class Blastocatellia; order Pyrinomonadales; family Pyrinomonadaceae; genus UBA11740. The sequence continues at coordinate 10,321 of DASYPX010000258.1, read as the reverse complement.
TGCCCGAGTCGTCGAGCCACTCAATGACCTCAATGAACTGTGCTGTCGGACTGAGGCGGTCGAGAATTCCCATTTTGTTGTCTCCTTCAGTTCTGCTGCCGGACATTATACGGTGAAAGAGCGACTGGTGTTCAAATAGTGCTCTCTCTCCCTCCGGGAGAGGGCAATAACGTGCGCTTCCTGCGGCGCGACCTTCTGATCCAAATCAAAATCAGCGCCGTCAATCCTCCGGCCATATCAATCAGACTGTCATAAATGGAGGACGTGCGCGACGGAACAAAACTCTGCCGAAACTCATCGAACAGCGCGTAACAAACGACAAACGACAAGGCCATCCAAAACCAACGCTTTCGGAGCCAGTCTTGAGACGAGGTGCGTAGGGCGCGCGCCGTGAGCCATGCCAGGATGGCGTACTCACTAAAATGGCCAAGCTTTCGAAGTGCGAAATGGATGGTCGCGAGCGTCGCCTCGCTGGCGTGTGGAAACAGCACGCGTAGCGGCCCAAGGATGAAACTCGAAGTGTGCGAGGACGACAGCAGATCGCTTGAGCCGATAAAGATCAAGACCGCCCAAACGATCGGCGGGCCATAGCGCCACAGCCGCCGCGCCACCCCAGGTTTGCGGACAACGGCTTCGTTGGCGGTTACCGGCGGCGCTGGCTCTGAACTTTCAACCATAGGGACGGACATCGAGATTACCGCAATCAACGCATTCGACAAAAAAGCCCTTGACCACGCCATGCCCGCGCGCGTACTATATCGCGCGTCGATATATCAGAGGCAGATACATAATGGTCAGCCGCCGCACCGAACCGGAATCCTTGTTGCCTTTGCGACCGTCGGTTTTTCACATCCTGCTGGCGTTGTGTGACGGCGATTTACACGGATACGGAATCATGCAGGAGGTATCGGAACACACCGCCGGCCAGATTCGGCTGGGTCCCGGTACTCTGTACGGCGCGATCAAACGGCTGCTGAACGATCGGTTGATTATTGAGGTCGATGAACGACCAGACCCCGAGTTGGATGACGAACGGCGGCGGTATTACCGTTTGACGGATTTGGGAGAACGCGTTCTGAAGGCCGAAGTGCGGCGAATTTCCGAAATGGTTTCGGTCGCTCAACGAAAGCGATTGATCCCGAAGCCGCGCACATGATTGATAGCCGATGCCGGAAAGAATCTTCCAACTGATGCTCCTTGCTTATCCGCGGGACTTCCGTCGTGAGTATGGCTGGCTCATGGCTCAAGTTTTTCGCGATTGCCACCGCGCGGCGCAAAAAGGAAATAAAACCTTAGCAACTGCAAGGCTCTGGTTGCGGGCAGTGGTCGATTTGATCAAAGCGGCGCCCCAGGAGCACTGGCACAATTTGAGAAAGGACGACTCAATCATGAATCGGACGCTGAGAGATGTAATCGGGCTAGTCGGTAGCCTGGTGATCGCCGCCGCCGCATTTGTCTTACTGGGTTATGCGAGAAAACATGATGTCCAGGCGATCCTAACGGTGGGCCACACGCTCGACGCGCTGGCAACGGTCGGCATCGTCGGAAATATCGTCACATTTCTTTTGGTGAAAGCCGCGAAACTTAATGCCGTTCGGGCAGCGCTTTGGTGTTTCGGGGTCGTGGCCGGCTTGCTGTTTGCCCTGGTCATCGTGGTTGGTGGCCGCGTCGATCCGCAATTCAGCCTGGTGAAGATCGGAGTCGCTTATCTGATCAGTTTTGTTTTCTGGTTTGGCCTTCATTGGATTTGGGCAAATAACAGAACACCGTTGTCTGCAAACTAGGATTTTGTGAGAGCAAGCGAGAGTTGGCCTCCCCGACGTTACTAAACTGAAAAAATAAATCTGTAAGGAGAACTGCCATGAGACAAATAGTCACATCGCAGCAGGGCGTAGTGTTGTCTTCAGTCCTGGCCCTACTCATGTCCAGCGCGTCCGCTTTGTCGCCGCAGCAGCAGACACCGGCGGCCAAAACGTATCACAAGCAGAAAGCGGACGCGGGCAGGCTTGAGCAACGAATCGAGCGAGTTGAGAACGGACTGCTGCCACCAGCCGTGCTGCAAGGCGAGACGCCTGCCAGGATGAAGCTCGCGGACCGCATGCGGTTTTACAAAACGCCCGGTGTCAGCATTGCCTTGATTAACGACGGAAAGATCGAGTGGGCGCACGGTTACGGTTTTCTCGAAGCTGGCGGCAAAGAGCCAGTTACGCCGGAGACGCTTTTTCAGGCGGCCTCGAACAGCAAGTCACTCACGGCCATGGTGGTCTTGCGGCTAGTCCAACAAGGCAAGCTCGACCTTGATAGCGACGTGAATAACCGCTTGGTTTCATGGAAAGTTCCCGAGAACGAGTTCACCAAAGATCAGAAAGTAACTGTTCGTCGTCTGCTAGCGCACACCGCGGGCGTATCAAACCCCGGATTCCTCGGTTACCCCGTCGACAAGCCACTGCCGAACCTCCGGCAAATACTGGACGGGGAGAAGCCAGCCAATTCCAATCCTATTCGTGTGGAACTGAAGCCGGGTACCAAATTTCTTTACTCTGGCGGCGGCTACGTCATTCTGCGACAACTGATGATGGATGTTACCGGAGTGTCCTTTCCAGAGTTGATGCAGAAAACGATCCTGCGGCCACTCGGCATGACGCACAGCACCTTTGAACAACCGCTTTCGCCAGCTCTGGCTTCCACAGCAGCCGCCGGTCATTTGCCTAATGGCAAAGAGATGGAAGGCAAGTGGTTCGTCCTTCCTGAACTTGCTCCGGATGGTTTGTGGACCACACCAACCGACCTCGCCCGCCTGTTGATCGAGGTACAGAAAGCGAGACTGGGAAAATCCAATAAAGTCCTCTCCGTGAAGAGTATTAATCAGATGTTGACGCCTGAAATAGACAACGTCGCTCTGGGCTGGCTAGTTGATGGAAAAGGGGACTCAGCGCGATTCAGTTTTGCCGGCAGCAATGTTGGCTACAAGTCCCGCATGGTGGCTTACATGAATTCGGGCCGAGGCGTCGTCGTGATGACTAATTCTGAAAACGGCGCCGAGCTAACCACCGAAATTCTGCGCAGTGTAGCGGCCGAATATGATTGGCCCGATTTTCGTCCCCGCGAGAAAGTCATCGCCAAAGTTGATCCGGCCATCTACGACGCTTACATCGGTGAGTATGAGATTGCGCCCGGGTTCATACTCTTCGTGTCCAGAGAGGGAGACAAGTTATTTAGTCGGGCGATGCCGATACCCACACCGCCGAGCATGACCGATCAGCTTAAGTCAGAAATGTTTCCTGAGTCGGAAACCACATTTTTCGTGAAGGATGCTGACGCTCAATTCACTTTCATCAAGAACGATAAAGGGCAAGTGATCCAGGTGAACATCCAACGAGGTACACGGTTGTTTGAGGCGCGAAAAATCAAGTGAAGCGGGTTACCTGGCCGGAAACTGTTTCCGTGCAGATGCGTCAGTGCCATCCGCGTCAGCGATGGGATAAAGACTTGAGTTGCTTGTACGCCCCATCTGCTCACGCAGATGGTGCTGATGATATTAGCCTGAGTTATTCGTATCTCAATGCTTCGATCGGGTCCAATGCGGCAGCCTTGCGCGCTGGATAGTAACCGAAGAAGATTCCAACCATCGCTGAGAATACTGCTGATCCAATAATCGCCATCGTCGAGATCAGCGTGGGCCAACCAAGCATCTTAGGAATTGCGAGTGAGACGGCAACCCCGAGAAGAATTCCGATTACACCGCCCATCAAACTGAGTACAACTGATTCGATCAAGAATTGACTGCGCACCGCGGACGAGCGCGCACCGATCGCCATGCGGATGCCGATCTCGCGCGTCCGCTCAGTCACTGACACCAGCATGATGTTCATAATGCCGATGCCGCCTACGAGCAGAGACACGCCGGCAATGCAAGCCAGCAACAGTGTCATAGTGCTGTTTGTTTCGTTCGCCGCTTCTGCGATATCCGACATGTTGCGGACTGTAAAATCATTCGGCTCGTTCGTCCCGAGCTTGTGGCGCTGACGCAGCAGCTCAGTGATTTGATCCTGCGCAGTGTAAGTGGCGTCGGACGAAACCGCCGAGACAAACGCGACTTGCACGCGCTGACTACCGGTAATCTTATTCTGCACAGTCGAGTAAGGCGTGAAAGCGATATCATCTTGATCACGGCCTTGTTGATCCTGACCCTTACGCGCCATCACGCCAACGACGCGGAACGGAAGGTTCTGCACGCGTATCTCCTGGCCAACTGGATCGCCACCAGCAAACAAGTTATCGGCAATCGTCTGCCCAATGACTAGCACGCGCGCGGCAGTGCGCACATCTGAATCGGAAAAGAACTCACCGCTGCCGACTACCCATTTGCGAATGTCAGGAAACTGCTCGCTCACTCCCTGAATTTGCGTATTCCAGTTCGCATTGCCGGCGACAAGTTGACCACGCGTCGTCACTGATGGCGTCACCATCGCCACGCTCGGCACTTCACGTTTGATCGCATCAAGATCTTCAACTGTGAGCGTATTCGTGCCGCTGTCGCCCGTGCCGCTGCGCACGCCGCCCACGTTCTGTGCGCCGGCGCTGACAAACAAGAGGTTCGTGCCGATGCTGTCGATTTGCGCCTGCACCGCGGCCTGCGCACCCTGGCCGATGCTGACCATCGCGACCACGGCCGACACGCCGATGATGATGCCAAGCATCGTCAACGCCGCGCGCATCTTGTTGCGTTGCAAAGCGCGAAAAGCGACTCGAATGATGTTTAAGAAATCCATAAAAATTGGTTCATTGATCCATCGGTTCATTGATCCATTGAATCAATGAGTCGATGGTTCGATTGTTATTACTCCTCTTCCTCGTCTTCGTCCTCTTCAATCGGCGGCAGGCTCCGCAACTCTTCCGCCGCGTTGCGTTGATGTTCAACTTGATAGTCCTTGCGAATTTTGCCGTCTTTGAAAACGACGATGCGCTGCGCGTATTGCGCGATATCGGCTTCGTGTGTGACGAGGATGAGCGTGATGCCGCGTTCACGATTAAGCCGCTGAAAGATTTCCATCACTTCAACTGATGTGCGCGAATCCAGATTCCCCGTCGGTTCGTCGGCGAGAATCAGCGCGGGATTGTTCACCAGCGCGCGCGCGACGGCGACACGTTGCTGCTGACCACCGGATAACTGGTTCGGATGACTCTGTTCGCGACCGGCGAGGCCGACCGCTGACAAACTCTCCATTGCGCGCGCGTGACGTTCGGCGCTGCTGACTCCGGCATAAAGCATCGGCAGCTCGACATTCTCGAGCGCGGATGTGCGCGACAGCAGATTGAATCCCTGAAATACGAATCCAATTTTGCGCGAGCGTATGTCGGCGCGTTCGTCTTTAGACATTTCTGAGACATCCTGGCCATCAAGGATGTAACTGCCTTTCGTCGGTCGATCGAGACAGCCGAGAATGTTCATCGTCGTCGATTTGCCGGAACCCGAGGCGCCCATGATCGCAACGAACTCGCCTTCGCGAATCGTCAAAGACACGCCGCGCAACGCGTGGACCTGCACATCGCCCATGGTGTAGGTCTTGTGAATGTGCTCGAGTTCAATCACCGGCCGCGCGTCCGGGATTTGCATCGCGTCGACGACGGCGGGTGTTGCTCTTCTAATTTCTTGAACTGCTTGCATTGTTTTTGTTTGGCTCTGATCTTGATCCAATTGAGCCCTCCCTTACGGTCGGGCTACTGCCCCGTGCTTCGCTTAGCGGCCTCTTCCGCCGCCGCCAGCACCACCTCGCGGCGCGCCGCCGAATCCAGGAGCTGAAGACTGATTCGAATTGGTCTTAGCTGCGCTGGACTGTGTCTGACCGGTGATGACCATTTCGCCTTCGACCAGATTGCCTTCGACCACTTCTGTAGAGATGCCGTCGGTCAGGCCAATCTTGATGCGCCGCCGGTCGGGTTTGCCGTCTTTGCCGAGCACCCAAACGACTCGCGTCTGCCCAGCGAGGACCGGATCGGTCGGCCGCGCGAATTGAATGTCACCACGGTTTCCTGATCCTGGTGTCGCATCACCGCCACCAGCATTTGCCTGACGGCGTGCTTGCCAATTGCCATTACCCGTCCGCTGACCACTCGTGTCCTGCGGCGTGAAACGCAATGCAGCGTTCGGCACTTTAAGAACGTTGTTGCGTTCATCGATCGTGAACGTCAGGTTCGTGGTCATACCCGGCTTGAGTTTCTGTTCCGGATTATCGACGTCGATCACAACGTTATAAGTCACGACGTTCTGAACGTTCTGCGGATTCAGACGCATCTGCTCGATCTTTCCTTCGAAGTCTTTTCCCGGAAACGCATCGACGGTGAACTTTACCGACTTCGCGTTCTCCGCCAGTCCGATGTCAGCCTGGTCGATGTTCGCGATCACCTGCATCTTGGTGAGGTCGTTTGCGATCGTGAACAGCGTCGGCGCCGAAAGGCTCGCGGCAACGGTCTGTCCAACATTTACGTCACGCGACACAACCACGCCATCGATCGGCGAAGTGATCGTCGTGTGAGCCAGGTTTACTTGGGCAAGCTGCAAAGCCGCCGCTGTTTGTTGCACCTGTGCTTCCGCGGCCGCGACCGATGCCTGTGATTGTTGTACCTGCGCTTGTGACTGCTGAACTTGTGCTTGTGACTGGGCGACACCGGCGCTCGCCGACGACTGTTGGCTCAACTTTGCCTGGTTAAGCTGCGCGACGCCCTGATCGTATTTCGCTTTCGCGGTTTGATACGCGGTCTGCGCGACATCGACGTCCCGCTGCGCAATAACGCCGCTCTTTTGCAGAGACTGCTGTTGTCGCAAGTAACTTGCCGCGTCGTCCTCCTGCGCTTTTAGGACCGCGAGATTGGCTTGCGCCGCGGCGACACCCGCCTGATTGTTTTGCGCCGTCGATTGCGCGGCTTGCGCTTGCGCCTGGGCGCCGCTTACGCCGGCACGAGAATTCGAAACGGCCGCCCGCGCTTGCTGGAGAGCGGCCTTCGCCTGCTGAAGATTCGCACGCGCCTGCTCAACCTGCGCCTTCGAAACCGCCGGGTCGAGTTGCGCGATCACCTGGCCTTTCTTAACTACCGAGTTGTAGTCGGCGTACAGCGCCGAGATTGTTCCTGACGCCTGGCTGCCAACCTGCACGGTCGTAACAGCCTGCAACGTGCCCGTTGCCGTTACTGTGTTGCGCAGGTTTCCGCGATCGACGCGCGCCGTGAGGTATTGCGCGGCGCTCGCGTTGCCGCCCCAAAAATAATATGCGGCCGCCGCCAGCAGCACGAGACCGGCCGCGCCGATCGTCAAGTATTTCTTGTTGCTGAGTAATTTTCCTGAGGAGGTTCGTACCCACGCGATAACTCGCGAAGGGTTGAAACCGGTCGTCAGCGGTTGTTCTCTAACGAATTCCGTCGCCATATGTTTCTTCCTGTGATTTCGTTCAAAAAATGATTTCGTTCAAAAAATGCGCCTCGATTACCCGCACACGGCGCACTACCGAACTAGACACCGCGACAGCGCATGCCGTTACACCACGCAAACGTTCGCCCGTCGGCGTATCTACAAGAGAAATTAAGGGAAATAAGTAGAAATAGGCCGCAGAAAAAGAAAGAAGGGGCCATGAACTCATTTCAGCCATGTGATCTGTGGCAGTGTTTCGGAACACATGTAACGAATGGGCCGCGCGGGGTGTCTGGCTTTTCGAGAGGCTATGGGCCTCACATTCGTAGAACAAGGAGTTAAGGGAATGAAACTTAGTAAAGTGAAAGTGTTGGCAATAGCCTCTCTCTCTGCTGTTGTCTTAGCTGCTTCAATTGCCGTCGCGCAATCGGTGAAAACCGACACGCAGGGCGACAAAGGCGGTCGCCGTGGTTGGCATGGCGAAGGCATGAAGCGTGGTGGTCACCGCGGCGGCGAGGCTCTCTTCAATCGTCTGAATCTCACCGACGATCAGAAAGCGAAGCTGAAGCAAATTCGCGAGAGCTTCGCGACCGCAAACAAGCCGCTCTTTGAACAACTGCGCGCAAAGCGACAAGAGTTGCGTCAGGCGAACGAAGGCGGTACGTTCAACGAAGCGCTGGCTACTCAGAAACTGACCGAGATGGCAGGCCTCGAGGCCAAAATGATGGGCGCGAGATTTCAGCTCCATCAGGAAATGCTGTCGGTGTTGACTGCTGAACAGAAGACACAACTCGATCAGTTGAAAACGCAGTTCAAAGATCGTCGCGGCGGACGTCGTGGCGGACTCGGCGGGCCGCGTAGTGATGAGTAACTAAGCCCGAACAATTGGTGGATCGATCCCCAGCGATCCGCCAAACCGTTTGAGGCACGCTTCTGTCGACCAACTACGAACAAGCGTCGGAACTTGAACTGGCCCGCCTCGCGCGCGAAGAAGATGAGTCTGCATTCGCCGAAATCGTTCGCCGCTTCAGCCCGCGCGTCTTTCATGTTGCTCACCGTTTTTTTCGCGATCGCAGTCAAGCCGAAGAAGCCGCGCAGGAAACTTTCCTGAAAGCCTTTGCGCAATTAAAGAGCTTTGCCGGCCGTGGGTCGATGGAAGGATGGCTGACACGCATCGCGACAAACACTTGTCTTAACATGCTCCGCAGTGCGAGCCGAAGGCCAGAGTTGGTGACATCAGATGTGAGTGATGATGAAACGACGTGGCTCGAACAAGTGTCTAACTCAGTAGGAGCACAATCGCTCGACGCCGAACAGAAGGTAATCGCAGCAGATTTGGCGGAGAGAGTTTTGGAAACATTGACACCCGAAGATCGTCTGGCGCTGACCATGATCGACGGCGAGGGAGCATCAGTAAACGAAGTGGCGGAAGTGACGGGATGGTCAGAATCGAAAGTTAAGGTGCGGGCGTTTCGGGCCAGGAAAAAAGCGAGAGTAGTTTTGGAAAAGCTGTTGGGACGAAGGGCACATTAGCCCGACCGTGAGGGAGGGCTCACCAAGGAGTGAATTATGGACACGCATCACATCACCAACATCCTCGATAACACGCCGCTGTCGGCGCTGTCGGAAAGCGAGCTGCGGAGAATTCGTGCGCACATCGCCAACTGCGTCGACTGCGCGCAGGCTTTCGCCGCCGCGCAGCTTTCCTCGTTGCTGATGAAACAGCGCGCTGTTGAGGCGGCTCAGTCCGCCCGGAACGCGGATCCTTTCTTTCAAACGCGCGTCCTGGCGGCATGGCGCGAACAGCAGGAACGCGGCTGGAGTCTTGGGCGCTTGTGGAAAGCAACCGGCGTGCTGGTTAGCTCGATGATTGTGACAACCGCGGCGCTGGCGGCCCTGACATTCGTCGCGCCGGCGGAAGAATCCCCGGCGCCCACGGCGGTGGCTTCGCGCTCGGCAGAATCGGTGATGTTCGACCAGTCGGAAGAAGAAATGACAAATGAACAGGCGCTGAATGCGATCTATTACGACGACGACGAAGCGAGGTAGCTATGGCGGAAAAGATTCGCAGTAAGTGGCAGGTGCGTGGCGCGGTTGTAGCGATTTTCGTGCTTGGCTTCGTCGCCGGCATGCTGGCGCTGCAGGTTTATGGCCGCTGGGCGCACCGACGATCTCCGGAGAATCGTTTTGACCAAATGGCCACGCGTCTCCAACTGAGCGAGGATCAGAAAACGAAAGTGCAACAGATTTTCTCAGACACGCGTCAGCAGTTGGATAACCTCCGCCACGAGTCCGAACCTCGCGTCAACGAAATTCGACAACAGGCCGACCAACGCCTCCAGCAAGTCCTCACACCGGATCAGTGGCAAAAGTTTCAGCAGATGAGAAGCGAGGGCCGGGGCCGGCGTGGGCCTCGTGATCGTCGTGAGGGCCCTTAGCCCTTACTTGCCACAAAGGCACAAAGACACAAAGCAACTTTTGAGAAGAACTTTTGTTGTTCTTTCTTCGTGTCTTTGTGCCTTTGTGGTTAATCCGCGTCGGACCTAAAGAGCGGAGGCGCCGGAAACGATTTCGATAATTTCGCGCGTGATTGCCGCCTGGCGAACGCGATTCATGTTGAGCGTGAGGGTAGAGATTAGCTCACCCGCATTCTTCGAAGCCGCATCCATCGCCGTCATGCGTGCGCCTTGTTCGGAAGCGATGGATTCGAGCAGCGCGCGAAAAATCTGCGTGTCGATCAAACGCGGCAACAATCGCCGAAAGATTTCCGCGGGCGGTTGTTCGTAAATGTAGTCTCTCTTTGCGATCTGCGAATTTTCTTCCGTTTCCGTAGTTTTTGAGATCGGCAAAAGCTGTTCAGTGACAACGCGCTGCGTCAACACGGATTTGAACTCGGCGAAAATCAGAAACACCTTG
>DASYPX010000257.1:0-13352 GCA_036006125.1 Pyrinomonadaceae bacterium | reverse complement strand
TTCGCCGCGCTCGTGCTTTGTTTCCGGAAAGATTTGATTAACTTCGCGTCCGACCATCTGCGCGATCACGCGCGGCTCGTTCAATTCGGATGTAGGATTCGTGTCGATCGTCTTGCCATCGCGCAACACTGTGACGCGATTACTGATGCGAAACACTTCGTCGAGCTTGTGTGAGATGTAAATCATCGCGACGCCGCGCGCACGCAACCCGTTGAGGATTCCGAAGAGCGTCTCAACTTCCGCATCTGTCAACGCCGCGGTGGGTTCATCGAGCACGAGAATGCGCGCATTCTGCGAAAGCGCCTTCGCGATTTCTACCAGTTGCTGTTGACCGATGCCGAGATTGCGAACCGGAATACGCGGATCAATTTGAAGGTGAAGATCATCGAGAAGTTTTTGTGCGCGGCTGAACAGTTCGTCCCAGTTGATAATTCCCAGACGTCTCGGCGCACGCCCCAAAAAAATGTTTTCGGCGACGCTCAAATCCTTAACGAGGGACATTTCCTGATAGATGACGGCAATGCCGGCTTGTTCGGATTCGCGCACGTTGGCGAATCGTCGTTCGACGCCGTCGAGAACAATCTCGCCGCCGTATTCTGGATGCGGATAAACGCCTGCGAGAATCTTAATCAGCGTTGATTTTCCGGCACCATTTTCGCCGACGAGAGCATGAATTTCGCCCGCCGCCAGATCTAAACTGACACCATCAAGCGCGCGAACGCCGGGAAAGGCTTTCGTGATGCTTTTCATTTCGAGAAGTGCTAAGGTCATGTCCAAAGTCCAATGTCCAAAAGTCCAACGTCTGTGGGTTAGCGGTACTTGCTTCCGCGCAGAGTCGAGTTGCGCAGCACTTCATGAGTCCTGCAATTAGCTGGCTGACCTCATTCGTCGCCTTCGACAAGCTGTCGAACTGAGGTAGTGAAATGTACTCTTGGTCTAGCGCAATATACAGTTGCGCACGCTCCTCGCCACAGGAGGCCTTGGCCACAGACAGAAACTGCAAGAACTCGTTATCGCCACCGCGCTCGAATCCTTCTGCAATATTAGAGAGGATTGAAATCGCAGCGCGCCGAATTTGATCGCGCAGGACGAAGTCTCTAGAAAACTTTCCTGCGTTAGTAATTCTGTAAATCTCGTTGGTAAAACGTCGTGCTCTCTTCCACGACTCGATGTCTTCGAACTTAGTAATCTTTGCCATCGCCTTTTCTCCTGAGTGGGTGTTCAGATAAAGCCGTTATGACATTGGGCATTGGACATTAGACGTTGGACTTAGGACGTTGGATTTTATTGTTTAGGCCACTGATCCTTCGGCACGTTCTTATAAACGTCTTCCATTTTGTGATAGCCGTCCTTAATGACCGTTTGCATCACGTTGCTCTTGTCGAGCACGATTGGCTCTTGCAGGATTGAAGGTACGTCAATCTTTCCATTGTTCACTTTGTCCTTGGCTTCAACCCTCTCGCCGCGAGCTAGTTTGATCGCGGCATCGACGGCGCTGTTAGCAAGGGGAACGATCGGCTTATAGATGGTCATTGTCTGTTTCCCTTCAACCACGCGTTGCACCGCATCCAATGACGCGTCCTGACCAGTGACTAATACTTTTCCGACCAATTGCGGCGGCAACGCCGAAATCGCTCCGCCCGCTGTGCCGTCGTTCGAAGCGACGATTGCTTTGATGTCGTTGTTGGTTTTGGTGAGGGCGTCTTCAGTGATGCGCAGAGCTTCTTCGGCCTTCCATTCTTTTGCGAATTGATCAGTGACGACTTTGATGTCGCCGCGATCGATCGCAGGCTTCAATACCTGCATCTGCCCGTCACGCAACAGCAGCGCGTTGTTATCAGTCGGCGAACCGCCAATCAAAACGTAGTTTCCCGTCGGTTGATTTTTGAGCGCGTACTGTGCCTGCATCTGTCCAATTTTTACGACTTGATGGGAAACGTAGAGATCTACATCCGCATTCCGAATCAACCGGTCATAACTAATCACCGGCACGCCCTGTTTATGCGCCGCCTCAACAATCGACGCCGCGATCTGGCCGTTGTGCGGCGCGACGATCAAAACGTCCACGCCTTTCGTCAGGAGGTTATCGCACTGTTTCGTTTGCACTGCGTCGTCGCCGTTGGCAACTTGTATTTCGCAATCCGCTCCGACTTCTTTGCAACGCTGTTCGACCAGCGCCTTGTCGCGCTGCCACCGTTCTTCCTTCAGCGTGTCCATTGAGAAACCGATTCGTACCGTCTCGTTCGGTCCCTTCTTCTTCATGCCGCCGCTATTTGTTTGCGGGCCGGAAACACACGCGAAGACGAACGCTAATGCCGAAACGGCGCCGATTAAGACCAATTTAGTTCGCATGAAATCGATCCTTTTCTGTTTTTAAATGTTTCTGATTGAGGCGGCGAGTTTATCAAAGTACTCTGGAAAATACAGCCGGAACTTTGTGCTTTCGATTTCAGATTGAGCAACTCAGCAGTGGCGTTTGCGGGAGCATTCAAAGGAAGTTTGCGATACCTCTCAAATTCTTATTGAATTCCGTCAAACTGAGTGGTAGCTTTGCGGCGTCCCCCCTTAGTTAATTCCCGGCAGCAAGAAAAATTAAGATTCCTCCGAGCGATCGCAAATTCGTTGTTGTCATATGTGCGATGCCGAACCCATCCCTTGCCACTTGCCACTCTCTACCTGGAGATGCGAACAATGCATACTATTAATTCAATCGTGAAGCTCGTTTGCTGCGGTCTGTTGCTTTTCGTTATCGCCGAGACTGCAAATGCGCAGTTCAAAGCCGGCCTTCAAGGCACCATTACTGACACCAGCGGCGCTCTCGTTCCTCAAGCGAAGGTCACACTTGTCAACAACGAAACGGGCAAGACACAGGAGACGACTTCAAGCGATGAAGGTTTCTATCGTCTATCCGGGCTGGCGCCGGGGAAGTACAAATTGACCATTGAAAAGACGGGCTACAAGCAAAAGATTCTCGATGAAGTTGCGGTTAGTGCTGAAGCCGTGCAGGGCATCGATGTAACACTCGACGCTGGCGATATCAGCGCTACGGTGACGGTTACGCAGGAAACCGAACAGACCTTGCAAACCGAAAATGCGAACGTGGATAAAGGAATTACCACGACGGAGGTGCGAGCACTTCCGCAGTTTGGCCGCGATCCTTACGAGCTAACTCGTTTGACACCCGGTGTCTTTGGCGACGCCGCCCGAAGTGGAACCGGCGGCTCGATTTCTCTGCCCAACACTGCCGGACCCGGAGGATCCAACAGATCGATATTCCAGACTGAAAACCAACCGCAAATCTCCGCAAATGGACAGCGAATCACATCGAATAACTATCAGATTGATGGCACCAGCGTGAACAGTTTGACCAACGGCGGAGCCGCGGTCATAACGCCGAATCAGGAGTCGGTTAAGGAGGTCCGCGTCATCGCCAGCGCGTACTCGGCAGAATATGGTCGCAACTCTGGAGCACAGGTCTTAGTCGTTTCGCAAAATGGCACGAACGACTTTCATGGGAGTTTGTTTCTCAAAAACAACAGCCCCGGACTAAATGCCTTCAACAAATATGGGGGGCCGAATGGCGCGGCGCCTATCCGGGTAAATCAGCACCTAAATCAATTTGGCGGTAGCATCGGCGGGCCGTTGCATCTGCCGCGTTTTGGTGAAGGCGGGCGCGCTTACTGGAACGGAAAGAATCGCGCTTTCTTTTTCATGTCATACGAAGGTCTGCGCAGTAGCAATACCGATACTGTGAACGCGTTTGTGGAGACGCCGGAGTTTCGGCAACTTGTAATCGGCGCTCGACCGGGCAGCATTGCCGCGCAAATCCTCAGCGCCCAGGGTATCGGACCGCGTATCATCGGGGTGATTCCGGTGAGCTGCACCTTTGCAGGTTTCAATGCCGGCAACTGCACGCAGTTAGCTACTGGCTTGGACATCGGCGGACTTCAAGGAGCCCAGGGGCAATACATCTCGTTCTCAAATCTCAACGGAACTCGTGATGGAATTCCCGACATTCAGTTTGCGCAACTCTCGGTTCCGACTTCGAGTCGCGGCAATCAATTCAATCCCCGCATTGATATCAATCTGAGTGACAAAGACACACTTACCTTCGGTTCCTATGTGACACACTTTACCGGCTCTGGCGGAGATGCCGCGGGACGAAGTCGCCCGATGGGTGACATCTTCACGGCACCGCGGAACCTCTTTGGCATGGTTACGTGGAACCGCACCATTTCTGCGACCCTGCTCAACGAAGCTCGGTTCAACGCCACCCGTTTCGCATTCAACGAGATTGATTCCTCGAGCAGCACGAATTTTGGTATTCCGCGCATCGAGATCGAAACGTACCCATTCGATCGAATTCGTTTCGGCGCGCCGTGGGCCGAAACTACGCCCGGCATCTTTGCCGAAAACACTTTCGAATTCCGCGACACTGTGCGCTGGGCACATGGTAATCAGGGATGGAGTTTCGGCGGCGAGATTCGGAAGGAACAGGACAACAATGACCTGTCCGGAGGTTCCCGCCCCCTCTACACTTTTGCGGGACTCTTCAATTTCGCGAACGACGCTCCGCTGTTCTACCAAATCAACGCGGATCCGCGCACGGGCGGGCCGGCACAATCAAAGCGTGCCTTCCGCTCTGCAACTTACGCATTCTTTGGCCAGAACGACTGGAAGCTGCGGCCAAATCTAATGGTAAATCTCGGTTTGCGGTGGGAATACTTTACTCCGCCCAGTGAAAAGAACGGCATCTTGAGCAATCTCGTTCTCGGGCCTCCGGGACAAGAATTAACAGGAGCCAGCCTGGTCACAGTCGATCGGCTCTTTCCACCGGACAAGAACAACTTTGCGCCGCGGTTAGGTTTTGCCTACAGCCCGGACTTTGGAGAATCATTCCACGGCTTGTTAAGTCAGGACAAAATGGTTATCCGGGGCGGCGCCGGCATAATCTATAACCGCATCCCGCTGCTTGAGTACAACAATACACGTGGTAACCCGCCGTTCTTTGCTCGTTATGCGATCTGCTGTGGCACATCGTCATCGGATTTCAGCACGCCCTTCAACGGCGGTGAAATACTTTACGCACTCGGGGCGAATAATTCACCGTTCAGTTATCCCGCGAATCCCGCGCTGCGGATGACTTTCAATGCGAATGGTATCCCAACGAATTTGCCGCCTGGATCAGGGGTGGAGATTTGGGGCGCGCCGGCAGAAGTCCCCACGACTTATGTTTACACTTATTCGCTGGACACGCAGTACAGCCTGCCACACAAGATGGTTGGAAGCCTTGGCTACCAGGGAAGCGCCGGCCGCAGGCTTGTGCGTCTTGTTAACGAGCGTTTCTTCTTCACGGACCCGGGCATCTTCTCGAACATTCTGTTTCCGACTCCTGACACGAACTCGAGCTACAACGCGATGATAGCGCGCCTGACGCGGCGATATGCGCGTGGATTTCAATTCGATGCAATCTATCGCTGGTCAAAGAGTCTCGATATCGTTTCGTATGAAGGGCCGACGGCGGCAACGAACCCGACCTATCCGCTCGATGTGCGGCAAGAGCGTGGCCCGTCGGACTATGATGTGCGGCATCACTTCGTGGCTTCGGGGCTTTGGGATTTGCCGATTTTCAGACATCGGCACGATGCGGTTGGAAACATTTTAGGTGGATGGGAAGTCAGTGGCATTGTCACCGCTCACACCGGATTTCCCTGGACACCCGTGGTTGGTAATTGCATCAGCACGCGTGGACCGAGCCTTTGTCCGGTCCGCCCCGTGAGCTATTTTGGCGGCGCCGGCACGGACACGTCCAACGACGCGTTTATCACTGGAAGTAATTTTCCGGGTGGCGGAACAGCATTCTTCAGCACCGCGGCGCCCGTTGGTTTTCAATTGCCAGGCATCGGCCGCAACTCGTTTCGCGGTCCTCGCTACTTTAATATTGACATGACGCTCAGTAAGAAGTTCGGCATCTTCGGCGAAGGAAGATTCTTCGAAGTAAAAGCGAACTTCTTCAACATTTTTAACATCCTGAATCTGCAGCCGTTTAACTTCAATAGTCCGAGCACGCAAGTAACCAATTCGCTCTTCGGGCGGGCTGAAAAGGGGTTAGCGGGACGGGTGGTCGAACTGCAAGGCCGGATTCAGTTCTAACTGAAGCGTAATTCGTGTTAAGGGTCCAGCGTGCTTTTTGCTGGGCCCTTTGTTTTCTGCGTTTAGTTTTGGTTTGGACGGCTGTCACTTGCCGGCGAAGGCAAAGCGTCTTCGACGGTTTCAGCGGGATTCGCTCTGCGCTCAGCGTCGTATTGTTTAAAGAGACCGAGTTCACGAGCCGCTGACTCCGGCTGCTTAAGTCGAGCGTAGGCAATGAACAGTTGATAGTGCGGCGCAGGATCGCGAGGCCTGATTGCTTCCGCTTTCTTCAATATCGGTATGGCGTCGTCGTATCTCTTCATCCGGCCCAGCAGCCGTCCGAGATAGTAGTGCGCATAAAAGTGACGCGCGTTCAGCACAATCGCGCGCCGCAACAGGGCTTCCGCTTCGCTGTTGGCGCTTCGTTCGGAGAGGATGAAGCCAAGCTGCGCTAACGCGTCAACATTATCAGGTGCAAGCGCAAGTGATTTCCGAAGAGCTATTTCCGCGAGTTCATAATTCGTCAGGCCGCGAGCTGTGATCCCGATGAAATATTGGGTTTCCGGCGACTTCGGAAACTGCTGTGCTGCGCGCTGAAAGACTTCCAACGCATGATCGTATTGCACCAGCAACATGTACGTTCCGCCCAGCCGCACATAGTGCGCGAGCTGCGATGGGTCCTCTTCCAGTGCACGTTGGTAGAATTCGCGGGCCGCCTGGTACCGCTGATGCTTCCGCAGCAACTCGCCCAGCATGAAATTCGCTTCCGGATAATTCGGTCTTAATGTGAGTGCTTTTTCCCAAAGCTCGCCTGCTGTTTCATCTTGATTACGCGAGAATGCGATGAGGCCGAAAAAATAAAAAAGCTCAGCGGACGAGTTTTGCGCGACCCGGGCGGCTGCCCGCAGTGCGTTTTCCGCTTCATCGAGTCGCTTCAAATTGTAGAGTGAGATGCCAAGTTGCAGCAGAATGTCGAAATTGTTTGGCTGCAATTCGTTCGCGCGCTTCAGCAGTTCGGCCGCGCGTTCGTAGTCTTTGCGGGACGCATATAACAACCCTAGATTGGTTGTCGCCTGCGGATGATTGGGCACTGCGCGCAAGACCGTCTCGAATATTTTGATTGCTTCGTCGTCATGTTTAGTGCGCGCCAACAGCACACCCAGATTTGCCATTGCGGAAATGCTGTTCGGATTCAAACGCAATGCGGCGCGATATTCACGCTCAGCTTCAGGGACTTGGCCGCGCTGATCGCGCAGAATACCGAGTAGATTGTGCGCGTCGGAGTTTCTTGGATTTGCAGCGAGAACGCGGCCAATCAGCGGCTCGGCTTCATCGAGTTTGCCTGTGCGCAACAGATCGGCAGCTCGACGAAGTTCAACAGCTTCATTCGCGTTAGGTGGCGTCTGCGCGCGCGAGGCCGTTGGCATCAACGCAGTTCCCATCAACCCAACCATCACGCAAGCGATGCGAACAAATCGTATCCCCGAAATTGCTATGGACACCTTTGATTTCCGGAAACTCACAACCGCGAAGTATATTACAAGCCAAGCAACCTCAGGGTGATTCCACATGACGGCGAGCAAACGATTTCTTGCAATCTTCACAATCGTCATTCCGCTTCTTTTAGTTCTTCCGTTCAACGCCACGTCGCAAAGGCCACCCAACGTCGAACGAAAGATCAACGCCCTGCTTGCGCGCATGACACGGGAAGAAAAACTCGGTCAGCTTCAACAGCTTGATGGCGAGGCCAACGGAAACTATCGATCTGAACATCGTGACCTGGTTCGCAAAGGCTCGCTCGGATCGACATTGAACGTGCGAGGAGCGCAACGCACAAATGAATTGCAGCGCGTTGCCGTGGAAGAATCGCGGCTCAAGATTCCAGTGCTGTACGGGTTTGATGTAATTCACGGTTACCGAACCATCTTTCCAGTTCCGCTCGGCGAAGCAAGCAGTTGGGATCCGGCAGTCGCTGAGCGCTCTGCGAGTATCGCCGCGGCGGAAGCGCGCGCCGCGGGAGTGCACTGGACTTTTGCGCCCATGGTCGATATCTCGCGCGACGCCCGTTGGGGGCGCATCGTGGAAGGCGCAGGAGAAGATCCTTACCTTGGATCGATCATGGCTCGTGCGCGCGTGCGCGGATTTCAGGGACGCGATTACAGCGCACCAGACAAAGTTCTTGCCTGTGCCAAGCACTGGGTTGCGTACGGCGCCGCGGAAGGCGGTCGCGATTACAACACGACCGATATGTCCGAAACGACGCTACGCGAGGTCTACTTTCCGCCATTCAAAGCAGCAGTCGATGAAGGCGTCGGCACTTTTATGAGCGCGTTCAACGATCTGAATGGCGTGCCGGCATCGGCAAATCCCTTCACGCTGACGAAGGTCCTGCGCGGCGAATGGAAGTTCGACGGTTTTGTCGTCGGCGATTACACGGCGGTGCAAGAGCTGATGCAGCACGGCGTCGCTGGCAACGAAAAAGACGCGGCCCAGCTCGCGTTGAATGCAGGTGTCGACATGGAAATGGTCAGCCGGCTATATAACAAACACGGCGCCGAACTCTTAGCAAATGGCCAACTCTCGCAGGCGACTATTGATGAAGCCGTGCGGCGCATTCTCAGGATCAAGTTTCGGCTAGGCCTGTTCGAGCATCCATACGCTGACGAATCACGCGAGCGGGCGGTAGTCTTCAGCGCCGCTAACGTCGCGGCGGCGCGTGACACAGCGTCACGCTCTATGGTGCTGCTGAAAAATGACGGAAACGTTCTGCCAATCAGCAAGAACATTAAATCGATCGCGGTCATTGGACCGCTGGCAGACGATCAAGTCGACATGCTCGGTCCGTGGAACGGCGATGGTAATGCTGCGGACGTAGTGACTTTGTTGGCGGGTATCAAGGCAAAGGCTCCGCCGAGCACAAAAATAATCCGCTATGCCAAGGGTTGCGACATCGAAGGCGATTCAACGCAAGGCTTTGATGAAGCCGTGCTTGCTGCGCGCGCGTCGGACGTCGTCGTTGTCGCCGTCGGCGAGTCTGCCGCGATGAGCGGAGAAGCGTCCTCGCGCAGCTCGCTTGATTTGCCTGGCCGCCAATTGGATTTGGTAAAGGCCCTTCAGGCGGCTGGTAAACCTGTCGTCGTGGTGCTCATGAATGGGCGTCCACTGACAATCAATTGGATCGCGCAAAAATCAGCCGCAGTTCTGGAAACGTGGTTCGCGGGCACTCAAGCAGGCAATGCGATTGCCGACGTGTTGTTCGGCGACGTTAACCCGGGCGGCAAATTGCCAGTGACTTTTCCACGCAGTGTGGGTCAGGAACCGCTCTACTACAATCACATGAACACCGGCCGTCCACCGGATCCAAACAGCAAGTGGACGTCGAAATATCTTGATATTCCCTGGACGCCGCTTTTTCCGTTCGGATATGGATTGAGCTACACGCAATTTCGTCTGTCGAATTTACAAGTGAGTGCGCCACGAATCAGGCCTGATGGCCGACTCACGGTAAGCGTCGAGGTCGAGAATGTTGGCGCACGCACAGGTGACGAAGTTGTACAGCTCTACATTCGAGATGTGGCCGCCAGCGTTACTCGCCCGGTGAGAGAATTGAAAGGTTTTCAACGTGTGACACTGCAACCCGGAACGAAGCGCCGGCTTGAATTCAATCTGGGGCCGGAGCAATTGGGTTTCTATAACCGAGAGATGCATTTTGTTGTCGAACCAGGCGAATTCAAAGTGATGGTTGGTAACAGCTCAGCAGATCCTCACGAGCTGGTTGCGAGTTTCGAAGTTCAGAAATAAGCTCCGTCTTCATGTACCGCCGTTTAGACTGCGCCCTCGACCGCCTTCCTTCGCGTGCCGTCGTCTTCTTACTGCTGCTTTTTGCCCTACCGCTTCAGCCGGTTGATCTTCGTGCGGGCCAACCACACCACTTCTCGGCACGTGACGAAGTATTCCTCGAAGATCTCGAACGACGGTCATTTCAGTATTTTTGGGAACAGGCAAGTCCGACAACGGGTTTGGTGCTTGACCGCACGCGCACTGACGGCACTCCCACGGATGAAAATCATCAATACATCGCGAGCATTGCCGCAACCGGTTTCGGTTTGACAGCGGTTTGCATTGCCAGTGAGCGTGGCTGGATTACTCGAGCCGTTGCAGGTGAGCGAGTGCGCGCGACGCTGCGGTTTTTTTCCAACCGCGCGTTGCAGGAACACGGCTGGTTCTATCACTGGCTGGATGTAAATAACGGCGAACGACGATGGAAGAGTGAAGTTTCGTCAATCGATACGGCCCTGCTTGTGGCCGGAGCTTTAACTGCGCGTCAGTACTTTCGCGAGGATCGCGAAATTGTGGAGCTGGCCACGGCGATCTATGAACGCATCGATTTCGCTTGGATGCTGAACGGCCATCCGGCGCTCTTATCGATGGGATGGCGTCCCGAGACCGGATTCATCAAGGCGCGTTGGGACGATTACAGCGAACATCCGATTCTGTACCTCCTGGCGATTGGTTCCCCGACGCATCCGATCACGCCCGCGGCGTGGTACGCGTGGAAGCGCAATTGGAATGAGTACGCGGGCTATCGTTATCTTGGCAAGACGCCCCTGTTCACTTATCAGTACTCGCACGCCTGGATCGATTTTCGCAGTCGCCGCGAAGTGAAGGGTGAACACATCGACTATTTTGAAAATTCAGTTCAGGCCACACTTGCGCATCGACAGTTTTGCATCGACCTGGCAAAAGAGTTTCCCGGTTACGGACCGCAAGTCTGGGGCATTAGCGCATCTGACAGCGCGAAGGGTTATGTTGCCTGGGGAGGGCCGCCGCGCGATCCGGCGATCGACGGCAGCGTAGTGCCTTACGCCGCGGCAGGTTCGCTGATGTTCACGCCTCAACTGGCGATGGCAGCTTTAAGAACGATGCGGACTAAATATCCGCGCATCTACGGCAAGTATGGTTTTGCTGATGCTTTCAATCCGAACACAGGTTGGATTAATCCAGATGTTATTGGAATCGATCTGGGAATTACTCTGCTGAGCGCCGAGAACGCGAGGAGTGGCAATCTCTGGCGCTGGTTCATGCGCAACCCAGAGGTTGCTCGAGCGATGGATCTCGCCGGGCTGCAAAAACGCCGAAAGCAACAGAAACGGGCAAGATTGCCGTTACGGAAAGCCGCGTGACAGAGAAAAAATATCCGATGCATGGGTACGCCGGCGCGCTAATTATCGTCGCTGCGGAAGTGTTGTTGTTTTCGGGCAATCAACTGGTCGGCCATTGGTTCACGCCGATCATCTGGACCGGCTACATTCTTTTCGTCGACGCACTGGTCTACAAAATTCAGGGCCGCTCACTGCTTGTGAACGATCGGTTTGAATTTCTTGCGGTTGCGGTCATTTCGATTGCGAGTTGGTGGTTGTTCGAGTTCTACAACGCTCCACGATTTTGGAATTCGAACCTTGAGTTGTGGTGGCACTATCACAACGTGGAACCGAATCTTTGGATACGCAGACTTGGTTATGACTGGGCCTTTGCGACGATTACTCCGGCGCTGCTGGAAACCGCGGAGCTGTTTGGTGTCACGATTTTCAGAGCGAAGACGAATGGGGCTGGAATTAAGTTATCGAAATCGGTGCTGTGGTTTGCGGCGATTGTTGGAGTGGTTGGCGTCGTTGCGCCAATCATCTATCCGAACGAGTGGTTTGCGCCGGTCGTGTGGCTCTCGTTCATTTTTCTACTCGATCCATTGAACGCTTTGCGCGGCTGGCCCTCGATTGCAGGCGACTTCGCTCGCGGTGATTGGCGACGGTTGCTTTCGCTGCTTTTAGCCGGCCTACTCTGCGGATTTCTGTGGGAATTCTGGAATTATTGGGCGCTATCGAAATGGACTTATACGGTTCCGTATTTTGGCAACGTCAAGATTTTCGAGATGCCGGTGTTCGGCTTTCTCGGCTTTCCGCCATTTGCAATCGAGTGCTGGGCGATGTACATCTTTGTGCGCTCGCTCTTGAGTTCGCGGCCGCAGCAAACTGCGAACGCCAAAATCTTTTTGAGTTCCAACGCATGACATCGCGAAGGATGAAGACCTGGATCAAGCGCCTTGGCTTCTGGGGCTTCATATTTTTTCTGATAAAGGGCCTACTGTGGCTGATTGTTCCAGCCGTGGTTGCGTTTCTCGCTCTTGATTGATCTCAATCAGCAGATGCAGCGCCGCAGTGTCAGCCGAATCGCTCTTGCTTCGTTCGCGCTGACTCTTCTTTTATCCGTATTGATGAAATCTGAAACGACATCAGCGCAAAAGGACCAACGTCCGCGTGCGCGCGAGGCAGGAGTTGTGGTTGGCGTACTGCCTCCGGGACAGCTTAATGCAATAACCGACGTGCCCGGCGTGATGGTTGGTCATTCAACGATCGTGCGCGATGCAAACATTCGCACCGGCGTCACAGCGATTCTGCCGCACGGCGGCAATCTGTTTCGCGAAAAAGTTCCCGGCGCGGTGTTCATTGGGAATGCGTTTGGGAAACTTGCGGGCTCGACGCAGGTGAATGAGCTCGGCGAAATCGAAACGCCAATCATGCTGACTTCGACATTGAATGTTCCGCGCGTAGCGGACGCGACGATCGATTACATGCTGGCGCTCGCCGGAAACGAAGACGTCCAGTCAATCAATCCGCTGGTCGGCGAAACGAATGATGGATTTCTCAACGACATCCGCGGTCGACATGTCGGACGAGACGAAGTGTTCGCGGCCATCAAGACGGCGAAGGGCGGACCAATTGAAGAGGGCGCCGTCGGGGCCGGTACCGGAACCGTGGCGTTTGGCTGGAAAGGCGGCATCGGCACGGCGTCACGAAAGCTACCGCAAAACCTTGGTGGCTACGCCGTCGGCGTGCTGGTTCAGTCAAATTTTGGCGGAATTCTGACGATAAATGGCGCCCCCGTCGGGCGCGAGCTGGGCAAATACTATTTGAAAGAGCAGTTGGAAAAGACCGCCGCTGCGGATCTACAGACAGCTGACCGCGCTGACGGTTCAATCATCATCGTCATCGCTACGGATGCTCCGATCGATTATCGAAACTTGAAACGATTAGCAGCGCGCTCGATGCTCGGACTCGCGCGGACAGGTGCGGCGGGGTCGAACGGCAGCGGCGATTATGCGATCGCGTTCTCGACGGCGACTGAGCTTCGCATTCGGAATCTTCCCAACGAGCGCACCAAAC
>DASYPX010000256.1:0-10677 GCA_036006125.1 Pyrinomonadaceae bacterium | reverse complement strand
TCGTTGTACGAGCAGACCGGCGAAGTGAATGGGCGCATCCACGGGTTCACAAACTGGCGGCTGCCCGGTTTGCAGGCCGCAATCAATGCGCGCCGCGTACCATCGTTCCAAACTCTGATGGGCATGAATGCGACAGAGTTCTACAACGATGAGCACGGGACTCACTACGCACAGTCGCGTTACCTGCTTTATTACCTGCAGCAGAGAAATTTGCTCACAAACTTCTATCGAGAGTTTTATGCGAATCAGAAGACCGACACCACCGGTTATGCAACGCTGCGCCGCGTGCTGGGCAATGCCGATATGAGGGTCTTCAAACGGAACTGGGAGAAGTATGTGCTGAGTCTCACGCAGGGATACGAGATCGAGGTGCGGTGAATAAGCAGTTGGCAGTTGGCGGTGAGCAGTGGGCTGTGAGCTGTGGAAGTACGATCGACTTGAAATATCTCAAGGTTAGGAAGGGTGGCTTGGCCCCCGCTTGAGATTGTTCAGAGACTGCGGGGGCAAGCCCACCTTCCTGACCCTGAGCCATTCTGGGTGCGATAAGAACTCCCGGAGCAGCGATCATCTCATCTTCTCAAAAAACTCAAACGCCATTTGCGCAACCTGGCGATGGACCTGAGCACGGTCGACGGTGTTGGCGTCGCGACAGAGGTCCAGGATCGATTTGCCGCGGGCATTGCACTCAGCAAGAAAAGTGTAGTGGCCAATCTCACCCGGCAGGATCTTCAGCTTTGCGCCCTTGATGTAACGCGCGTAGCGCTGCGCGTTGGTGCGCGGGGGCGTCACTTTGTCTGCTTCTCCGATCACAATGAAAGTCGGTATGCGAATTTCAGCGAGGCCGCCGCGGTTGAATCCACTGCCAAGCGCGGGCGCAATGGCAAACACTCGCCGGATTCTTTGGTCGCGAAACGAATCGCCGGCATGACGGAGAGACTCTTTCACGACCGGATCAGTCTCCTTTAGCTGCGCAAATATTTTCGGGGCATCGGGAAATTCTGGTTGAGGTTCGCAGGTGAAATCCCTGGCCGCTGACCGACAGAAGGTGTCGAATTCGTTTGAGCTGAATCTACCGCCGGCGATTGTGATAACGGTGTAACCGCCCAAAGAAAAGCCGGCAGCCCCAATGCGTTTCTGATCAATTCTCGGACCAAACAGCGGGTCTGCAAGAAGGTGATCGAGCACCACAGACAAATCTCGCGCTCGCTCCCAGTAAAGCAGAAAGCCCTGCGCGGCGGGCTGCCTCTCGGCCGCCGTGTTGCCGTGATGATTGACCGCCGCGACGATGTACCCACGCGCCGCGAGATAATGACCGAGCCACATCAGCTGCACTGCAGATCCACCGGTGCCGTGCGACAAGAGCACCAGCGGATACTTCTGTTTCGTTTTGGAGATTTCCGCGCCGTTCTCAACTGTCACTGGTGCGAAGATTTCCTGATCGGGCGGCCCGCCAAAAATTGTCTCCGGCTTGCCGGTGTCGGCGGCGGCTGGATACCAGATCGCTGTGCGCAAAGGACGAGGTCGACTGCCCTCCCAGTTCTGGCGTTGGTCATCGGTAAAATCTCGCGTGATCATTCCCACGTTGGCTTGTGCTGAAGCAGACCCGACAAAGCAGAGACCGATGAGTAAGGTGTGGAATTTCATGATTTCAATAACACGAAATTTCGGAAGAAGGTTCCGTAAAAGTTGAAGGGTGGAACCGCCTTTCAACCGTTGCTATTGGCTCCGGAAAGTATGACGCGCGGCCATCGAGGCCGCGCGCCTAATTCATTAATTAGACAGAAAACCCAGGGCGTTGCCCTGGGCATTTAGATGTTGCACCTTCAGCGCAATGAGTTGTTGATGAGATTGTTCGCGTAAGACCTTCCCCCAACCCTCTCCCAGAGGGAAAGGGGGAGGGAATTCCCACGGAGCTTGAACCGCTTACGGTTTTTTGCCTTTGCCCTTGCCGCCACCCTGACCTTTGCCGCCGCCTGCGGCTGCTGGTTTCTGCTTGATCTCCTGTTGCTTAGGCGCTGCTTGTGTCTGCGGCTTTGCATCAGATTTTGCCGGCTTGCCTACTCGTTCTCCCTGCGCTCGCGTTTGAGCTTTGGGTTGGGCCTTATCCTGAATGTGCGTCTGAGTGCGAGCGGCCTTCTCCTGAGCACGCGTTTCTTTTCCCTGCTGCTCCTGCTCAAGCTGGCGCGCGTCCTTATTGTCTTTCCTGGCTTCGCCGGTTACGCGGCCCATGTCTTGTTTGCGCCCGGTATCGGCCTGCTGCTCTTGCTGACGCTCGTCTTTGACCTTGAACTTTTGATGGCGGGCCGTATCGGAAACACGTTCCACCCGCATCGACTTTGGCAGGTCCTTGCGAAACTTTGACTGCCTGATATCGGAGCCGACATAAACCGGCGTGTCTCTAAGTTTCTTCGCAATACCTGGCGGCAGATCGATCTTGCCACGGCCCCAGGCTGAGTGGATGACTGCGTTTCTCAGCGGAGTCAGGGTCAAAGGATCGAGCGTGGCCCGCAGCGCTGCCAACTTCTGCTGATCAACCTGACGGACGTTGCGACGATCGATGGGCCGTCCCCAGGCGTCCATGGACACAAAGGTCATGGCGCCGGGTATGCCGTAATTAACAAGTTGTGACGGGGCGATATTCGTCCGCGTCAGATAATGTGGCTGCCAGTTGTCATCGTAATAACGCGGCGCATAAGCGTCGCCGGGGCCGAGCGGCACCCAACCGATTTGGTTGTTGTCCGGCGAAACGAAAGCAACGAGGGCCGGCGAATATACCGGCGTCGTGTTCACTCCTTCGGGAACCCAGTACCACTGGTTACCCACGTTGGCCCAACGTCCATAGTGATAGGGCGCGTAGCCCCACGGCTCACTTGAAACCCAGGTCAGCCCATAGGGATAACTGTTAGTCCACTGACCCTGCTGATAGGGCGTCCATCCCGCGTCAACTCGCGGTCTCCAGGCATAGCCATAGTTGCCAACGTTCTGCCAGTCGCCGTAGTAATCGAGATCGTTTAGACCCGGAATGTTTGAATTGGCATACTTATAACTCGCGTTGCGCTGGTAAGGATCGTAATAGTAAGGGTCATTAAGATAAGCGTCGTAGTTATTGTAACGGCCGTCGTAAGAATTCGGATATTGATAGCGGTAATAGTCGTCCACCTGGTATCCGGCGTCCTGGCGATTCAAGCGCGAGAGCACCAGCTCGGACGCTGTCTGGCCCAGGAGAGTAAGCATTTCGCCTTTATTAATTTCGCCGGAACCTGATAGGCCAACTACCCGCGCCAGTCCGCTCAACACGGAAACGAGCACCCCGCCATTCTGGTCGAAGCCGATGTTGTAGAGCCCGGGCTGGTCAAAGTTTATCGCGCCCTGGGGCGTCGCTACTTCAAACAATTCATTAGGCGCCAGGTAGCCAACGTCAAACATTGCCGAGCCGTCGCGGAGCGCGAGCTGAGTGCGCCGATCTTCCAGCGACACTATGTCGAGCGAAGTGTTTGCATCGAGCCGCGCAAAATTCCGCCCGCTAAAAGCGAGCGAGGCACGCGAGTTATCGCGCGTGTAGATCCGATCCCCTTCTGAGAAGGGTTGATTCGCCGTAGCGGAAGTCCACTGGGCATTGGCATCGGTGTTCGAGCGGTCAGCACAGAAAGCGACCTCGCCATCTACGCGTTGAATGCGCGCAGCATTTGGCAGCGCCCCGGCTTCCGCCGTCTGTTCATGTCTTGCATAGAACCACACGCCCACGCCGGCGACGAGGGCAAAGACTGCTGCGGCAATTATCCCGTGCGGCCATAATTTGATCCTGTTCATAAAACTCTCCTTGCTCTGATTCCATTGTTGCTTTGTTTAGTTCCCGGGGTTTGCCACGTTCGTTCAGGGGAACCGGCATCTCGACCCTAGTGAACTAGGTTTGAAAGCATTCTGACATTGCGACGCTAAGTGCTTATACAGGACGGCATCATTAACCGTCTGTTGGGTACCACACATATACATCCGCTCACTTGTAATCACACTCGGAAACTGTCTTTTCGGAGGTGTTTCGGCAAGCACCAGCTCGGCGCCATCGTGCAAATGCTGGCGAAGTTGGCGGCCGCCATGGCTTAGGCGCACTCCTGCAATGAGATTAGTAGAGAAGGAATGACGAGTGAGAGGCGACGTGGGCGAGGGTCAGACGCTCTTGACCGGTTTGTTTCCGGCATAGGTCCACACAGACTACACGGATTACACAGAACAGAAGGCAGAAAGCAGACGGCAAAATGCAGCAACGCGGCCTCGCTCGCGGTCTGGTAATGGTCCTATTGCCAAAGCCGCAAAACACTACGCGCGGCCATCGAGGCCGCGCGACTAATTCATTAATTAGACAGAAAACCCAGGGCGTTGCCCTGGGCATTTAGATGGTGCGCCTTCAGCGCAATGATTCTTTGTCAGTAGGTCGCGCTAAGCTTCGCACCCTCACCCCAACCCTCTCCCAGTGGGAGAGGGAGTAAGAATCTTGCTCACTGCTTCGCGCCCCCAACCCTTTGCCAACGCAAAGGGAGCAAGGCAAGGCTACGCTCACTGCTCATTAGATGTCGAGGTTGCGCACGTCGAGCGCGTTATCTTCGATGAATTTGCGGCGGGGTTCGACCTGGTCGCCCATTAGAACAGTGAAGATCTCGTCGGTTTCCACCGCGTCGTCGATGCGGACTTGCAGGAGTGTGCGCGTCTCGGGATTCATGGTCGTTTCCCAAAGCTGCTCGGGATTCATTTCGCCCAGGCCTTTGTAACGCTGAATTGTCAGGTCCTTCTTGGCCGCGGTGAGCACGCGTTCGAGCAGCAAGTCGCGCGTGGCAATTTCCTCGCTCGTTCCGTTTTCGCCGGCGATGAATGGCGGGGCTAAACGATCTTCAAGTTTCATGAACAACTCCACCGCTTTTTGGAATTCGACGTAGCTGGCAAAGTTCCAATCAATCGTCACGGGCACGCCTGAAAGTGTCGTGGTGTCGATCTCCCAAAGCCCGTGCTCTTCGTCATCGGTCAGCTCAGTCTTGTAGCCGGCTTTTGCGATCACGCCTTCAATCTTCGCCATCACGTCGCCATTCTCAAACGTGCGTTTCATCGTCGCGCCTTCCTGTCGCAGCACACCTTTCTTGCCGCCGAACGCCGTCAGCAGAACGTCGAGCAGATGCGAATCACCTTTCAAACGTCGTGTAGCTTTCTCGCAGTAGCGCTTGAACTCGACCATGCGTTCGAGCGAGCGCACGAGCTGCGCGCCTTCAATGGCCGTCTTGTTCGACGCGGAAGTCACTTTCATGTCACCCGTTGCCTGCCGCATCAGATAATGGACCATCGAACCTTCGTCTTTGATGTACTCTTCCTTCTTGCCGCGTTTGACTTTGAAAAGCGGCGGCTGCGCGATGAAGACGTAGCCCTGTTCGACAAGCTGCGGCATTTGCCGGAAGAAGAACGTCAGCAGAAGCGTGCGAATGTGCGAGCCGTCGACGTCGGCGTCGGTCATCAGAATGATCTTGTGATAGCGGAGCTTGCTGACGTCGAAATCTTCTTTGCCGATGCCGGTGCCGAGTGCGGTGATGAGCGATTTGATTTCGCTGTGCGCGAGCATCTTGTCGAAGCGCGCTTTCTCAACGTTCAGGATTTTGCCTTTGAGTGGCAGAATCGCCTGGTTCTTGCGGTCGCGGCCCTGCTTGGCTGAGCCGCCGGCTGAGTCACCCTCGACGATGTAAATTTCCGAAAGTGCCGGATCGCGTTCCTGGCAGTCAGCGAGCTTGCCGGGCAGCATGGTCGAACCGAGTGCGCCTTTGCGCACGATTTCACGCGCTTTTCGCGCGGCTTCCCGAGCGCGAGCGGCGTCGAGAGACTTGCCGACGATTCGCCGCGCAACAGAAGGATTCTGATTGAGAAAGTCAGTCAGCCTATCGTTGAGAAACGATTCGACGGCGCCTTTGACATCAGAATTTAGCTTGCCTTTTGTCTGCCCTTCGAACTGCGGCTGCGGAAGCTTGACGGAGATTACTGCGACCAAGCCTTCCCGCACATCATCTCCGGACAAAGAACCTTTGAAGTTCTTAGCCAGGCCGGACGATTGCGCGTAAGCATTTATCGTACGCGTGAACGCGGAACGAAATCCGGAGAGATGCGTGCCGCCGTCGACGGTGTTGATGTTGTTCGCGAATGAATAGACTTTTTCGTCGTAGGCGTCGTTGTATTGAATGGCCACTTCGATCGAAAGTGCGTCGGCGACTTTTTCGAAATAGATCGGTTTGTCGTGGAGCACCGTTTTGTTCTTGTTGAGGTGCTTCACGAATTCGGCGATGCCACCGCGGTAATAGAACTCGTGCGATTTCTCAGGTTCTTCGCGCTCGTCTTTGATGATGATGCGAATGCCTTTGTTAAGGAACGCTTTCTCGCGAAGGCGCTCTGAAAGCTTATCGAAACTGAATTCAATTGTATCGAATATCTGCGTGTCAGGCTTGAAAGTGATCTTCGTGCCGCGTTTGCGAGTCTTGCCGGTTTGTTTCAAGTTCGCGACCGGAATGCCGCGTTCATAATCCTGTTCATACGTCAGACCATCACGCCAAATTTCCAGATGCAGCTCTTCAGCGAGAAAATTCACGCACGACACACCGACTCCATGCAGTCCGCCCGACACCTTGTACGCGTTTGAGTCGAACTTGCCGCCGGCGTGGAGCTTTGTCATGACCACTTCCGCCGCCGACTTGCGCTCTTTCTTCATCTGGTCCACGGGAATGCCGCGACCGTTGTCGATAACCGTGATCGAATTGTCGAGATGGATATTTACTTCGATGGCGTCGCAATAGCCTGCGAGAGCTTCGTCGATTGAGTTATCAACCACTTCGTAAACCAGGTGATGAAGTCCCAGTTCGCCGGTCGATCCGATGTACATCGCGGGGCGCTTGCGCACGGCGTCGCGTCCTTCGAGCACCGCAATTGTCGAAGCGTCATAAGTTTCTTTTTTATTCTTCAGTTTTGATGTTGGTGTAACCAATTCGCTTTTACCTTTACTTCCTTTGTCGTGCTTACCGGATGACACTACGCGCTCACTGATACTGCGTTCACCGCCTGTTCCCGCGTCGCCACTCCGGCGCAGACCTCATAAAAATTTGCCCGGTTTTCAAACCGCTCAAAGTGACTTCTCTTTGATGTGGTGATGAATGTCTGAGTGCGTCCGTCGAGGTATTCCAGCAAGCGGTTAATGCGGTTTCCGTCGAGTTCAGCGTCCACGTCATCAATGAGGAAAATCGGGTAATTCTGATGCCTGGAATAGTACACGGAAATCGCCGCTAAATCAAGTGTTATCAATGCACTACGCTGCTGGCCGGAGCTGCCAAAACTGCGTATGTCGCGGCCGCCGAAAAGCACCAGAAGATCGTCGCGATGAGGGCCGATCAGACAGGCACCGGCGAAAACTTCAGCCTGCATTCTGAGCTGCAGACGAGAAGTAATCAGCGCGCGATAATCCGCGAGATCACCTTTGCCTTCCAATGACGAAACGTAGCGAATCGAAATGTCGTCATGAAACAGATTGTGCTCGAGCGCCTCGTTCAAAAGATCTACGTAACGCATGCGCGCGCGATGGATTTGAGTCGCCAGGTTAACCAGTTGTTCGTTCCACGGTTGAACGAGACTCGCGAGCGCTTCGAGACTCAAACGGTCCTCGGCCGCTTGTTGCAGCAGACGCTTTTTTTGCTTAATGATTTTGTTGTAGTCGACGATTGTTTGCGCGTACGGCGGATGAAGCGAAATCGCTCCGCGATCCAGAAAGTTGCGGCGGGCTTCGGGACCGCCGCGGATCACTTCCAATTCATCAGCGGTAAAACAGACGGCATAAAGATGCGCTACGTACCGCGAAATGGGTTCACGCTTGCCGTTGATTAATGTCTGCTTGGTTGTGCCGTTCAGGTTAACCTGAAGTTCGCGCTCCAGGTCATTGCCGGTGGTTACTACGCCTTTCACCACGGCATCTCGTTCCCCGAATTTTACGGTTTCCTTAAGATGATGCGTGCGAAATGACTTGCCGTGGGCCAGCAAATAAATTGCTTCAAGCCAGTTAGTTTTTCCCTGGGCGTTATTCCCGTGAAGTATATTGAGACCGTGTCCCCAGCCAATTTCACCAGCGAGATTGCGGAACTGGTTTGCGGCAATTGACCCAAGAAACATCAACGAAGTTTAGCACACGAATCGCTTCATTTCTGATTCGGGGAACGTAAAAAGAAGCGCCAGGAATCGACGCTCCTTTTGATGAATTAACCTGTCTATTTCTGTCAGAGGCGCATCGGCATCACCACATACCGATAGTCATATTTCTCTTCAGTCACGGGTCGCAACTGCGCCTGTGAATTTCCATCTTTGAATTCGAAATTCACTTGTTCTGATCCAACCACGTTGAGGAAATCCTGGAGGTACTGTGCATTAAAACCAATCTCAGTTTCATCGCCGGCGAAGTTCGTGGTGATTGTCTCGCGCGCTTCGCCTTCTTCGGCATTTTGTGAACTGATAAGTAGTTGTTCTTTCGCGAGATGCATTCGGATCGCGTGCGAACGATCGTCTGCCATCAAGGCAACTCGGCGAATCGCCTGATTCAGACTCAAAGTATCGAACGTCGCAGTCCGATCGTTGCCTTTCGGCATCACCATTTCGTAATTCGGAAACTGACCTGACAGCAAACGTGAAATCAGAAGCCGCGATCCAACCTGGAAATACACATGATTTTCATCGGCGCCGAGATTAATGTCGCCATCGAAGTCCGATGTCAGTTTCGTTAATTCTGCCAGGGTTTTCCGGGGGATCAATACATCCAAACTGTCGACCGCGCCGTTCGATCGATCTGTGGAAACAAAAGCCAATCGGTGACCATCGGTCGTCACCATCTTCACGTTCTTCTTGTCGAGTTCAAACTTCGCGCCGGACAGAGTGTACCGGCCTTCTTCCTGAGTGATGGCGAAGATCGTCCGTTCAATTAGCATCTTGAGAACCGACGCCGGCAATTTCATTGGCGTCGATTTGAAGCCGGGAAGCTCGGGGAATGTCTCTTTCGACACTCCTGGCAGACGAAACTTCGAGCGGTCGCATTCTACCGTGACCCACTCGTTTTCTTCCTTGCGAAAACTCACAGGTGCGTCAGGCAGCAGTCGCGCGATGTCGAAAAGCTTTCGCGCGGGAACACAGATCGCGCCTTGTGTGGAAATCTCCTGAGCATCGGCGTCGCAACGAATTGTCACGTCCAGATCGGTGCCGCTGATACGAATCGAATCTTCACCCGCAGACTCGATGAGGATATTTGCGAGGACGGGTATTGTGTTTTTGCGTTCGACTATTCCCTGCACAAAAGCCAGTTCTTTTTGCAGAGCATTTCGCGCGATTACAAATTGCATTGATTACTCCTTAAGGGCTGGAAAAATTTCCTGGCCTTTATATCACAATGCGCATCAACTACTGAAAACCTATGATCTAAGAAAATGTTTAGTACTTAGTAGTAATAGTAGTGATTGTGAAAACTGTGCGCGGCGAGTCGTAATCAACTTTTCTTCTCGACAAATGAACGCTGCCGGGCCATTAGCCCGGACTCACAAAGCCATGTGGAAGTTAGAGAAAAAACTCTCACGCATTCACAGCCTCAATCAGTCGATTGATCGTTCCCGCCAACTCTCCGTTTGCATTCATCTCTTTCTCGATCTTTTCCACAGAGTGAATCACAGTCGTGTGATGCTTGCCGCCGAAGTGCTTGGCGATCTCTGGATAGCTTTTCTTGGCGAGCCGCTTACACAAATACATCGCGACTTGTCGCGGAATGAGGACGTGGCGAACGTTGGATCTCGCTTTTAAGTTTTCCACATCTATCTTGTAATGGTTCGCGACCAGGTGTTGGATCTTCGAAATTGAGACCTCGTAAGAGATTGGTTCGTTAGTGACTCCGCGAAAAGACTCTTCCGCCAAACTCTTCGAAAGCGGAAGACCTCGCAATGAAGACATGGCGAGGAGACGAATCAACGAACCCTCAAGTTCGCGAATGTTATGTTTCGCGTGACGTGCCAATATCAAAGCAACGTCATCGGGCAGGTTCACACGATGTGCCTCTGCTTTGCGTTTTACGATCACAATCTTCGTTTCGAGATCCGGCGGCTCAATATCGGCGATGAGACCCCACTCGAAACGGGAATGGAGTCGTTCTTCGATTTCAGGGATATCACGCGGCGGACAATCGGACGTTAAGACGATCTGTTTCTGTCGATCGTACAAAGCGTTAAAGGTGTGAAAAAACTCCTCTTGTGTTCGCTCCTTGCCGGCGATGAACTGCACATCGTCGATTAGCAACACATCGATACTGCGGTAGCGCTCGCGAAACGCGTTGGTCTTGTCGTAACCGAAGCGAATAGCGCTGATCAATTCGTTCATGAACCGCTCAAGCGAAAGATACGCGATACGCAGAGTCGGATTTGCGCTGGCGATCGCATGACCGACCGCCTGGATGAGATGTGTTTTTCCGAGACCCACCCCGCCATAAAGGTACAGCGGGTTGTAAGTTTGTCCCGGTGAATCCGCCACAGCCAGCGCCGCGGCATGGGCCAGACGATTACATGACGCCACGACGAAATCGTTGAAAGTGTATTTCGCGTTCAACCGCGAAACGTCTGAGAGGGTGGCTTCCGGCAGAGCAGA
>DASYPX010000255.1:0-20717 GCA_036006125.1 Pyrinomonadaceae bacterium | reverse complement strand
ATCAATCTGACTGTCTAACCGTTTTCAACGGTTTCTGGAGTAAGCCGTTAAAACGGCTACAAAAGAATAACGGCGCTTGTGGCCACCTCGCTGAAGCGAGGTGTGAATCAGAGCGGCAATCCTCTTCTTAGAACCAATGTGTCAGCCACGTCGCGAATGCGATCCACGCATGTGTGCCGCCAATGATTAAGCGCAGTGGGTGAGAAGCGACAATCAGTGCTCCGCCAATCACCGTAGCGCGATGAGGCTTGCCTCTGGTGATGATGTCGAAGATCAAACAGGGGACGATGAACAGGTCCGCCAGCCCATAGAACACCAGCGGGCCGCCGGTTGCGATGAAGTTAATCGGCCAGCGCGCCACGGCCGCCGGCAACAACCCGATCGAAGCCAGTAACATCAGCCGCTTGTGCGTATCGAGCTTCCGTCGATAGTAGTATGCGGCGCCGAAGAGAATGCCGAAAATCAACATGTCCCCGAGCGGAATTGTCAGAAACGCAAGCGGGTTAACATCCGGTAATGGCGACGGCCCTTTAGCACGAACAAGTGCCGTGTAAGTTCCGACCAGCACCATCAAAATCGCAATCACCAGGCCCGCGACGCCAAGCTTCATGTGAATGCGCGTGTTCCTGGTTGCGACCAGTGTTGTCTGCGTCACGAAGAGAGCGATCCACGAACTAAAAATGGTCCCGTGCAGAATCAACAGTGGAATCAGGCGTTCGGGAAAATAGTAAGGCCTCAGATAGAACGTGCGGGAAAAACCGACGAAGACCACGATCAAGATGGCGAAAGCCATCGTGCTATAAAACACGCGCTCGCGGAATTTTGTCTGTTCGCGAGTGGTGAATGCTTCAGCTACTGCTGCCAAGGGGCTTGTCCTCCTAATTCAATTTTATTGATGAGTTCTCACAATGACGCTTTGTACAAAGCGACGAGCTTACTCCACGCGTGTTCGGCGTCTGCCTGGTTGAAAGCTTTGCTGTCAAAAACACAGAAACCATGACGAGCATCGGGGAAAACTTCGATTTCTGCGCGTACTTTTGCAGCATCAAATGCGGCGCGCAACTTGTCCTTCACTTCAGGCTCGCGTTTGTCATCGTCTGATGCGATCGCTAAGTACAAACGCGCCTTCATCTTGGGCGCCAGTAAATGAGGACTGTCGGGTTTAGCCGTCGCCAAAAAGCCGCCGTGAAACGATCCGCCCGCGCGCACGCGCTCTGGAATCAACGCGGCGCTTTTTAACACGTACGCTCCGCCCAAACAATAGCCAAGCACTCCAATTTTCCTGTTCTTCTTTACCTGCGGCTGACTGTCCAGGAAATTAATGTAAGCGATCGCGTCGCGTTCGATCGCGCCCGCTGCAAAGAAGGGCGCCGTGATGCGACGATAGAGCGCAGCATCGTCCGGATTCTTTACCGGATCGAAAATCGCGGGAAACACCGGTGCCCTAGCGGTGCGATAAAGATGGTTCGGGACGAGTACCGCATACCCTTCCTTCGCGAGACGACGGCCAATCTCGCGAAACACCGGACGCAGACTTCCCGAATCCGGCCAAATCAAAACGCCCGGATGTTTCCCTTTCGCAGGATGAAAGAAAACGGCGTCACAAGTACCATCGGCAGTTTTCACTTCAACATCCGTTTCGACGATCTTCAGATCCTTGGCGGTAACAACCGGGGCAGCAAAACCCACACCCGCCGCGACCGAGAGCTTCACGAATTCACGACGCGCCAGATTACTCGACCAAGAATCGGATTGCTTTCGGGTTAGCAAATGTTCTCTACACTAGGCCCAACTGAAACCGTGTTTCGACAACGGGAGTGACCGAATTCTTTTTTCGGTGACGGCGAAGATGGCGTTCGCTACAGCCGGCAACAACGGCGGCAGGGCGGGCTCACCTAGTCCTGTCGGCGGAAAGTCGGTTGTTAGAAAATGCACTTCGATCGCTGTCGGCGCTTCCGAATGCCGCAGCGGCGTAAAGTCGTCAAAGTTCTGCTCCACTGCACGACCATTCTTTACATTGATTTCGCCCATCAAGTGTGTCATCCCCTCGATCACCGATCCCTGCATCTGGTTCACGGCGTTGAGCGGATTGACGATCTGGCTGCCCACATCCCCTGCAACCCAAACCTTGTTGACACGAAGTTTGTTTGAGGCATCAACGCTGACTTCGGCGACTTCGGCGAAGTAACCCGAGTGAGAGAAATGAAATGCGACGCCTTCGCCCGTGCCCTTCGGCAAATTGCGCTTGCCCCAATTCGATTTCGCGGCCACCAACTCAAGTACGCCACGCATACGCTTCGCGTTGAAAGGTGCGCCCAAACCGCCGGTCGGCCGAGGTGATTGCCCCGGCGACGGCGCCGGCAATGGAATGGGCGGCGTGTCGAGAATCGAATAGCGAAACTCGACCGGATCTTTTCCCGCCGCGTGCGCGAGCTCGTCGATGAACGATTGCATGACGAACGCGATGCCGTTGCTGCCGGGCGCGCGCAACGCGCCGGTCGGCACGCCCGACGGCATCACTGAAACATCGATGGCAAAGTTCGGTACGAACCGCGACGGAAACTCAGTCGCGTTCATTCCAGCGCTCGGATTAAATCTCTCACCTGCGCCGAAACTGACGAAATGATCTCGCCAGGCGATCAGTTTTCCATCTGCACCCACGCCGGCTTTCAGGAAATGAAATCCGGCGGGACGATAGAAATCGTGCGTCATGTCGTCCTGGCGTGTCCACAAAAGCTTGACCGGCACACCGATTTGCTTGGCGATCGCCGCGGCTTCAACCACGTAATCGTTATTCAAACGCCGGCCAAAACCGCCGCCAGTACGCAACAGATGAATCGTGACGTCTTTCTGATCGAGGCCGAGCGTGCGCGTGACCAGATTCATCGCTGCGGCTGGAGTTTGCGTCGGCGCCCAAATCTCCAGCTTGCCGTCTTTGAAGTGCGCCGTGCAGTTCTGCGGTTCCAAAGGTGCGTGCGGCAGGAACGGATATGAGTAGGCAGCTTCAACTACTTTTGCAGCATTGTTGAAAGCCGCGCTAACGTCGCCATCAGTGCGCAAGGATCGCTGCGGCTTTTCTTTCGCGAGCGCTTCGGCCTGCTGCGCGAACCCGAGACTTGCCTGCGAAGCTGTCGTTCCCTCGTCCCATTTCACTTGCAACTTCTCACGCGCGGACTTCGCCTGCCACCAACGGTCCGCCACGATCGCCACGCCGCTGAGTAGTCCATTCAGCTCGGTACCCACACCGTCAATGACGAAGGCATGACGCACTCCCGGCATGGCTTTAATTGCATCGAGGTTTGCGGAAATAGCTTTGCCGCCAAACACGGGACACTTCTCAAAGGTGGCCCACAACATGCCCGGGACGGTGAAATCGATTCCGTAAAGTGGCTTGCCCGTTACGATCGTTAAATTGTCAACGCCATGCTGCGGCGTACCGATGATCTTGTAGTCTTTGGGATCCTTCAGACTTACTTTTTCAGGATCAGGCGGCGTGAGAGTCGCGGCCACGCTTGCCAGCTTCCCGTAACCAATCGACCGCTTTGTTTTCTGATGAATGACTTTGCCCGCAGATGTCGTTAGTTCACCCTCCGGCACATGCCAGGTTTGCGCGGCCGCGGTAATCAACATCGCGCGCGCAGCGGCGCCGACCTTACGCATTGGATTCCACGCTTGCGGAGTCGCAGTGCTGCCGCCGGCAGACTGGTTCGAATACTTCGTCGCGTCATAGTTCGCCTGCTCGACGCGAACATCCTTCCAGTCGACGTCAAGTTCGTCAGCAATCATCATCGGCAAAGAAGTTTTCACCCCCTGACCAATCTCAGGATTTTTGCTGATGATTGTCACGATGCCGTCAGGACTGATCCGAATGAATGAGTTCGGAACCGGAATCACCGCCGGTTGTTGTCCTTGGCCAAATAGCGAGGGCCGCAAATACAAACCGATTAGCATGCCGCCGCCACCGATAGCCGTAACTTGCAGGAAGGTTCTTCGGTTGATCGATTTTGCGCTCATGAAGCCCTCCCCTTACTGCCAGCGGCCTGATGAATCGCCTCGCGGATTCGCAAATACGTTCCGCAGCGACAGATATTGCCGTCCATCGCCTCGTCGATCTGTGCATCCGTTGGATTCGGATGTTGTTTGAGCAACGCCGCGGCTGACATCAGTTGCCCAGCCTGACAGTAGCCGCACTGCGCCACGTCCACGTCCATCCAAGCTTTTTGCAGCGGATGCAGCGTGCTACCGGCGAGTCCTTCGATCGTCGTGATCTGTTTTCCATTTACTTCGGCGATCGTGGTAACGCATGACCGCGTGGCAGTTCCGTTGACGTGAACCGTACACGCACCACACAAAGACATTCCGCAACCGAACTTTGTCCCGGGAAGATTCAAAACTTCGCGAATCACCCAGAGCAAAGGCATATCAGCGGGCACGTCGACAGTGACCGCCTTGCCATTCACAGTCAGGTTGAAAGCCATAGTGGCCTCCTTTCTAATGCCGGACGTTCTTATAAACCACGCCGCTTTTCATCACAAA
This sequence comes from Pyrinomonadaceae bacterium, assembly GCA_036006125.1. GTDB lineage: Bacteria > Acidobacteriota > Blastocatellia > Pyrinomonadales > Pyrinomonadaceae > UBA11740. The sequence goes on along the minus strand of DASYPX010000255.1, from coordinate 16,181 downwards.
CGAAACCCGGCGCACGGCCGTGATGTCCTTCAGCGGATCGCCCTCGACCGCGATGATATCTGCTTGCAAGCCGGGCGCGATTGAGCCGATTTGATCGCTCATGCGCATCGCCTCAGCCGCCAGCGAATTCGCCGATACCATTGCCGTCATCGGATCGACCCCGCCATCGCGCACGCGATCGATGAACTCTTCAGCGTTGCGACCGTGGGCGCCGGCCACCGCGTCAGTTCCGAACACGATCTTCAGTCCGCGAATCTTCGATGCGCGTTTTATGAGTTCGTGATTCAACGAGAGCACACGTTCCATCGCGGCAAAACCTTCTTCAGTGTAGCCGGGTGTGCCGAGATATTTGTCTTTGTTCAGCAGGTAATTCTCAATTACGAGTCCCGCCTGCGGATCGAGATACGTTCCCTTCTCAGCCATCAACTTTAAGTCATCATCACTGGACAGCGTCCCGTGTTCCACCTGCGTGCAGCCGGCGACGGTCGCACCGCGCACGGCATCTTTGTAGGCGTGTACGACTGTGCGCAGGCCGAGCTTTTTCGCTTCATCGCAAGCCGCGTTGAGTTGCTCTTGCGACATCGTCATATTGCCACCCTGTCGGATACTAGCGGCGGCGAAGATTTTGATTACGTCGGCGCCGGCTTCTTTTTGTTTGCGAACGAAGGCGCGAATTTCGTCCGGGGTCCCCGTCTGTGCACCGCGCCCGAACAGAGGTTCAGCCGAAGTCAAAATTCGAGGTCCTGGCAACGCGCCGCTCCCAATTGCATCGCGCAGCGGGATGTCAGCAGTCGAGCCGACGCTCTGCACCGTCGTAAAGCCGGCCAGCAAAGTTACGTAAGCGTTCGATGCCGCCGCGTAAATCGCTTCCGGAGTTGTGCCGCCTTGTCCCGCATTCTTGCCGTCTTTCCCGAAGATCCACGTCAGGTGCACATGCGCGTCGATCCAACCCGGCAACACCGTCATGCCGCGCAAGTCATAATCGACCGGTTCGGCTTTTGGATCAATGGCCACGATCTTCGAGCCCTCGATCACAACGCGCGTGTCATGCAGCACATGGCCTTTGCCATCGAACAGTGTACTCGCCGCAATGACGATCCGTTTTGAAGGTGTTTGCTGCGGTAAAGGACTGGAGGTCGCCGATTGGATCATGAGCAACGCCGCGGATGCCAAGGCTCCGATGATTCGCATGGCGCGAAATATTAAGACAGGTTCCGGTTTTAAGGAACAGTTTTGTCAGTGCGACTTAATAACTGTTGAAAACGTGGATCGGACCTCAAACTTTCAAGATGGGGATCGACGCGCACAAACGTGAACCCGACCGCGTGCTCGCGTTCGGCCTGCGCGAGCCACCGAAATGCGTCTTCCTGATCTCCCAGCAGGCAATAAATCACGGCAATCTCATACGCGGTAACCCATTCGGTGTCGCGCTTTGCGAGAATTTCCTGCAAGAGCTCGCGCGCCTGTTCGTGATGTCCGGTCGCCGCCAGCACGTGCGCCCGCTTCGCGCGAGTCGTCGGTGTTTCCCCGGCAAACACGCGTTCCTGTTCGTATTGCGCGAGTGCTTCCGTCACCATTCCCTTCCGCTCGTAGGCCCAACGCAGAATGGTATGCGCGGCCACGCCACCGGGATCGAGTTCGAGCGCTTTGCGGCATTGCGCGATCGCGTCATCGAATCGGCCCGCGAGAAATAGTACATTTGCCAGTGCAGTTGCCATGACGGGTGACTGTGGTGAAATCTGGCGCGCGCGCTCAATCTCAGCCGCGGCTTCATCGTGTCTACCCATCGCGGAAAGACTGTACGAGTACCAGCGATGCGAAACCTGGTTGCGTGGGTTCAGCACGATCGCCCGCTGCAATTCGCGCTCCGCCCCTTCCCAATCGCGGTCGTAGTGCAAGCGTACAAACCCGAGCGACGCGTGCGCCTCTGCCAACGAATCGTTCGCTCTCACCGCATTCGTTGCCGCATGCTTCGCCTTTTCCCAGGCTTCGGGCGGCGGCGGTTCGACGTACCAATTCAGCAACGAATAACAGTCCGCAAGTTCCGAATATGCTTCGGCATAATCAGGCTTAAGTTCGACGGCGCGTTCGAGCCGCTGAATTGCCTGACGCAAACCTTCAGCGGTGCGACGGGTGGCGTAATAACGCCCCGCGGTGAATAGCTGGCGCGCTTCGTCATCCTCGCCCGGCGACGTGTCCGGCACCGGCGTGGGAATCGCCGACGTTACCGGAGAGTGCACCACCGCCGGTTTTTCGCGCTGCACTCGAGTGGTTTCTACGATCCCCTGCGGGGCAGGATTGCGCGTCTTGCTTAGCAAATCTTCGAACGCAGGCTCCTCGCGCAGCGCGTCCCAGACCGGATCGACACCCATCCACACCAGCCAGCCGTCGTTGATATCATATGCCTCGTTCAGCAACGCGAGCGCGCGATCGTGCTCACCGAGCTGAACATGAACGGTGGCCGTGTGGTACGGCGAAACGTACGCTCGCGCTGACATCTCTTTGAGTTCTTTCAACGCCGCGCGTGCGTTGTCCACGCGTCCGGCGACCGCGTAAGACGCGCCCAAACCCGAGACGAAGAACTGTCCGCCGCCGGAAAGTTGTAAAGCCCTTTCCGAGAGCGCCACCGCTTCCTCGCCGCGGCCGAGTGCTCGCAACGTCCACGCGTAAGTCGCCAGGCCGACCGTAAAATCCGGGGCGACTTCGAGCAAGTTTTCATGCGTGGCGATCGATTCTTCGTATCGACGCGACTGGTAATAACACCAGCCCAGCGCTTGCACGACGCTGGGCGACGCCGGGTCGAGTTCGCGCGCACGCAGAATTTCGCGTAGCGCCTCGTCGAAACGACCGGTCATCAACAAATGAAAGTTGTACCAGTGATGCCCGGTCGCGTAATTCGGATTGATTTCGATCGCGTGCCGGTGATGCGCTTCGGCGACTGACCAATCAAAGTCGTGCGCTGCGGTGGCGAACCCGAGCGCACTGTAAGCTTCGGCGGCCGACGGGTCGAGATCGATGGCCTTTTGCGCCGCTTCCTTCGCCGCCGCTGAGCACTCATCGAACGACCGCACGCCAAACACACCGAGCCAGTTGTAGTAATCGGCGATGCCCGTATACGCCAGCGCGTAGTTCGGATCGAGCTTGATCGCCTGGTTGTAACATTCGATGGCGCGGGCGAGTCCTGATTCGGTGTAGGTGTTCCAGTGATAACGGCCGCGCAGATAAAATTCGAAGGCCGCCGGGTTTTCAGTGCCCCGCTTCGAAAGCTGCACGCGTTCATCGCCGGTCAGTTGAGGCAACAGTGCCGTCGTAACGCGCTCAGAAATCGAGTCTTCAATTTGCAGCACGTCCGTCGATTGTTCATCGAACTGATCGGCCCATTTTGTGACGCCTTCCGAAACGTCCATCAGTTGCGCCGTAACGCGCAAGCGCTCGCCCACACGACGCAAGCTGCCGTCAATGACGTAGTTAACGTGCAGATCACGTCCCGCGATGAGCGGATCGACAGCGACTCCGCGATAACGCAGCACGCTACTCGTCGGCCGCACGACGAGCCGCCGTACATTGCTCAACCGCGTGATGAGTGCATCTGCCAAACCGGCGCCCAGATACTCATCGCCCGTGTTCTCAATTGGCGACGTCAACACTTTGAATGGCAGCACCGCAATCGATTCCTGGCCCTGATGCGATTCGATCGGCAAGGTTGGCAGCGCCGCCAAACGGTGATTCAGCTTGCGCAGCAAATTATCGAAACGCGGATGGCCATGCAGGTTATCCAGCTCTGGATCGACCGCCGCCCACAGAATCCACGCATCTTTGTTCTCAAGCGCTTGCTCAAGCAGATCAAGCGCCAGCTCGACCCGGCCAAGCGTGGCATTGATTAACGCAACGTGATAAGGCGAGATGTATCGGCGCGATGAAAGTTCCTGCATCTCGCTCAGCAGGGCTTCGGCCCTGGCGACATCGCCCGCCTTCGCATGCGCCGTCGCGAGTCGCCCCAGTGTGTGTGAAGCCTTGCCCATTATCTCGACCGATTTTTGTGCGGCATGGATAGCTTCTTCGTGGTGGCCGATGGCGCTCAACAAATAGCTCGTGCCGTACAGCAGCATGATATTTCCCGGTTCTATCTGCATTCGCTCACGCGCCATCGCCAGCGCCTCGTCAAACCGCCGCGCGTGATAAAGACACCAGAGTACCGAGAAGCGAGAGATGATCGAAAACGGATCGAGTGAGACTCCGGCTTGTGCTTCGCGCAAGGCTTCAGTGAAGCGACCTTCCATCGCCAGTTGAAACGCATACCACGTGCGCACCGGAGCGTAGTTCGGATTGAGTTCGATCGCTTTGAAGAGTTGTCGCTCGGCACTGTCCCAGGAAAAGTCGCGGCTGAGTTTTGCCTGACCGAGGGCGCCATGAGCCTCCGCCGAAGCCGGATCGAGTTCAACCGCGGTTGCTGCCGCTTCGTACGCAGAAATAGCGCATTCCTGAAATGGCAGCACGCTGTAAATTCCCAGCCAGTTGTAATACTCGGCGATGCCGGCGTGGGCCGCCGCATAATCAGGATCGATGGCGATCGCCTGGTGATAACAAACGATCGCTTTCGCGAAACCTTCTTCGCTGAACTTATTCCATTGCGCACGGCCGCGCAGGTAAGCTTCGTGCGCGCGGGCATCGTCAGTGCCGCGCTTCGCCAGGTTCAAACGCTCGTCGTTGGTCAGGTGCGGAACAATCGCCTCGGCCACGTGCGCCGAGATCGTGTCTTCCAACGTGAGCACATCGGTAAAGTTCTCGTCGAACTGCCCCGCCCATGCGGTGGTCCCATCGCTCACGTCGAGCAGTTGTAACGTCACGCGGATGCGCTCGCCCGCGTGACGAATGCGCCCGTCAAGCACAAAGGCGACGCCGAGTTCGCGACCGGCATGAAGCGGATCGTCCTCGACTGTGTACCGCAGGACGCTGCTCGTCGGCCGCACCGCAAATCTACGAATCGAACTAAGGCGCGTGATGAGTGCGTCTGCCAACCCGGTGCCGAGATAGTCTCCGCCTGACTCACTGCCCGGCAGATCGATCAATTTCAACGGCAAAACCGCCAGCGCAGTTTCTGATGAGGCCGGGCTCGGTTTGATCTGCCCCGGACGCGGCGCGTCGGGCAAATTCGACAGCGGACGCCCTTCCAGGAAGGAAGTAATATCAGCCCCCAACTGAGCTGCCGTCGGATAACGCCACTCCGGTTCTTTGCGCAAAGCGCGCGAGACAATGTCTTCCAGCGCGCCGGCAAGATCGCGTGCCAACACGTCTACCGTGGCGCCACGAGCCAGATAGACATGTTCGAGCGTCGTCTCTTCGTTGCCCGGCTTTAACAAGTCATGCGGACGCGTGATGATGATACTCAAGGGCGCAGGCGACTCTTCACAGATCACGCGCGCGATTTCATGCGGCGCGCGATTGAACAAACGGTAAGGACGATGGCCGGTCAGCAGTTCGTAGAGCAGCACGCCGAGTGAATAAACATCGGTTGAGGGAGTAATCGGGGCGCCTTGCACCTGTTCCGGCGAGGCATACTCAGGCGTCATCAGACGCATCGCCGTCGCCGTTGGATCGTGCGTGATATCACCAGCGAGATCCGGATTCAGCAGCTTGGCGATTCCAAAATCCAGCAGCTTCGGAACTCCATCGGAAGTGACCAAAACATTCGAGGGCTTGATGTCGCGATGCACTACCTGCTTCTGATGCGCGTAATTGAGCGCGTCGCAAATCGAGCGAAATAGTCTTAGCCGCTCGTTAATACTCAGTTGACGTTCGTCGCAATAAAGATAAAGCGGCTGGCCTTCGATGAACTCCATCACAAAGTATGGCAAGCCATCGTCGGTCGTCCCGCCATCGAGCAGCCGCGCGATGTTCGGGTGGTCAAGCGCCGCGAGGATCTGCCGTTCTTTGCGAAAGCGCCGCAGGATGAAATCCGTATCCATGCCGCGCTTCACTAATTTGATCGCGACGCGTCGCTGGAACTCTCTGTCCACGCGCACCGCTTCGTAAACCGCGCCCATTCCGCCACGACCAATCTCGCGGACAATCTCATACGCGCCGAGCCGCCGTCCGATCAATGGATCTTGATCGTCAGCGAACGGATCGAAACGTCTCGCCTTAATGTCGGCGGGAATCAGATCTTCTAACGAGTATTCGCCGGACTCGTGGCGGGCCAGCAGACTGACAACTTCTCCTTGCAGAGTGGGGTCCTGCGCGCACGCCTCGGTCAGATACGACGCGCGTTTCTCAGCCGGCATATCCAGCGCGGTCTGAAAGATGCTCTCAACTTGTCGCCAGCGTTCGGGGGTCATAACTCACTAGGGGCAAGCGGACGGATTACGGTTGTTTGGGAGAATCCGAAAGACAGCACCCTAGAAATAATTTCACGCAAGCTGGGGCCATCATCGTAGACGACACAAAAAAAAAGATCAACGATGGCTGCGCTTCGCACTTTGCATCGAGCGATTGCTGTCTTGGATCAGTGCGTTTCGAGTTCGCGTCGCAGCCACGCCTGCGCCATGCGCATATCACGCTTCACGGTCGGCTCGGAAACACCAAGGGCCACAGCAGTTTCGGTCGCAGTCATGCCGCCAAACGCCCGCATCTCAAGCACGCGCGCCTTACGCTCGTCAAAAGCGGCGAGTTTTATCAATGCTGAATCCAACGATAATAGAGCGGCCGCGTCATTGTGGCTGAACACCGGCGCCGCATCATCAAGTGATATTTTCTGAAACTCGCCGCCGCGTTTGAAGGCGTTTCTGGTGCGCGCGTGGTCGACGAGGATTTGTCGCATCAGTCGCGCGGCGACGCCGAAGAAATGGGCGCGGCTCTCCCATCTTGGCAGTTCCTGTTCGACCATTCTGACGTACGCTTCATGCAGCAGTACAGTCGGTTGCAGGGTTTGGGCCTTTTGTTCTTTTCTGAGGTAGCCGGCGGCTAATTTGTGCAGTTCCTGATACACCAGTGGCATCAACTGATCGAGAGCGTCTTTGTTGCCCTCTTGCCAGTCGAGGAGTAACCGCGTGACTTGGCTTGGTCTCTCGGGTGCGACCATGAATCAGAACTCAGATGAACCGTTTTTGAGATGCGAATTATATCAGGCACCGATTCGAGCAAGAACAAGACTCGGCCATTGTCAGATTCAGGCGCAAAAAAAAGAGCGGCCACGCCTCTCGGCAGTGGCCGCTCGTGAGTTGTGGATCCTCCGCGTTTGGTTTTAGCAGAATGCGCTGGAGATACTCTCGATTCGTTGCCGTGCTTTCGGCGTGAGACTTTCGAGCGTCGCCAGCACTTTTTCGTGGGTCATGCCCGTGCCGAGATACGTCCAGCGGTTCGCCTGAAGCTGCAGGCGCCGGAACTCTTCTTTCTCGTCGTCGGTTAACAAGCGCGCGGTGGCGCGTTCGAACGAATCAAGATCGAACTCGACCTGTTGCTTCAAGCCGCCGTCGATGAAGCCACCGATGGCAATGTATTCTTCGACACCCTTCATGATCTCTTCTTCGCTTTGGCCCGCGGACAGCGATTCGACCATCAACGTGTCGAGCTTCGCGTGTTGCACTTCTTCCATCCAGTGGTGGCGCAACAAACTCTTGAACTGCGGATCGAGTTCCTGATCGTCCTTGATGCTGTCGATGTAGTGACGTTGGACCATCCATTCGATGTGCAGGGTCGTCAGCGCAATCCCCAGGGGGTCGTGCGCGAGAATTGCGTCGGCGATTGCCTGCGCCGGACCGATCACCGGACAATGCGTGCCAAAGCCTTCTTCGAACTCGCGCTGAAAGCGCTTGAACAACTGAATATGCTTGGCTTCTTCGCCGGCAAACTGCAGGAAAGCCCGCATCGGATAATCGTCACCGTGCACCCGCTGCCGCGCATGATCGATGACAAACGGCAGAATGAACTCTTCCACCAGTCCAAAGATGCACAGATAAGCGTTGCCCCTGATTTGATTTAACAGCAACTTCTCTTCATCGTTCAGAAACGCGAGTTCCTGCACCCGCGCAAAGCTCTCGGGCATGAACGGCTTCGAGAAATCGAGCCGCTTTTCGCCCCCGATAATGTCTTCAATGCGCCAGCGAATCGTTTCCGCCGATGCCAAAGCCGATTGATATGTGTAACCGTGATTCATCATTTACAAGCCCTCCTTCGGCTTGCCTTACGACGGTTGGTTTCTCTCCGTCTACTTAGTACATGCGGATAATCGGAGCGCAGCGGATCACGGTCAGGAAACTAAATTTCGATTGGTGAGTTTGCGCAAAGGCCGGGGTTTGAGTTAGAAAAACAAAACGATCAGGGGTTCTGAGGGAAAAATGAAAAGTCGATCCAAACTCGTTTGCATTTTGGGGCTAACAATCTGCTCAATTCTTCCAGCTTGTAAGTCAACGAAGAACGCCAATACCGAGAGTTCCAAAGCCTCCAATAGTTCTACTGCCAGCAGTAAGCCCGACGACAAAGGGCTCATCCATTCCGGTACGGGCACCGAAAAAGAGAAACCTGCGGCCGGGAAATCCAACGTTCAAGGTCGCGTGCTTTTCAACGGCGAGCCCACGCCAAACATCGACGTCAAACTATGTGAAAAGTTCAATCAGTTTCTCGGCGGTTGTCAGGGACAGACTTATCCGGCAAAGACTGATGCGAATGGCGAGTATCTGATCAAAGATGTTCCGCCCGGAATCTATGAAGGCCTCATCGCGAAAGTGTTCGACACTCCGTACTTCGTATTCGCGACCTCGGGATTCATCGGATCAGCGAAATACGAACTGGAAGCCGATCAGACATTCTTTGCGCCGGATTCCAATCTCTTTAAAAGCGATCTGAAGTTAGTGAGTCCCAAAGCCGGCGCGAAAGTCGCAGGTCAAAATATTGAAGTGAAGTGGGAGAGCTATCCGAACGCGGCGTACTACAAATTCAGTATCAATGCCGACAGTGGTAGCGGCGCCGAGACGAATTACGATTACATAAACAAACGCATCGACGGCACATCTTACGTTCTGGACGCGCCGCTCAAACCCGGCAGCTATCGCATCACCGTCAATGCCTATAACAGCAATGACGTGAAACTGGCGGAGAGTCCCGACGACATCACGTTCACCGTGAAGTGAACTTCCGAAAAGTACGAGTCTGTGGATGACGAAACGCCGAAGGCGTTTACTATCCTTTAGCCCAGGGTTGCGCGCGTCAGTGCGCTACCCTGGGTAATCAAGACAAAACAGATCCCAACCCTGAAAGGGTTGCGAATAGTTCGGCTGCTAACGACTCTTATTTGTGAACGCCAATTCCACGCCGGTTGGCGGTGCCCTCGGCAACCCCTTCAGGGTTGCGATTTCATGTTCGATCATTACGCAGGATAGCCGCTACGCGTCAACCCTGGGCTGGAGGTGGCAAACGCCTTCGGCGTTGATGTTCGCCACGTAAGAATTGAATTGTTTCTTGAATGCCTCAATCGCCTAAACCTTTAGCCGTCATGCTCGTAATAGCTCACATCAAACTGATTCGGAGGTCGATTCCATGATTCGTAAGCTCGCCTGCCTCGCTCTTCTTCTCTCTGCTCTTTGCTCTTTGCCCTTCGCCGCGACTGCTCAGGATGATCGCGCGGCCGATCGCGCCGCTATCAAGGCACACATCGAAAGCATCTTTCAGGCGTTTATCAACAAAGACAACGCAGCGCTGCGGGCCACGCATGCAGAGAATTGGTTCGGTTACCTCGCACCTTCCGGTCCGATACTCAAAGGCATCGACGCGTACATGGACTGGAACAATCAGGATCCGAAAAGTCCCTACGGCATGAAGAGTTACAAGTTCCGCGAGTTCGACATGATTTTTAAAGGCGACGCCGCGTTTGTCTGTTTCGTTTCGGACGTTGATTCGAACACGCCGAACGGTCCTTTTCATCGCATCCTGCGGATCTGCGACTTCTATACAAAGAATGATGGCAAATGGATTCAGAGTGGCAGCTACACGGCTCCCAGTCAGGAAACCGTCGACGCACAGTTCGCGGCGCCGCGGTCGCTCAATGAACAGATGAAGAAGCGTCTGCTCGATGCGCGCGAAGCAGTGTGGCGCGCGTTCTTTGCCGGCGACCGCGCGACGTTGGAGAAATCGCTGCCGCCAGAAACGAGAGCCATCGAAGCAGGTGACGATGCTTGGTCAAACCGTGAGCAAGTACTCGCCAACTCGGCGGACTTCGCAAAAAGCGGCGGTAAACTCATCAAGCTCGAATTTCCGAAAACTGAAATTCAGATGTATGGATCGACGGCCGTGCTTTACTCGACTTATGCGTATGAACTGGAAGCCAGCGGTCAACATGTCAACCGGTCAGGTCGCGTCACGGAAGTTTTCGTCTTGCGAGATGGTCAATGGATCAATCCGGGATGGCACATGGATAGCGGCAAGTAAATTCACTTCGCCCAAAAAGTCTAGCTGCCCAGGCTTTATCGTCCGCGAGGCGGACGAGATGAGAATGGCCCAGCGCTTCAGCGCTGGGTAAGCGTCAACCTACCAAACTAGAGCCCGCGAAGCGGGCGACAGAATTTGCGCCGGAGATGGTCGATCTAAACCTCTGTCGTCCGTTTCACGGACTTGCGAATCGGTTCACGCGCTGATCCCAGCGCTGAAGCGCTAGGCTATTTTCACACCGTCCGCTATCGCGGACGAGGTGCCACTTGCATTGTTTTTTGGGCGGCATCCCTAGCAAAGGAAATGGCGAGTGGTGGCCGCCTCGAAACAATCGATGCCATTTGCTCCCAATTCGCTGTTGGGCTTCCAGGAACTCATGTAGAAAATGGCAGCCTCGGCATCATTAGCATTCCGGTCTCACCAATTGTAAAAAGTTGTAAAGAGTTAAGTCGCGCCCTGTGAATGCGCGAGTTACGAAACATCAGCGTTTGCTTGATCGTAGTCACAGGACGATAATTCTGTTTCCCCGGCCATCAAACTAGAGAGTTAAAAACTGATCATGAAGGCATTTATCCCCAAGGGCGCGATTGTCGCCGCCTTGTGTGTCTTTACATTTACTGGTTGTACCAACAAAGCCGCGCCGGCAGGCTTCGAGCGTCCGCCGGCTCCAGTAACGGTCGCGGAAGCGTCGATGCAGGACGTTCCTGTCTACCTCGACGCGATTGGCAAGACTGTCGCCCGCGAAACGGTTGCGATCCAACCGCAAGTTTCCGGCCGCATTATCAAGATTCATTTCGCTGACGGCGCCAACGTTCGCAAAGGCGATCTGCTTTTCACCATCGATCCACGTCCCTTTGAAGCCGCGGTTAACGAAGCACAGGCGAACGTGAGTAAAGACGTGGCGATCAAGAAACAAGCTGAAGCCAACCTCAATCGCGATCTCGCCACCGCCAAATGGAACGCGTTACAAGTGAAGCGCTATCAGCAGCTGGTTTCAGCCGGCGTGGTGCCGCGTGAACAACTCGAGCAGTTGGCAGCCACCGCTGATTCGTCAAATGCCACGGTCGAAGCAGATCGCGCGGCTGTGCACAGCGCCGATCAAACGATTAAAGCGGATAACGCCGCGGTTGAAAAAGCCAAGGTCGATCTCAGCTACTGCTACATTCACTCGCCGATCGACGGCCGCGCGGGACAACGCCTGGTTGATGTCGGAAACGTAGTGAATCCCGGCACCGCGGGTGGAAACAACGCGAGCAGTAATCCGAATGCTGCTGGGCCGCCGACCAATGCGCTACTCATAGTGGAACGTCTTGATCCGATCTACGCCGACTTCACCATTTCGCAAAACGATTTGAGCAAGGTGCAGGAGCAGATGCGCGCCGGCACGCTCAAGACGGAAGTGCGTTTGCCGGACACAGATCAGATGGTTGCTGGAGAGCTGACTTTTCTGGATAACTCGGTGCAGAACCAAACTGGGCAGGTGAATCTGCGCGCAACTGTTCCGAATTCTGACCGACGATTCTGGCCTGGTCGATTTGTAAACATCCGTCTGGTGTTGAATACGATTCGGGGCGCCGTGCTCGTCCCGGCAACCGCACCGCAAATGTCTGCGAAGGGGAATTATGTCTACGTGGTGAAGCAGGACATGACCGTCGATCAGCGACCGGTGACGTTGGGCCAGCGCCAGGGCGATCAAATCGTGATCGAAAATGGCGTTCAGCCGGGTGAAAAAGTTGTCACCAATGGACAGGTCGGCGTTACTCCGGGCGGCAAGGTCCGCATCGAAGCTCCGGCAAACAATCAGGGCGCAACCGGGACGCATTAATGAACCTCTCTGAGCCATTCATTCGACGTCCCGTCATGACCGCAGTACTCACCTTATCGGTGATCCTGTTTGGCGGGCTTGCTTACTGGCAACTGCCGGTCAACGACCTGCCTGCCGTCGATTATCCAGTCATTCAGGTCACCGTCGGTTATCCTGGCGCCAGTCCTGACACGATTGCCAACAACATCGCCACGCCGCTCGAGCGCCAGTTCATGCAGATAAACGGTCTCGAGGTGGTCACTTCGAAGAGCACCCAGGGCGTCGCGACCTTTACGCTTCAATTCGCCCTCGACAAGAACATCGATGCGGCCGCGACTGATGTGCAGACGGCGATCTCACAAGCTTCGGGCGCGCTGCCGGCCGACTTGCCGTCGCCGCCAACCTATTCGAAGAGCAATCCCAACGATCAGCCGATCATGTATATCGCGCTCACCAGCGACTCGGTGACGCCCGGTCAGCTTTATGACTACGCCAGCACACAGGTGGGCCAGCGCATCAGCATTCTCCCCGGTGTGTCGCGGGTAAACGTCTTCGGAACCAAATCGGCGATTCGGATCAAGGCCAATCCTGAGGCGATGTGGGCGCGCGGAATTTCGGTTGACGATCTGAGTAACGCGATTCGCAGCGGCTCTAGTTACACCGGCGCAGGTCAATTAGACAGCAGTTCCGGCACGGCGATTCTGCGGCCGCAGGGCCAACTCGAGACTGCTGATCAATACAGCAACTTGATCGTGGGCGGGACGGGAAGCGCTCCGGTTTATTTGCGTGACGTGGCGACTGTGAAAGACTCCGTTCAGGACGAACGCATCAACATGAGGTTCTGGGTGCGTGGCTACGAAATACCCTCGGCCACGGTCATCGTCGCTGTGAATCGTCGCGCCGGCGCAAACGCCGTTGAAGTTTCGAAGAGCATTCACCAACTCCTCCCGGTGATTAGCAATGAGCTGCCCGGCTCGATTCGCGTGACCCCGATTTATGATCGCAGCTTGAGCATCGTGCATTCAGTTGTCGACGTCGAGACGACTTTGGTGATTGCGTTTGTCCTCGTCGTCATCGTGATCTTCGCTTTTCTTGGTCGCGCCACTGACACGCTAATTCCCACAGTCGCCCTGCCTCTGTCTTTGCTGATCACGTTTGTCGCGATGCGGATCCTTGGCTATAGCCTCGACAATTTGTCGTTGATGGCGTTGACGCTGGCGATTGGATTCCTCGTCGACGACGCGATCGTTTTCCTGGAAAACACCGTGCGCCGCATGGAACGCGGCGAGCAACCCTTCGAAGCCGCCATCAACAGTGCTAAAGAGATCAGCTTCACGATCATGTCGATGACGATCTCGCTAGCCGCGGTCTTCATTCCACTGGTTTTCATGACGGGATTGGTCGGCCGTATCTTTCGTGAATTCGCCATCACGATCGTGATCGCGATCTTCGCTTCCGGATTAGTATCGCTAACGCTGACCCCTTTGATGTGCGCGCGGCTTTTGCGAGCACGCGGCGAAGGCGCCAAGAAAAATTGGGTTGAGCGCGTCATCGGCGGGATTGAACGTCGCGTGTTGCGTGTGTATGGCGGATCGCTCTGGTGGTTCCTGCGTCATCGCTGGGTTTCCGCGCTGATTTGGGTAATTTGTCTCGGTGGAACCATCGGTTTGTTCATGATTGTGCCGAAAGCGTTTCTGCCGCTGGGCGACAGCTCAGTTATCTTCGGCGCCTTTATCGCGCGCGAAGGATCGTCACCGGCCCAGATGCATGCGCTGCAGGACCGCGTCGATCAAGCGCTGCATGAGGATCCAAATGTCATCACCGATTTTACCTTGACCGGCGCCACGGGATTTTTGTCCGCGAACCAGGGCATCACTTTCACGTTTATCCGTCCGCCCGAACAACGTCCGCCAATTCAGGTAGTGGCGGGTCAAATGATGGGCCGGCTCAATCAGATTCCTGGCGTATTTACCTTTCTGCAACCATTTGCGGTGTTGCAGATCAGCACCAGTGCGACCCCGCAAACGCAGGGACAGTATGCTTACGCTGTCTCAGGGGTGAATGGCCCGGAGGTTTACAGCGTTGGGCAGAAGTTGCTTGCAAAGATGATGCAATATCCGGGATTTCTCTCCGTGTCGTCCGATTACTTTGCGAACACGCCGAATCTCGATGTTGAGTTGCGCCGCGATCAGGCGAAGACATACGGCGTCTCAGAGGCGCGCATTCTCTCGCTGCTGCGGAGTGCTTATTCGCAAAACTACGTTTACCTGGTAAAGAAGCCCCAGGATCAATACCAGGTGATACTCGAGATGCAGGACGAGGCCCGCGCGAATCCCGAAGATCTTTCCAAGCTCTACATTCGATCGGATGATGGACAGAAACTCGTGCCGCTCGGTGAATTGGTTACGTGGAAGCAGACGCTGGGGCCGCAAGCCGTCAATCATTTGAATCAGTTCACCAGCATGACGCTTTTCTTCAATTTGAAACCGGGCGTCGCGTTGGGTGATGCGACGAATTACATCCAAAAGTCTGCCGCCGAAATTGTTCCGTCAACGCTGCGCGGCGAGTTGCAGGGCGAAGCGCAGACGTTCAGCAATACCGTGACCAATTTGACGATCCTGATGGGACTCGCGGTATTCGTGATGTACGTGATTCTCGCAATCCTTTACGAAAGTTACGTTCATCCGCTGACGGTGCTTTCGACGCTGCCGACGGCGCTGGTCGGCGGCCTGCTCACGCTCTTTATTTTTGGCCAGGAAGCATCCCTTTACGCCTTCGTCGGAATGTTCATGTTGATGGGCATTGTGAAAAAGAACGGCATTATGATCGTCGATTTTGCCCGCGCTCGCGTCGATGCGGGCGAGGCCGCTGACAAAGCGATTCACGATGCCAGCATGGATCGCTTTCGCCCGATCTTGATGACAACTCTGGCGGCGGTGTTTGGCGCAATGCCAATCGCACTCGGCTATGGAGCGGATGGTTCTTCACGCCGGCCCCTCGGTTTGGTTGTCGTGGGCGGGTTGGTCGTCTCGCAATTCATTACACTCTTTATTACGCCCGTAATTTATCTTTACCTCGAACAATTCCAGGAGCAGGTCTTGGATCGCAGCAAATTCTTCGGGGCTCGCCATCATGAGGTCCGGCCAATAACAAGCGATGTCGAGGAGGCCAACCCCATACCGCAAAGTAGCGATTAGCATACCCCTAAAAATGCAGTTGCGGTCGTCCATGATAGCGAGCTGCGTAGCAGTGGTCATAGGTAAGCCCAAGGCGAGTCTGCGAGCCTTGGGTTACATTGGCGGAAAATGGTGGGAGCCGCGGAGCGGCGACAGGGTCAATTGAAACTAATTCCTGTCGCTGCTCCGCAGCTCCAAACAAATCTTGGTGACATTACCCAGGGCTCGCAGACTCGCCCTGGGCTTATCTAAACCCGCCGCTACGCGGCTCGTCGAGTAGTCCTAGATTCAATCAGGATTGCGCGAGATTAGTTCGTCGAGTACTCTCCGGCCTGGTCTCCGGTGACTGAATCTGTTCATCCCGCTGTTCGAGTCGCGACGCCCAGCGACGCGGATGCGCTGGCGCAACTGCGCTATGCGCTGCGCGCGAGCACTGGACGCGCGACTGAGTCCGAAGCTGAATTCATCGAACGTTGCTCTGCCTGGATGAACGAGCATTTGGAGAGCGATGCCTGGCATTGCTGGGTCGCGGAATTAAACGAACAGTTGATCGGTGCGGTGTGGCTTCAACTGGTCGAGAAGATTCCTAATCCACGAAACGAAGCTGAACACCATGGGTACATCACCAACTTTTATATCCAGCAAGAAGCGCGTGGTCGTGGTATCGGATCGCAACTGCTGCGCACCGCGCTTGATTGGTGTGAGGGGCGTGACGTGCATGCAGTAATTCTCTGGCCCACCGAGCGCAGCCGAAGTCTTTACGAGCGACACGGCTTTGCCGT
>DASYPX010000254.1:0-11065 GCA_036006125.1 Pyrinomonadaceae bacterium | reverse complement strand
TTACTTCAACCCGCATGCGCAGCGCGTGATCGATGGTAAAGCAAACGGCGCCAAGCTGATCGTGATGGACACGCGTCTGTCGAATAGGGCGACCCATGCCGATTACTACATCGCGCCTTATCCGGGATCGGAAGCGGCGATTCTTCTGGCGATTGCGAACTATTTGATTCAGAACGATCTCTACAATCGTGAGTTTGTCCGGAAGTGGTGGAACTGGGAGGAATACTTAAAGTCCGACAAACTTCAGTTTGTCGAAGACTCGGGTGACGACAAACTAAAGTTTGTCGGACATGGTTTTGAAGATTTCGAACGAGCTCTCAAACAACTCTACGCAGATTACACGTTTGAATTTGCCGCGCAGGAATCAGGCGTCGACGCCAAGACACTCGAGGCAATCGCGAAGCTCGTCTCCACCGCCGGCACCCAGCTCTCCAGTCACAACTGGCGCAGCGTTACCTCCGGTGTCAGCCACGGATGGTCGGTCGCGCGTTGTTTGTTCATGCTGAACTGTTTGTTGGGCGCGGTGGCCACTGAAGGCGGCGTTTTTCCGAATGCCTGGAACAAGTTCGTGCCGAAGCCGATTCACACGCCGCCACATCCGAAGATGTGGGGCGAGATCAATTGGCCGCAGGAATTTCCGCTGTCGATGCACGAGATGTCTTTTCTCCTGCCACATCTTTTGAAAGAAGGCCGCGGCAGACTCGATACGTACTTCACGCGTGTTTATAACCCGGTGTGGACGAACCCCGACGGCTTCTCTTGGATTGAAGCACTCACCGATGAAAACCTGATTGGCTGTCACGCGGCACTGACGCCGGTTTGGAATGAAACGGCTTACTTCGCCGACTACATCCTGCCGATGGGTCTTGGGCCGGAGCGGCACGACATTCATTCGTATGAGACGCATGACTCGCAGTGGCTCGGCTTCCGCCAACCGGTGATGCGCGCCGCGCGTCAACGAAACGGTAATGACGTGAACGACACCCGCGAAGTTAATCCCGGCGAAGTCTGGGAAGAGAACGAATTCTGGATGGAACTCACCTGGAGGATCGATCGCGACGGATCGCTTGGCATTCGCCAGTTTGTGGAATCAAAGCAGAATCCGGGAACGCGCCTGAGCGTCGATGAATACTATGGATGGATCTTTGAGAATTCTTTGCCGGGCCTGCCTGAGAAGGCTGCGGCCG
The DNA here is from genome assembly GCA_036006125.1 of Pyrinomonadaceae bacterium. Lineage (GTDB taxonomy): Bacteria > Acidobacteriota > Blastocatellia > Pyrinomonadales > Pyrinomonadaceae > UBA11740. The sequence goes on along the minus strand of DASYPX010000254.1, from coordinate 9,878 downwards.
AGGGGCTGACACCGCTCGAATTCATGCGCCGTTACGGCTCGTACGAGATCAAAAAGAAAACCGGCGCGCTTTACACCGAGAACGTTTCGGCTGAAGAACTCGATGACATTCGCGAGGATTCCCTCGGCCGGGTCTTCACGCGCGCGGCGAAACCAACTTCAACAAATGTGGTTCCGCTTCCCGGGCCTGACGGCGATGCTGAAGGCCGGCGATTGGGTGGAATCAAAGTCGATGGTGAAATTAAACGAGGCTTTCCGACGCCAAGCGGCAAGCTGGAATTCTTTTCGAGCACCATCGCCGCCTGGGGTTGGCCGGAATACGCGATTCCCACGTACATCCGCGGCCACGTTCATCCTGAAAACCTCGAACCCGATCAGACGATTCTGATTTCAACCTTTCGCCTGCCGATTCAGATTCATACGCGCAGCTCGAACGCGAAGTGGTTGAATGAAATTGCGCACACCAATCCGCTCTGGCTGCATACCAGTCACGCAGCGAAGCTTGGCGTGCGCACAGGTGATCTTGTCCGGGTTGAAACTGAGATTGGTTACTTCGTCGTACGCGCCTGGGTCACCGAAGGCATCAAGCCCGGCATCGTGGCATGCAGTCATCACATGGGCCGTTGGAAGATTCACGAAACCGGCCAGAAGCAGATGATGGCCACGGTCAAACTCGATCACGCTGGCGACAAGTGGGGATTAAAACGTGAAACCGGCGTCGGTCCTTACGAATCGAGTGACAAAGACACTCTCCGCATCTGGTGGAACGATGTCGGTGTGCATCAAAACCTGACCTTCCCTGTCCACCCCGATCCAATCTCAGGAATGCATTGCTGGCATCAGGCCGTGCGTGTGCGCAAAGCCGACCCGACGGATAAATACGGCGACATTCACGTCGACACAGCGAAGTCTCACGAGGTCTTCAAAAAGTGGTTGGCCCAGACGCGACCGGCGCGCGAACATTCTCCCAACGGTGAACGCCGTCCTTACTGGATGCTGCGGCCCTTGAAACCCGCGCGCGAGTTCTACAAATTGAAGTCATAAACGATGGAAGAAGCACGTTCACAACTCGCAGCGTGGGAGACTTTTTTCTTCCTGATCGGTTCGTCTGGTGCAGCACTGACTGGCTTGCAATTTGTCGTGATCGCGCTGATCGCGGATTCACGGCGCAAGGCGACGACGCGCGAGATTCAAGCTTTCGGTACGCCGACCATTGTGCATTTCGGCGCGGTGCTGTTGCTGTCGGCCATGATCAGTGCGCCATGGCACAGCTTGTCGCGTCTGGCTCTGGTTATCGGGTTGTATGGTGGTGGTGGTCTGCTCTACACGCTGATTACTTTTTTGCGCGCGCGTCGATTGAAATCATATCGGCTGGTCTTCGAAGACTGGCTGTGGCATGTTGGGCTACCCTTAGTTTCGTACGCGGTCGCTCTTGTCACGGCTTTCTTCATCCGCGATCACACCCACCGAAGTCTGTTCGTGGTCGGATTCTCGGCGTTGATGCTGCTGTTCATTGGGATTCACAACGCCTGGGACGCAGTGACGTACATTACGATTGAGGTGGGAAAAAGGAAATAGCGTGACGTTCCTAACACGCCAACCATTGAGACATACGACCGCCACACTTCTTTTCACTTTTGTATTCCAGTCGCTTGTCGTTGCTCAGAAAACCGCAGCCCCACGCTTTGAAGATTATTCCGCCGACGTTTACGCAGGAAAGCCGGCGCCACTGAATCTGCGCAGCCATTCGATGGCGCGCATGTATCGCACCAGCATTCGCGAGCAGCTTCACGAAGCGGGCATCAACTTCGCGGGACATTACACCATCGCGGTGATGGGCTGTGGCACGGGTTGTTCAATCACCGCGATTGTCGATGCTCGAAATGGCGTCGCGTATTTTCCGCGCGTGCTGGACGGTTGGTCGGTCGAGGTGGGCGTTTATGAATTCAAAGAAGACGAAGACGTGCGGACATTTCGCGCGGACAGTCGCCTTTTGAAAATTATCGGCGCGCCGCGGCTCGGGTCCGACGAACGTTGGGGACCCGGCGGAATTTACTACTATGAATGGAAAAACAATCAACTGCGCCAGGTACATTTCACGCCGGCAGCAAGTCAGCGGCGTTAGAGTACTGACTTTAGTCGGGCAGTTCTCTGACCGGTAAAGAACCCAACTGAAGTTGGTACTCTAACGTTCGAGTCGCAACGAATAATTTCATGAAGAGACTCCTTGCTGTCGGCTTAATCTTGCTCGCGACCGTTTGCTCGGTCACCTACTCCATCCTCGCCCAGCAAAACCTGCCGGGGCCGATCACCTCAAAGACTGATCAAGCAGCCGTCGAACTCTGGCGGCAGGTGGAGATTATCCGGACCGCGCACGGCGTGCCACACATTCGCGCTGATAATCTGCGCGCGGCAGGCTACGCTCTGGCCTGGTTGCAGTCCGAAGATTACGGCCCTCGTACGGCGATAAACGCCTTGGAGGCGCGCGGAGAGCTAGCGCAGTTAACCGGAAGTCGGGACAACATTGAGTCTGATTTTCTGGCGCTCCCTTTGCGCAATCGAGTAATTCAAACGTATCACCTGCTCGATCAGGAGACGCGAGATTTCTACGATGGTTTTGCCGCAGGGTTGAATCGTTATATTGAATTGCATCCGACGGAATTTCCACCGCACATGCCCAATGATTTTAGCGGCTATGACGTGGCGGCGATTGATGCCGGAGGGCCGTCGATCAGAAAGGCCCGCGCGTTTCTCGCAAAGATCAACCCATCGCCAACTCCGACGCCTACTCCTGAAAGGCCCGCCACTAATGAAGGTTCGGCTAAGCAAGACCCGGTGGAGAGTGATGATGGATCAAACGCGTGGGCGTTTGCACCGAGCCGCACCAAGTCGGGCAAGGCGATTCTCCTGCGCAATCCACATCTCGCCTGGACTGCCGGCTATTATGAAGCGCAGCTCACCGTGCCCGGCGTGGTTGATTTCTATGGCGATTTTCGTATCGGCGGGCCGTTCACCGTGGTCGGTGGTTTCAATCGTTACCTCGGTTGGTCGACTACGAACAACAGCCAGGATCTCGCCGAGGTCTATGCGCTCGATGTCGATCCCAAGACGCCTGATCATTATCTCTTCGATGGCACGTCGCTCGCGCTCACACGAGAACTGCGCACAGTGACGTTTCGCAATGGTGAAGGCCTTTCGACTGAGACACGTGAATTTTGGTCAACACCTTTGGGTCCGGTGATCTATCGGGCCAACGGAAAAATCTACATCGTCAAGACCGGCGGTGACGGCGAGTTTCGTGCCGGCGAACAATTCCTGCGCATGATGCGAGCGACATCGCTCAACGAATGGAAGGAAGCGATGAAGCTGCGCGCGCGGGTGACTTCGAATTTTACCTATGCCGATCGCGCCGGAAACATTTACTTCATCTGGAATGCATCACTGCCTTTATTACCACATCCGACCGGCGGCGATATTTCGGCGACACCGGCGCATGCAATGCGCGACGTCTGGACGCGCTACGTTCCCTTTGAATCGCTGCCGCAGGTATTGAACCCGCGCGGTGGTTACATCCATAACGAAAATGATTCGCCGCACTTCACGAACGTGAAAGGTCCGATCGATACCAAGAACGCGTATCCGAATTTCGAGCCGCCCGAGCTGTCGTTGCGCGGTCAGCTCGCAATTGAATTAATTGGTGGCGATAACAAATTGAGCCTTGAAGATGTGATTCGGCTGAAGCACAGCTATCGCATGCTGCTCGCGGATCGAGTCAAGCCCGATTTGATTGCGGCAGTAAAGGCGAAAGAACCAACCGGAGACGTGGCCGCAGCGATTGCGTTGCTCGAGCGTTGGGACAACACGGCAGCGCCAGAAAGTAAAGGCGCCGTTCTATTCGAACTTTGGTGGGCTGACTATTCAGGCTTGCGGCCACCGAGCCGCACGCCCTTACCCGACGAAAAACGTTTCGCGAAGGTCTGGAGCGTGGCGGAGCCGTTAAAGACTCCCAGCGGTCTCGCCGATCCTGATCGCGCGGTCGCGTCTTTCAGCTGGGCGGTCGCGGAAACCGCACGACGCTATGGCAGTTGGGACGTCGCGTGGGGAGATGTTCATCGGGTGCGGCGCGGCACCGTCGATGTGCCGGTGGGCGGCTGTGCTTCTTCCATGGGATGCTTCCGGGCACTCGCTTTCACCCGAGAGACGGACGGAAAACTCTCAGCGAGCGGCGGCGACGGGTGGATACTCGCAGTCGAGTTCGACGATGTGCCGCGCGCATTTTCTGTGCTTGCTTACGGAGAAAGTTCGCGACGTGACTCGCCTTGGTTCGCCGATCAAGCGGAGATGTTTGCGAAAGGCCAGTTGAAGCCGGTGTTGTTCACCACCAAGGACGTTGATGCGCAGGCGGTAATCCGCTATCGGCCCGGCGAGAAGTAAATCACTTTCATATTCGGTCCTGCAAAAACCCACAGAGTAGCGCGACTGCTGGTAATACCACCGCATCAATGAGGCAACCCACGTTTGATTTTGATCTCCTAAAAGTCATCGTTTACCCCGGAACCAAAGGACAGACTGCGGTGTCTTACATCCAGCCTGTCCGTAACCAGCGAATCTGACACTGCGAAGGAGCTGATCATGCGTCGATTCAGCCTTCTTTTCTTCGTCCCCATACTCTTCCTGTCGCCAATCCGGAGTGCTGCGCAAGCACAATCAACGGCCCTTGAGACCGGCTCCTCGATTGAAAAAGACTTGCGTGTCGGTCAAACGCATAGTTACACCATCAACCTTGAAAGAGAGCAGTTCTTACAATTGGCAATCGACCCGGCCGACCTGGACATTGTGGTGCGCGTGTTCCTACCTAATGGCAAGCTGCTGCGTGAGGTAAGTGACTTGAATCAGGGTGAGGACGTCGCATACGTCGAACTCGCAAGCGAGTTCTCCGGCGCCTATCGGTTTGAAGTCGTACCAGCCAGCGACCTGGCGGGTAACAGGCCGGCGATGCATTACAAAATCAAGGTCAACGAACTCCGCAAGGCCACCGACGAAGAAATCCGCGCGCAGAAAAATGAGAGCTCACGCAGGGCCAAGGGCATGGCGTTGCTCCTCGAAACGGCGCAACACCTGGATCAATTTCGACGACCGGAAAATCGTGTCGAGATGCAGCTCGAGGCCGCGCAACTGCTGTGGCCTTCGGATGAAAAGCAGGCGCAGAAATTAATTACGCAGGCGATGGAAACGGTGGAGGAGGTGATCGCTCAGCACGTCGATCCGGAGCCGGAAAACGCTGACAGCCAGCTGGGAATGAAGTTGCGGACACTGGTGATTCGTGTCCTGGCACCGCACGATCCTGAAGCGGCGTTGAAGTTTCTGCGCGCGACGCGACAATCGACGGAGACACCCTCCGCGCTGTACGGGCAAGTCGATCCGGAGATACAGCTCGAATCGACGCTGGTCAATCAGGTCATCGCAACCGATCCGAAGCGCGCCTACGAACTGGCTGAGGACCTGTTGAGTCGCAGTTTCTCTTCGCAACTGATCGAGACGTTGAACCGCCTCGCGCAGAAGGATCAGGAATTGGCTCGCCGGCTCGCGCGCTCGATGGCGAAGCGGATCGAGTCGCAGGATCTGATCAAAACGCGCGAAGCGGCTTATCTCGCGGGCAGCCTTCTTCAGGTACTCAGGACCTCGCAACAAATCGTAAAGCAGAGCGGCGATGGCGCGGATCACAATGGCCTTCTTTCGGGCGAAGAGTTCCGCGAACTCTTTCTGAAAGTCGTCACTGACTTGTTAACGTTCTCGTCGGCTGACATGACTTTTTACACACCGGATTTGGATAACGCCCGCGTTTTGGCGTCCACTATTCGACAGCTGGATGTCGAGGTGAAGACATACGCGGCTGATCGTGGGGCCTTAATCGAAAAGAGGGTGGCCGACTTAACCGGACCTATGCAACCAATGCCGGCAGAGTGGCAGCGATACCAAAACGCCGCCAGTAACGAATCGGTCGATGTTGCTTTGGACACGATCTCGCAAGCGCCGGTGCCGATGCGCGACTACCTTTTCCAACAGGTAGTGACGCGCGTGGCGAACAGCGGAGACCCTCAGCGCGCGCAACAAATAATCGCAGAGCGCATCACTAACCCGACGCAGCGGGAACAGGCGCTCTATAACTTGAGACAACAAGCAGTCACCAATGCCGCGGCAAAAGGAAACATCGACGAGGCGCTGAGGTTGGTGAGCAAGTTCAAGACCGCGCAGGAACGCATCAACCTGATCACGCAAATCCTGGGAAACATTGGGCCGCAAACAAAGCGTTCGTTGGCCGTGCAATATATCGAGCAGGCGAAGAATCTTGTTACTACGTCGGCGCGTGCGCAGGATGCGCAACAGATGGACACGCTTCTGCAGATGGCCGCAGAGCTGGGACGATTTGATGCGACGCGTGCGTTTCAGATCGTCGATCCGCTCATCGATCAGTTCAACGAGATTAGCGCCGCCGCGGTAACCATGAACGGGTTTGGACATGATTTCTATGACGATGGCGAGCTAATCACATCTAATGACAATCCGGTAGCGTCTACGGCTAACGAGCTCTCCAGTACGCTCGCGACATTAGCGATGTTCGATTTCGATCGCGCAAAGATTGCGGCCGACGGCATTCAGCGCATGGATGTGCGCCTCAGCGTGTTTCTGGCGATCGCTCGGCAGACGCTGGAACTTGAGATTGAAACCGCGGACAGCGCGGGGTACGGATACAACCAGGATTAACGGCCGCTGGCGCGCATCTCTCGCGCCGCACTAATTCGCTTGCCCACGGTGATGAATTGCGAGAGAATCCGCTCGACCGAAACCCATCAAGCCATTCGAAGGTGTCGCAATGTATTTCAAGCAATTCTATCTGGGCTGTCTCGCGCACGCATCTTACCTAATTGGCGCGGACGGTGAAGCAGCCGTTGTCGATCCGCAGCGCGACGTCGATCAGTACATCGAAGAAGCAGCGGCGCAGAACCTGAAAATCAAGTACATCATTGAAACGCATCTGCATGCGGATTTCGTTAGCGGTCACCGGGAACTAGCGGAGCGCACGGGCGCAGAGATCGTATTTGGTGAAAAAGCCCGAGCCAACTTTCCGCATCAAGCGGTGAAGGATGGCGATGAGCTGACGATCGGCAGCGTGAAGCTTGGATTTCTCGAGACACCGGGCCACACGCCGGAAAGTATTTGTGTGCTCGTGGCTGATACGGAAAATGCGGACGAACCAAAAAAGATCCTCACGGGTGACACGTTGTTCATCGGAGACATCGGGCGGCCCGACTTGGCGGGCGGTAAGGGCTACACGCCGCAGATGATGGCCGCGATGATGTACGACACGCTGCACAACAAACTTTTGAAGCTGGATGACACGACCGAAGTTTATCCCGCGCATGGCGCCGGTTCGATGTGCGGAAAGAACCTCTCATCGGAAACTTCATCGACCATTGGCAAGCAGAGGCAGTTCAACTATGCGTTGCAGCCCATGACGAAAGATGAGTTCGTGCGCATGATGACGGCGGAGCTTGCGGCGGCTCCGGCGTACTTTCCCAAAGATGCTGAGATCAATCGCTCGGGTGCTGCCCCGCTGAGTGATCTGCCGACCTTGAAACCGATGGAGCCGGCGGAAGTCGCCGAGCACGCGCGCGCCGGCGAAATGATTCTCGATGTGCGCTCAGCGGCTGATTTCGGTGCGGCCCATGTGCCGGGGTCGCTGAACCTCGGCCTCGGCGGACAATTCGCTTCGTGGGCCGGGACGCTGATCGCGATGGAAAAGCCGCTTGTCATCGTCGCCGAATCCGAAGAGAAGGCCCATGAAGCGCAGATGCGCCTGGCGCGCGTGGGTCTGGAACATGTGAAGGGCTTTCTCGCCGGCATCGATGCCTGGAAAGCCGCAGGTTTCGAAGTCGCAACTGTCCCGCAGATCAGCGTAGGCGAATTGAAAGAGCTGATCGAGTCGCGACCGGATTTGCAGGTCCTGGATGTGCGGCGTCCGGGCGAATACGAATCGGGACACGCACCGCGCGCCGCTACTGCACCACTTTCGAATCTAAACGAGAGCTTACCGTCCCTGAAATTGGACCCAACAAAGATGACTGCCGTAATTTGCGCGGGCGGCTATCGCTCCAGTGCCGCCACGAGCATCATGCAGCCGCAGGGATTCACGAATCTGCTCAACGTCACGGGCGGAACCAGCGCCTGGATCAAAGCCGGGTACGAAGTCGAGATGCCGACAGCTGCCGCAGCGCATTGATGGAGCGCCGACATCCTGTGGCGGGTCGCGAGCATCCTGCTCGCCCTTTGTGGGCGAAGTTCCAAGGCCGGCAGGATGCCGCACCGCAGGCAAGATGCCTGCGATCCAATCAAATGAACACAACTCAATTCCCCAGACGTAACTTTTTGTCGCTGGCCGGAAAATCGCTTGGCCTGGCCGCGCTGGCGTCACCCACTATTGCCGCGTTCTTGAAAGATGTGCAGGCCGCGACGAGATCGATCGCGCACCTGACACCCGAACAAGCGGCGATGGACGAAGATTATTGGTCGACGATTCAGAACGCTTTCAGCGTCACGCGCGGCATCATCAACCTGAACAACGGCGGCGTCAGTCCCAGTCCACGCGTCGTCACCGAAGCGCTGGTTCGCTACATCTGGCAACAGGAGGACGCGACCGCGTACACGATGTGGCAGATTCTCGAGCCACAGTCGGAAACGATTCGCACCGGACTCGCTGAGTTATTCGGTTGCAATCGCGAAGAGATTGCAATTACACGCGGTGCTTCCGAAGGACTCGAGACGCTTCTGCTCGGTTTGGATCTGAAGTCTGGCGATGAGGTGCTAACGACAACGCAGGATTATCCGCGCATGCTGACTACAATTCGTCAGCGCGAGCGTCGCGAAGGAATCAAGCTCAATCTGATTCAAATTCCGGTTCCGCCAAAGAACATCAACGAAATCACTGCCGCGTTTGAACGCGCGATCACGCCGCGCACGCGTCTGGTTCAGATCGCGCATCAAATAAATCTCACCGGGCAAATCACGCCGGTCAAAGCGGTCTGCGAAATGGCGCGACGCCACGGCATTGAAACGGTCGTCGATGGCGCGCATTCATTTGCACAATTCTATTTTAAACAGCCGGACCTCGACTGCGATTACTTCGCAACCTCACTTCATAAATGGTTGTATTCTCCGAAAGGTACTGGACTGCTGTTCGTGAAGCGCGACAAAATTTCAAAAGTCTGGCCGCTGTTCGCCGCCGAGGAAAAACAGAAAGCGGACATTCGCAAGTTTGAAGAGATCGGCACGCACTCGGCCGCGCCCCGGCTCGCGATCGGTGAATCGATTCTGTTTCACAATGGGATTGGCGGGAAACGAAAGGAAGCGCGCCTGCGATATCTCTCGCGTTACTGGATGGACAAACTGAAAGACATCCCCAAAGTGCGCTTCAACACTTCATTCGATCCACAGCAAATGTGCGCGATCGCCAACGTCCAAATCGAAGGAATCGATCAGGGAAAGATTGGCAGCTACCTCTTCGATAGGCACCGAATCTTCACCACGCCGATCGTTCATGAGGAGTTCTCAGGGTTGCGCATTACGCCCAACGTATACACGACGCTCTGGGAATTGGATCGGTTTTGTGAGGTCATGAGCTCGATCGCGCGCAACGGTTTGCCGGTTTAGCTAAGATTTTGACGCGAATCCCCTGCGGAACCCGGAAAAAGGTTCTTGACGCCGATTTGCACGGGCATCCATAATCGATCTTCGCGGCTTGGCCCCAAAACCGAGCCCACCTGGAGGACGTCAACCACTGTGAGTGAAGAATTAGAAAACAGCCTGCTTAAATCAATCGAA
>DASYPX010000253.1:0-2358 GCA_036006125.1 Pyrinomonadaceae bacterium | reverse complement strand
TCGCCGAACCGATCAAGATAGATTTGCTGCATACGCTTTTTTCGCTGCTCGCGGATGGCGCCGGCTTGCCAAAAGGACGTGAACATTGCATGCAGATCGTCGTGAAGATTTCGTTTGCGCAGCGCTGCCCACTCGTTGCGGTCAAGCCAGATGCCTTTACAACCGTGACAATGATCGACCGTGAAATCCAGTCCGCGTCCGACCAGGTACCGAACCATGCGGAACCGACACTCCGGGCAATCAATGGGAAGACCTGGTTCCGCAAGCGATAAGCTTTCTGTTTCATGAATGCGTTCGGCGAGATTCGCGCCCTGCTTCTCGATCCAGTCCCAATATTCTTTGCCGCGAATCCAGTGGCCTTCGCATTTAGGACAGTTGAAGGAAGACAGGTTCGTCTCCAACTCGGTTCTGGCGAGTTCCGGCGTTTTGCAAACAGGACAGTTGAGTGCGCGATCTTCGTTCATGGACATGCTGTGGAGTGTGATTCGGTGGTCTGCGGTTTCCAGCGCAGCACCGGCTTGCGCGCCGCCGTCGCTTCATCCAGCCGGCCAATGCGCGTTGAGTGGGGAGCGTTCAGTAACAACTCGGGATTCTCAAGCGCCTCCTGCGCGATGGCACGCATCGCCTCAATGAACTGATCAAGTTCCTGACGACCAACTGATTCAGTCGGCTCAATCAACATCGCCCCGGAAACGATCAGTGGAAAATAGATCGTCATCGGATGAAAGCCGTAATCAATTAGACGCTTGGCGATGTCGAGGGTGTGCGCGCCTTTGCGCGCTTGCCGTTTGTCGGTGAAAACGACTTCGTGCATGGGCGAACCGTCGAAAGGTTTATCGTAATCAGAGACCAGCGCATCAGCGATATAACGCGCGTTGAGCACCGCTGCTTCGGTGGCTTCGCGTAAACCATCGCGGCCGTGCGTCAGGATATAGGCGAGCGCACGCAGCATCATTCCGTAATTACCATAAAAGGCTTTCACGCGACCGATCGATTGCGGGTAGTTGAAATCCAGTCTGTAATTTGGAATTTGAGATTCGGAATGGGCTGCAGCGCTGTCGCTTCGCACAATGCGCGGCACGGGCAAGAACGGTTCGAGTTCTTTCGAGCAGCAGCATGGGCCAGACCCGGGGCCGCCGCCACCGTGCGGCGTGGAAAACGTCTTGTGCAGGTTCAAGTGAATCACGTCCACACCCATGTCGCCGGGTCGCGCGACGCCCACCAGCGCGTTCATATTCGCGCCATCCATGTAGACCAACCCGCCAGCGTCGTGAACGATGTCGCAAATCTTCCGAATGTTCTTCTCGAACAGTCCGAGTGTGTTCGGATTTGTCAGCATCAATCCCGCGACGTCACCGTGCGCGCATAGTTCGCGCAGGTGATCCAAATCAGTCAATCCTTCGCTGGTCGATCGAATCGTTTTAACGGTAAAGCCCGACAAATTCGCTGAGGCCGGATTTGTGCCGTGCGCGGAGTCGGGAATCAGCATGGTGCGGCGCTGCGCCGACTTCTCTTTGCCATCGCGCGCGTCAATACAGGCGCGGATGATCATGATACCCGTCATCTCGCCATGGGCCCCCGCCGCCGGTTGCAGAGAAATGCCCGGCAACCCCGTAATTTCCGCGAGGTTTTGCTGAAGTTCATAGATGACTTCCAGCGCGCCTTGCGCTTCATCTTCGGAAGCAAGGGGATGAAGATTCGCAAAGCCGCCAATACGCGCCACCTTCTCATTCAAACGCGAGTTGTACTTCATCGTGCACGAGCCGAGCGGATACATGCCCTGATCGATCGAATAGTTCCACGTCGAGATGCGCGTGAAGTGTCGAATCACGTCAACCTCCGTGACCTCGGGCATGCCGGCGAGTCGGTCGTCACGTTGAAAGTCGCGCGGCATGATTTCGTCGAGCGGCACTTCATCGACATCGAGAGGCGGCAAACTAAAACCCATGCGGCCTGGCTGCGACCGGTCAAAGATCAGCCGCTCGTTGGGACTGATGTGTGTTGTGACCTTGGTGATCATTGGCTCAATGATTCAATCCCATTAACCAGCGCGTCGATCTGCTCGCGCGTGTTCGTCTCCGTCGCGCAGACCAGGAATTCATTCGGTCGATTGGCGTCGTAACGTGACAGCGCGATCCCGCCATCAATGCCTTTCTCGTTCGCCAGTTTCTTGAGCAACGAATTCGCATCGCCGGGGGCGCGCACCACAAATTCGTCGAAAAACGGAGCAGAGAAGGGAAGCGAGAAACCTTCGATCGCCCCAATCTTGCGGGCTGCATAGTGCGCTTTTTGCGCGCAGTGCTTCGCGACCGCCTCAATGCCGCGCGGCCCCATCGTTTCCAGATAGATCGTCGCTGC
>DASYPX010000252.1:0-10920 GCA_036006125.1 Pyrinomonadaceae bacterium | reverse complement strand
GAAAGAAGCGTTTGAATCGTCTTCTGTCTTTCGTCATAGAAGCCTGAACGAATCTCCGGCGGAAGATAATTAGTCAACCACCGGCGCGCCACTTCACGATTCTTCAACTCGTTGAGCGCCTGCTCAAACGGCTTCTTAAATTCCGGCACGGCGTCCGGCCCGGCGACATACTTCTCTTCAATCCCGCGACAATAAAGCGTTTCACAGTCGTTGTCTTTCAACCAGTTAATCAGCGCCGTGCTGGCACCGTGGCTGCGGTAGTAGCATTCGCGCGAACCCCCGGCTCCTGCCTTGATCTTGTCCACAAGTGATCGGTTTTGTTCGAGCGAGCCAGGGATAAGGAAGAAACGCTTACGCGGCAAATCTTTTGTGCCTTCGGCGGATTTGTAGCGCACTTTGAGACGAACTACACCGAATTGCGTGGATTGCGCAACAAGGCAAAAGGAAAAAGTAAAAAGGAAAAAAATAAGAGCAAATGCAAAACGCTTTGTCATAAGTTCTGCTCGGGTGGCCCTACTTTTACCTTTTTACTTTTTCCTTTTGCCTTTTTTCTTAAAGGTTCGGACTTCTGGGAAACTTCACAAACGGCAGACGCACGCTGCGCACAAAGAACTGATCGGAACGAATATTCACCGGCGGCGCAAAGCCGGCCGCGCCTGCGGCGGCGATCAAATCGTCCTGATCGATTCCATCGCCGCTGATCCCAATCGCGCCGACGAATTCGCCATACTTGTAAAGCGGAATACTGCCCGCAAAAATTTGCAAACCATTCGGCAGGTTTGGAATCGAACTACACGGAGTTAAGCCGCCGCTCAAAACTGTCTGTAAGTTTGTCTTAATCAGATCGAGTTGCAGGCCGACGTTGAAAACGCTCCAGTTGTTTAGTTCGGTGCTGAACGGCCCGGCCGCAGTGTTGTTGATACCGTCGGGAAAGAGAGGCCGGTGCAAAAATCCGAGGGCGCGATCGCTGAAGGCGATTGAGCCGTTCAATGAGAGGCCGTCGGTTCCCGCGCGCGTCACGTACGATCCGAATCCCGCCGCGTTCAGTAACGCCGCTGTGTTCGCGCGCGAGAAAAACGCCGCGGTGCGCGCCTTCTGGACCGATACATCGAAACCGAACACCGGCGCGTCCTGCTGACGAAAGACACCGAGCACGACTCCATTCGTGTCAACAACGGCGATCGTGACTCGCGCGTTGCTGCCGAGTGGTTGGCGAATCGCAGCGCGCGTGATGTTCGCCTGTTGCGCAGCGTGCGAAACGATTGTGTTCACGTCCGCGGCGGTCAAAGAATTCGCAGTAATTGTCGAACTGGCCACAAAAGGAAAGAATCGCGGGTCGATTTCGCCGCCGATGCCCCCTACAACTGCTGGCGTGAATTGCGACGGTTGCGCTGAGCGAATCGGAAACATCGGATCAACGGCGCCGGGCAAGCTGCCAAACGCAACCGTGGGTGGTGCAGGGGCGCTTATTACGTTCAGATAAGTCAGGCGTATTCCGTCGACCAAAATGTTGTCGCCGCGAACGAGCGATGGCGCTTCGAATCCGCGCGTCGCGGAGACGGCGATCACTTCTTCAAATGGCTGATCGAAATCCGCCGGATCGCGATCAACTGTGTAAACGCCGTCGCCTTCGATGCCGACGCCGCCGACCGCTTCTCCATCTTTGTAAATTGGCGTGCTTCCGGGATCGCCGCTGAGCCCGAGGGGCAAACCGGGTATCTTGATATCTGAACAAGGCAATGAAGAGAACTGGACGCCATAGAGCGGCCCCCCGGCACGATTATCAACCCCTGGCGGAAAGTGTTCCTGAATGATGAAGCTCGCGGTGCGCGAAGTGAACGCATTGCCCCGCGTGCTGAACAGAGCCGCCGTGCCAGCTTTCGAAATTGCCGCGAGCTTTGCGGGAACGACTGTGCCGTCGAGGCCGACCGGCACAAATCCGGTTACTGGATTGGGCACAAGCGTTGGTCCGGGACCGCCGCCGCGCAACTGTGTCGTGGCGGGTGCACCAGTCATCGAAAAAACGCCGAGGACGTTACCTTCTTTGTCTGTTACTGCCACCGTAACTGCACGATTCAAAGAAGATGCGGCTGAGACAGCCTGCGCGATGATCGTCTGCACTTCGCCGGTCGTCAGTGTGCCGGCGGTCAATGTAGTGGGCGGCAGAGGCACAACGCTTCCCGGCGTGGGAACGGCGCCTTGGTCATCGGGTGGGCCATCACCTACATGTCCAATGGCAAGACGCACGCGATTACTCGCGACACCCCGATAGCTAATGCCGACCAGGACATCGCCGACGTCGGCCATCGTGTCGCTCAACCGGACAATGATCGAAGTCATCCATTCTTGTCCCACAACTCTTCCCACATACTCGACTGGCAAAACGTAGAGATTGTGCGCGCCGTCTTCTGCGGATGCGGTAACTTCAGATGGACTTGCGTCGTCGGCAATCTCCATGGCGAATAACATGACGCGAGTGCGATTGTCACTACCGAAACTAACTTCGTTCGTAACTGAAAACGGTTCGTGCTTGCGCGTGACGGAATCGACAGCGACGGCGCGTGTCGAGCTCTCTTCACTGATTAGCACCGGTCGAGTTGATTGCGCTTTTGTGTGAAAAGATCTTGTGGGTGGGAAGGCGAGTAAAATTACGCACAGCATCTGCAGAGCAAAACACCAGCTTCTACGGGATAACCTCGTTGCCGTGCGAGCCGCCATAGCTGCGTTAATCCGAGTGATGGGAAGCCTTGTGAATCTATCACCAATCGCGCGTGCTGCGAAGCATTTTTTCCAACCGCGAGTCGCGCACCAAATTTTCATTGAAGCGGCGACAGCCGTGTGCTACAAGCTGTAACACTCCTCAAGTCGGAACATGATGCGCGGTCATCTTCAGAGCGACAGGCGATTCGGCTTGGCTGCCGCTTGCATCTTTGTCATGTTGACCGCCGCCGTCGCGCAAAAGCGCGGCAAAATCGATGGCAAGATCACGCCAGCCTCGCTTGACGTAGCAGTCGTCGTCCTCAATCAAGTTACCAGCCACATCACGCGAGCTCGAACGAAAGCTGACGGCAGTTATTCCGTCGTCCTACGCCCCGGCGCTTATCGGGTGAGCGTTGCGCGCCCGTACGTTGCGCGATTCGATCAAGCGAAGAACTATGGCCAGCACGCTCTGATACGTGACGACGCTTTGGAAAACGTCATTGTCAGCGAAGGCCATACGACAACGATTGATTTCGCCGTCGAGAAAACAAAAGAAGAGCCATTGACAACTGTGGTGCCGCGCAAACCCCTTGGCGCTGCGGGCGCGACGACTGTTGAGTCTGAGCCACAAACTGAAGCAGATCGTCGCGAAGTGCGGGATCGCTGGCGGATCGGATTTCCCGAATACGACCGTTACGGCGATAAAGGCGCGCGTGGTCGCGACATTCCTTTCAAAAAAGGCCATTGGTACGACCCATACAATCAAAGCTGGCTGAAAGGCGACTACCCGATCATTGGCAATAAAGTCTTCATGGTTTTATCCGCTGTGAGTTCGAGCACAGTCGAGTTAAGCCGAACACCGAAACCGTCCGACGTTAGCAGCGCGCGTGCCGGTAGCGCCGAGTTTTTTGGCAAGCCGGAGCAGCTCGCGGTAAATCAATTATTTCAATTCACGTTCGAGATGTTTCACGGCGATTCAACTTTCCGGCCGCGCGATTGGGCCATCAAGATCTCGCCGACGATCAGTCTGCCGAACTACCTGAATGCGCGCGAGACGGGCGTCGTGAACATCGATGTGCGTCGCGGCTCGACACGGACTGACACGCAGGTTTCACTCGAAGAAGCTTTCGCCGAAGTGAAGCTGTTTGACGTCAACGACAATTTTGATTTCGTCTCCGCGCGGGTGGGGATTCAGCCCTTTGTCTCGGACTTTCGGGGCTTCATTTTTTCCGACAACAATCTGGGCGCGCGCATTTTTGGCTCGTTTGACAACAATCGTTATCAATTCAACGCCGCCTACTTCGCGCAGCTTGAGAAGGACACAAACAGTGGCTTGAACCGTTTCGATCGCCGTCAGCAGAACGTTTACGTCGCGAATCTCTTTCGTCAGGATTTCATCCGCAGGGGCTACACGATTCAGGCGAGCGCACTGTACAACGACGACCGCCGCAACGTTCAGTACGACAGAAATGGATTCCTGGTACGGCCGGCGCTCATCGGCGATGTACGCCCGCATGCGATAAGGGTCGGATATGTAGGCATCAATGGCGATGGACATCTCGGGCGTCTGAATCTGACGAACAGTTACTACTACGCGTTTGGTCGCGACGATCGAAATCCGATGGCGGGACGTCCAGTGCACATTAGTTCGCAGATGGCCGCGGTCGAGGCCTCAATCGATCACGATTACCTGCGCTTTCGCGGATCGTTCTTCTGGGCGCAGGGCGACAGGAATCCCACGGACAGTCAGGCAAACGGGTTTGACGCTATTTTTGACGATCCAAATTTCGTCGGCGGACAGTTTTCGTTTTGGAACCGTAACGGCATTCGGTTGACGCAGACCGGCGTCGGGTTGGTCCAGGCGAACAGCATTCTGCCATCACTTCGCAGCAGTAAGACCGAAGGGCAGGCAAACTTCGTCAATCCCGGGATTTTCATCTACAACGCCGGCGTTGACGTTGAGGTCACGCAGCGAATCAAAGCGGTCTTGAACTTGAATTACTTGCGGTTCCATCGCACTGAGCCTCTCGAATATGTGCTCTTTCAAAATCACATTCGCCATGAAATTGGTTGGGACTTGAGTTTGGGCGTCGCGTACCGGCCGTTGCTCATCAACAACGTCACCATGACGTTCGGCGCAGCGACATTGAAACCGGGGCGCGGGTTTCGCGACGTTTACACCGATGCGAATCGGGATTGTCCGCCGAATCTGATTGAGTTCTGCACGCCCGATGATGTGAACATTAATCCGAACAAACTGCTGTTCAATTTGTTCGGGCAGGTGAAGTTTGTTTTTTGAAAATGATCTCACCACTAAGACACAAAGACACCAAGAAGAATAGTAAAACGAGGCGACCACTCGTTTTGACTGGTTTCCTATCTTTTTGTCTTTGTGCCTTCGTGGTTAACCCCGCTCGCCACTCGGTGGGCCATGCGTCGGGTTCTCAACAGGCTCAAGCCGCCACGGCGCCACTCGAAGGCTGTCTCAAGTGTCACGCGAACATCGAGCCGATGCATCGTTATGGCGGACCGGCGCCGCTCGACAAACTGGATAACGGCAAAGACGCGAAAGGACTGACCTGCACTTTCTGTCATGGCGGCAATCCGACGGCGACTGCGAAAGAAGAAGCGCACGTTCGTCCGCGTTATCCGAACGAGTGGTTTAAGAACGGCAAGTTACGCGTACCCGAGAGATCAGGTCCGCTGCTGACGCGCGAGAGTTTAGAGTTCGTGCGCTTTCTGAATCCGGGTGATCTTCGTGTCGCGGAGACAACATGCGGCAGTTCCGAATGTCACAGCGCCGAAACAAAAGGCGCGATGAACAGCATGATGACGCACGGTGCGATGCTATGGGGTGCAGCCCTTTACAACAATGGCGGTTTCCCGATTAAGGACGCGAGCTTCGGCGAAAGCTACAGCGCAAAGGGTGCGCCGCAGTCGTTGATTCAGATTCCACAACCCACCGCAGAGCAAAGAAGATTGAAGGGCATTCTACCGTTTCTAGATCCGCTGCCGCGTTGGGAAATCTCGCAGCCGGGAAACATTCTGCGCGTATTTGAGCGTGGCGGCCGCAGGCGCCTGGAGACAGGGCTGCCAGACCGAGACGAAGATCCCGGCAAGCCCGACAAAGGTTTGAGCGCGCGCGGCCTGGGGACCGCCCAGCGAACCGATCCGGTTTATTTGGGATTGCAGAAGACGCGTTTGCTCGATCCGACCCTGAATTTTCTCGGCACGAACGATCATCCGGGCGATTATCGCTCGTCGGGCTGTACTGCCTGTCATGTGATTTATGCGAATGATCGCGATCCGAAGCACTCGGCGTTCTACAGTTCAGCCGGCAACCTCGGCAGGTCGCAATCCGGTGACGCGAGCATTCCTAAAGACGAATCGGGCCATCCGATCAAACATCAACTGACCAGCCGCATTCCGACTTCGCAGTGCATGATTTGTCACATGCATCCGGGCGAAAACATGGTGGCGTCGTACCTGGGGCTGACGTGGTGGGACAACGAAAGCGATGGCGACAAGATGTATCCCGCCGAGCAGCACGACCCTACGCAGGCGGAAGAGGCGCGCAAACTGAACAGTAATCCAGAGGCGGCGAGTCTGCGCGGACTTTGGTCAGAACCGGATTTTCTAAACAAGACTGGGACGCCGGAATTCAATTCGCAATTGAAGAACACGCAGCTGGCGGATTTCCACGGACACGGTTGGCTGTTTCGGCAGGTGTTCAAGCGCGATCGAGAAGGGAACTTGCTGGACGCGAAGAACAACATCGTATCGCCGGGCGATCCCGATCGATTTAAAAAAGCGGTTCATCTCGACGACATTCATCTCGAAAAAGGGATGCACTGCGTCGATTGCCATTTTCGTCAGGACGCGCACGGCAACGGAATTCTCTACAACGAGCCGCGTGCGGCCATTGAAATAAATTGTGTCGACTGTCATGGCACGATCCGCGAGCGGGCTAAACTTGTGAGTTCTGGCTTCGCCGCGGGAGCATCAATCAAAGAAGGAAAGATTGTCGACGGCGCCGGCCGAAATATCGCGACGCTACGTTTTCGCACTCCCGATGGCGGACGTGTGCTCCTATTTCAAAAAATCACCAGCGACACCACGAAGAAGGATGAGTTCGGAAATGCCGTTCAGTTAAAAGCCGGAGACATCATTCAAAACTCGATGGTTGTGCCTGGACGTTGGTGGCGCGTGAAACAAACTATCGACACGATCAATCCGAACGCTCCACATTCAGAGGATTACAGTGTGAAGTCGCGTTACGCGAAAACGATGCGTACCGATGCGACGACCTGGGGCGATGTGCCCGCCGACAATAACCAGTTGGCCCATCGCGACGAAAACATGACGTGCTTCGCGTGTCATTCGTCATGGATGACGAGTTGTTTTGGATGTCATCTTTCGATGACGGCGAATCGAAAGATGCCGAACCGGCATAACGAGGGTGGCGACAGTCGTAACTACACGACCTATAACTATCAAGTGTTGCGCGATGATGTGTTCATGCTGGGACGCGACGGCACCGTGACCGGCAATCGTATCGCACCCGTGCGTTCCTCGAGCGCAGTCCTGGTCAGCTCACAGAATCAAAATCGTGAATGGATCTATTCGCAGCAACAGACGGTTTCCGCCGAAGGGTTCTCTGGCCAAACTTTCAACACGCACGTGCCGCACACTGTGCGGGCAACCGAGACCAAGACTTGCTCTGACTGTCACGTGTCGAAGAACAACGACAACAATGCATGGCTCGCGCAAGTGCTTTTGCAGGGGACGAACTTTGTCAATTTCATGGGGCGGTATGTCTATGTAGCGGCGAATGACTCGTTGGAAGCCGTGGTCGCCACTGAGCGAAATGAACCGCAGGCGGTAATCGGGAGCACGCTTCACAAAGTTGCTTTTCCGCGCAATTACCAGAAGTTCGTCAACGGCGGCCGCGAATTGAGCGAAGTTTACGAGCACAAAGGAAATCCACGCGTGCTTCAGGTCCAACTGCGTGGTGAATATGCGTACGTGGCCGCCGGCGAAGGCGGCCTGCGCGTTTACGACGTGGCGCAAATCGATCAGAAAGGGTTTTCGGAACGAATCACCACGGCGCCCGTTTCAAGGTTTGGACAGAAGTTTTGGGTGAAGACGAAGTACGCAACTGCAGTAGCCGCGCCTGCCACGCTCGCCGTCGATCCGGCGCGCTGGCGCATGACCGTCGACGGACGAATGGTTTCGCCCGATGAGGCGCGGCGTCTGCCACGTGAACAGTTGCTCAACGAGGAGCAACCGATTCATCCGTTATACGCGTATCTTTACGTTGTTGATAAGTATGAGGGCCTGATCGTAGTGAATGCCGCGACCCTGCTCGACGGCGATCCGCTAAACAATTATCTAAAGCGGCAACTGGACGAATCAAAATATCCGAACGGCGCGTTTAATCCCGGAGGCGTTCTCAACAACGCAAATAACATCACGATCGCGGGGACGACTGCCTATATCACAACCGACCGCGAGCTGGTCATCGTGAGTTTGGACGATCCGCTCAATCCAAAGATAGTCAGCCGCCTTGGAGCGCCATCGATACGACGTCCGCGCGCTGTCGCGGTTCAGTTTCGTTACGGCTTTGTGGTTGACGACGACGGATTGAAAATCATCGATGTGAGTTCGCCGGGGCAAGTTCGATATGACGGAACCTATCTTCCTTTGACCGACGCCCGCGATGTTTACGTGGCGCGAACTTATGCTTATGTAGCGGAAGGCAAGAACGGCATCGCGATCGTTAACCTTACGCAGCCGAATCGCCCTAGCCTTGTTGAAACATACGATGCCGGCGGTCAACTAAACGACACGCGCCAAGTCAAGATCGCGATGACAAATGCGAGTCTGTTCGCTTACGTTGCCGACGGAAAGAACGGATTGCGCATTCTGCAACTAACATCGCCTGAGACGATGCCAACTTATGCCGGTTTCAGTCCGCGTCCGCAGCCGCAACTGATCGCGACATTCAAGACGAAGGGTGAAGCTTTGGCAGTTTCGAAACCTCTCGATCGCGATCGCGCAGTTGACGAAAGCGGGAATCAGGTTGCGGTCTTCGGCCGCCGCGGCGCGCGGCCTTTCACTGCCGGGGAGGTCCAACGAATGATGCGGACTGATGGCGGGACCGGCGCACCTTTCGTGGTGAGCGACGAGCCGACAACTGAACCGAAGCGTTTGAGCAGCAATGGGTCCACAGCAATCTATGTCGCAATGAGTCTCGCGCTCGGATTGCTGGCGATCTCAATTCAGGTTCGCCGGCGTTTGCAGTCTGGTCTTTAGCAGCCGTGCGCCACGACATATGCGCAAAATTTGGTTTTTCGCTTGAAATAGTAATTGAGAAAGGCCCTCGTAAATATTCGTATTGCAAAATACTTTGGCGTGCGGTTAGATTGGCAGGTTCCATCAAAACAATAAATGCGCGCTGATTCGTTACGCTTAATATCGTGTTTTGGAGGTAGATAAGGTGCCGACTGGAACTTGCCCAGAATGCGAAGCCGATGTGCACGTCGATACCGACGTCGACAAAGGCGAGATCGTCGAATGTGAAGAGTGCGGGCTTCAACTTGAGATTGTTGGCCTGGATCCCGTCGAGTTGGATATCGTCGAAGAAGAGGACTACGACGAAGACGAGGATGAAGACGAGTATTGAGCAGTGAGCAGTGCGCAGTTCGGGTTTCTGCTCACTGCTCACAGCTCACTGCTCACAGCTCACTTCTTTTGGCTGGTGTATCCCGGCCGACTTTGCCGCAATGTCACTCCCACCGGTCCTTCAACCCTGATTGAGTGAAATTTGCCGTCCTTGCGATTCTGCGGCGGCGGATAAAAACCGAGGACGTAAGCCGACGAAACCTCTTCCGCGATCGCGCGGAAGAGTGGGCCGAGATCGTTCTCGGTCGCATAAATGCTGCGCCCTCCGGTTTTCTCAACCACACCGGTCACATCCAGAGGAGTCGGCAGCGGCATCACACTGGCTGAGGCGAGCAGTTGTGAATAGGACGGCATCGTGACGACATAAACGCTGGTGTCGGCAGCGTTAGCGCGGTCAATCACCGTGTCAGGAGAAACGACATCGCCGACGGGAAAACCGTCCGTGATCACGACGACGGCGCGTTTGACCATGCGATGTTCACGTGTCAACGGCGCATGACGCGCCAGCATGCGCACCGCGTCATCGATCGCATCGAAGGCATGCGTGGACATGCCGTTCGGTTCCTGGGCCAGGCGATCATAGGCGCGCTCGAGCTTGTCGCGATCGGCCGTCAGCGACTGCAAAGTCTTCACGCGCGTTCCAAACGTCATGACGGCAAAGACTGCGGGCTGACCGGCGAGGCGACGAGAGAATTCGCGCATCGCATTTGTCAGCCGCTGCACTTCTTCGGGCGTCATGCTGCCGGAAACATCGAGCGCAAAAACGATCGCGAGTGGGCGTGGCTCGCCCGAGATTTTTTCAACATTGAATGAAGCGATGGACCGTTCTACGTTGTCTTCGAAGAGTTTGAAGTCTTCTTTGGTCAGATTACGGACCAGCCGTCCCTTAGCATCAGTGGCGATCACGTCGACCGGGACAAGATCCGTATCAATTTTCAGAACGTCCTGCGGCTCGGTTTCGGACGGCATGGCGCGTCTTGGCCGTTCCTGTTGCGACGGGTCTTGCGCTAGCGCGGATGGCGTTAAGGACAGCAACCACAATGAAAGACTAAGCAGAACGAACAGCCGCAAAGGATGGAAAGCACTGCGGAAAAGCATTGACGTGTCCCGATTATACGCTTCGACTTGATTGCCGCCTATGGTTCTGGGGCAACTATTGATTACGCATGCGGCCTCTTAAAGTTCTTGTCTCCGGCAAGTTGTGATAAGTTCAGGCTCACCGGTAATGTTATGAAATTCGTGAAGGTTCTCGCCTTATTTGTCGTGCTGGCGGTATTTTCAGTTGCCGCCGTGGCGCAGGACAAGAACACCGGCACTATCAAAGGAAAGGTTCGCGTCGAGAAGGGTTCGGCGGCCGGTGTCACGGTGATTCTTCGTAAGAACGATCAGGAAATGCGTCGGGTGGAGACCGATCGAAAAGGCGAGTTCACAATCGCGCGCGTGCCGGTAGCAACCTATGGTTTGACTTTCCGCAAAGCGGGACTGGCAGTCGGGTCAATCGAAAACGTCGAAGTGAAAGCCGGCAAGACCAGATCG
>DASYPX010000251.1:0-19911 GCA_036006125.1 Pyrinomonadaceae bacterium | reverse complement strand
CGAATTCCGTCACGCTCTGCCCGTGTTAATGAACGAATGGTTCGCGAAATACAAGCAACGCAAGGTCTCTACCGACATGTCAGTGCCCGACGATAGCTTTTCGGAAATGCTGAAGTTCTATCAAGCCTCGCTCGCCAACGGGGATTTGCGCTACACGATCTTTGGTCACATCGGAGACAATCACGTCCACGTCAATATTCTGCCGCGCGATGACGCTGAAGCCGAGGAAGCCTGGGGAATCTATCGCCGCTTTATCGCAAAGGCAGTGGGCCTCGGCGGAACGATTTCAGCTGAGCACGGAATTGGAAAACTAAAACGTGAGTACTTACGCGAGCTCTATGGTGACCAACATTTGCGGGAGATGGCGGCGTTAAAGCGCGCGTTTGATCCAGCGAGAATCCTCGGGCGCGGGAACATGTTCGACGAAGCGTTGCTGGACTCGTAGTTCCTTCTCATTCTCACCTCGCTTCAGCGAGGTGATATGCGCCGAAGGTTTTCAAGTTAGCCGTTTCAACAGCTTTCCAAAACCGTTGAAAACGGTTTCAACGCAAGCGGCCGTGCTGCCACCTCGCTGAAGCGAGGTGTGAATGAGACGCAATCACAAGCCTTTCCGTAGCTTTTACTATTTACGATTCACGATTTACGATTCACGATTCACGATTTACCATTTACGATTCACGACCAATGTTTCGTTTCAATACCGCAGGCGAATCCCACGGACGCGCGCTCGTCGCGATCGTTGAGGGTTTGCCTGCGGGACTGCCAATCGATATTGAGAAAATCAATCACGAGTTGTGGCGACGGCAGCAAGGCTATGGACGCGGCGCGCGCATGAAGATCGAGCAGGACCGCGTCGAGATTCTCAGCGGTCTTCGTCACGGTCAATCGTTAGGCTCACCCGTTGCACTGATGATTGAGAACAAGGATTGGGAGAATTGGCAGGAAGTTATGGCGAGCGAAGCGCGCGACCTGCCAACCGAGAAATCTCGCCGCGTGAAACGGCCGCGTCCGGGTCATGCTGACCTCGCCGGAGGGTTGAAATATGACGCCCGCGATTTACGTAATGTGCTAGAACGAGCGTCGGCCCGCGAAACGGCTGCACGCGTTGCGTGTGGTGCGCTTGCCAAACAAC
Source organism: Pyrinomonadaceae bacterium (assembly GCA_036006125.1). Lineage (GTDB taxonomy): Bacteria > Acidobacteriota > Blastocatellia > Pyrinomonadales > Pyrinomonadaceae > UBA11740. The sequence continues at coordinate 18,779 of DASYPX010000251.1, read as the reverse complement.
TACTCGCTGCGTTCGCCGTTGAGATTCGCAGTCACGTGATCCAACTTGGCGGCGTTCCTGATGAACCGCTGCACCTCACGTTCGATCAAATTGCGGCCATCCCCGAGGACGCGCCCCTGAATTGCGCCGACCAAGACGCGCAGCAGAAGATGATCGAACTTATCGATCAAAAGAAAAGCGAAGGCGACACGCTCGGAGGAATCTTTGAGGTTGTGGCGCGCGGGGTCATACCTGGTCTCGGCTCGCACACCTCATGGGACCAAAAACTGGATGGACGTTTGGCGCAGGCAATCATGTCAATTCACGCAGTGAAGGCCGTCGCGATTGGCGCGGGCTTCGAAGCCAGTTCCCTTCCCGGCTCAGAGGTTCACGACGAAATTTCTTACGACCGTGACAAGAGTCAATTCACTCGCGCGACGAATCGCGCCGGAGGGTTGGAAGGCGGTGTCACAAACGGGGAAGAGCTTCGCGTACGCGGTCATCTGAAACCGATTTCAACTCTGCGGCGCGCTCTGCGCTCAGTCGATATCGACACCAAGCAGGAAGAAAAAGCCGCGTTCGAACGATCAGACATCACCGTAGTTCCCGCAGCCGGTGTGATTGGCGAAGCGATGGTGGCCCTAACTCTGGCGGCTGCAATGCGCGAGAAATTTGGCGGCGATAGTCTGAGCGAAATGAAGCGGAATTTCGAAGGTTATCGGGAACAGTTGCGGGAATACTAAGAATCATCCGCAGATTTCGCAGATTGCACAGATAAAAACTTAAGCCACAAAAAGGCACAGAAGGCACAAAAACGATTTCAGCTTCTTTCTTTTGAGCCTTTTGTGCTTTTTCGTGGCTAACTCTTTCTGCGTAATCTGTGTAATCTGCGGATTCATCCGAACTAGCGAATCTCCAACCTTCATCGTAAAATCAAAAACTTAGATCGCCCAACAAAACTTTCAGAGGAACCCCAGATCAAGGATGGCACTTTTGAAAATTGTGGCCTGGCCGGACCCGGTCCTGACCACGCCTGCGGAGCCAGTTACTAAATTCGACGAGGAGCTGAAGAAGCTTGCGGAAGACATGTTCGAAACGATGTATGCCGCGCCGGGAGTGGGGCTCGCCGGAACTCAGGTCGGCATCTCTAAGCGACTGTTCGTGATGGATTGTTCCAACGGAAAAGACCCGTCGTCGCGGCACTTCATGGCGAATCCGGAAATCATCGTTCAGGAAGGCAAGCAGGACGGAGAGGAAGGCTGCCTTTCGATTCCAGGGATTTATTCAAAGGTGTCACGCAGCATGCGCGTGATCGCGCGCGGCCACGACCTTAATGGCAAAGAATACGAGATTGAAGGAATTGAGCTGGAAGGGCGATGTCTGCTGCATGAAACTGATCACTGCGACGGCATTCTGTATCCGAATCGCATTTCGCCGCTAAAGCGCGAGCTCGTCATGCGCAAGGTTAAGAAGTTGCAGAAGGCGGGCGAGTGGCCAACATAGTTTCTGTATCTCTGCGGTTCTCTGTGCCTCTGTGGTGAATTCAACACAAGGCAGATCAACCACAGAGGCGCTGAGGATTCACCGAGACACAAAGGAAAACCATGACAACAGAATTTCGTAACGAACCGTTGACTGATTTCAGCAAAGAAGAAAACGCCCAGGCGATGCGCGCGGCACTCGAGAAAGTTAAGCGCGAGCTGGGTCGCGAATATCCACTCGTCATCGGCGGCGAGCGCATCAACACGGGCGACACCCTTGAGAGCATCAATCCGGCGAATCGGACTGAGGTTGTCGGCAAGTTCCACAAGGCGACGAAGGAGCTTGCGAATAAAGCTGTCGAAACTGCTGCCGAAGCGTTCAAGACGTGGCGTAATGTTCCCGCGGAAGAGCGCGCAGAGTTACTGTTTCGCGTGGCCGCGTTGATGCGCGAACGCAAACACGAGTTCTCTGCCTGGATGATTTACGAAGTCGCAAAGACGTGGCCGGAAGCCGACGGCGACACTGCTGAAGCGATCGACTTTCTCGAGTTTTATGCCCGCGAAATGGGGCGTTACGCCGGCAAGCAACCGCTGGTTGAATTGAAGGGCGAAGACAACCGGCTCGATTACATTCCGCTCGGCGTAGGCGCCGTGATTCCGCCGTGGAACTTCCCGTGCGCGATCATGGCCGGCATGACGGCCGCGGCGATCGTCACTGGTAACACAGTCGTGCTGAAACCGTCTTCTGACGCGCCGGCGATCGCATTCAAATTTTTTGAGTTGCTTGAGGAAGCGGGATTGCCGGCCGGCGTCGTGAATTTCATGACTGGCTCGGGTGCTGAAGTTGGCGACGTCGTTGTCGACCATCCAAAGACCCGCTTCATCGCATTCACTGGCTCGAAAGAAGTTGGTCTGCGAATCAATGAGCGCGCCGCAAAGACGCCACCGGACCAGCTGTGGATCAAACGAGTGGTTGCGGAGATGGGCGGCAAGGACGCGATTATCGTTGCCGACGACGCGGACTTGGATGAAGCAGCGACGGGTGTGGTGCAGTCGGCTTTCGGATTCCAGGGACAGAAGTGTTCCGCATGTTCACGCGCGATCATCGATGCGCGCGTTTATGATCCAATGGTCGAGAAGATTGCGGAACGCACGGCGAAGATAAAGGTGGGGGCGCCCACCGATAACGGAACGACGATGAGTGCGGTGATTAACGAAAAGGCCTTCAAGGCAATCAACGGCTATATCGAGAAAGGCAAAGCCGAAGGCGGTCGCGTTGTTGCTGGCGGCGGGTCAGACGGCGAGCAGGGGTTCTTCATCGAACCGACGGTGATCGCCGACGTAAAGCCTGGCGCGACGATCGAGCAGGAAGAGATTTTCGGCCCGGTGCTCGCTGTCATCAAAGCAAACGACTATGACCACGCGCTGGAAATCGCAAACGACACGCAGTTCGGGTTGACCGGCGCGGTGTACTCAACCGACGAAGCCAAGCTCGACCGCGCGCGCAACGAGTTCCACGTCGGCAACCTCTATCTGAATCGCAAATGCACGGGCGCGCTGGTTGGCGTGCATCCGTTCGGCGGCTTCAACATGTCCGGGACGGACTCGAAGGCCGGCGGCCGCGATTACCTTCTCCTGTTCATGCAAGCCAAGGTCTCGTCGGAGAAAGTTGGAGCGACAAGAAAGCGCGCAGAGGCCGGAACCGCGATCTGAGATTTTCAGGAGCGGGGGCAAGCCCGCCTTCCTAACCATGAGGTGATTAAAGTGCGAGACCCGTCAAGGTTGAGGGTACTCGCGCCTGCAAGGTCAACGCGAGTGATCTCAAGGTCAGGAAGGTGGGCTTGCCCCCGCTGTTTCTTCTACGTCAAACCTTCCATGGACTTACTTTTATCTTGTTAATCCTGTAAATCCTGTCTTAGTCTTTTTCGGCCTGGTCATTAACGATGCGTATCGTCTTCATGGGCACACCCGAAACTGCAGTGCCGTCGCTGCGACGCCTCATCGATGATGGCCATGAGATCGTCGCCGTTTGGACACAGCCAGACAAACCCGCCGGACGCGGCAAGAAACTGCACCAATCACCCGTCAAAGCGTTCGCGGCCGAACACAACCTGACAGTTCATCAATCGCAGAAAATCAAAAATGACGAAGCGAAACATCTCTTTGCCTCGCATGATGCTGACGTTGCGGTAGTCGTCGCTTACGGAAAGATCCTGCCGCAGGAATTTCTCAACGCCCCAAAACATGGCTGCATCAACGTCCACTTCTCTCTGCTGCCAAAGTATCGCGGCGCCGCGCCGGTCAACTGGGCCATTGTCAACGACGAAGAACAGACCGGGGTGACCACTATGCGGATCGTTCAGGAGCTTGATGCCGGTCCGATTCTGCTGCAAAGAGCCACAAAGATTGGCGAATGGGAAAGTGCGCCCGAATTAATGACTCGCCTCGCGGATTTGGGCGCTGAGTTGATCAGCGAAACGCTCGCGAATCTCAGCGATATAACGCCGAAAACTCAAGACGATTCCGAAGCATCCTTCGCGCCGATCCTGAAACGCGAAGACGGGCTAATCGATTGGTCGCTGGACGCATTTGCGATTGAGCGACGCGTGCGCGGCCTTCAACCATGGCCCAACGCTCACACCACGTTCGGATCGCATCGTTTAATAATTTGGAGCGCTGTGCCGGAATGGATCGAACAACTGCGATTTCCGACCGGCCATGTCATTGAGGCCAGCCGCGATCGCTTAATCGTGGCCTGCGGCGAAGGCACCGCTTTACGCCTATTGGAAGTCCAACCTCAAGATTCGCGGCGCATGTCCGCGCGCGATTTTCTTAATGGAGTTCAACTTCGCGTGGGAACGAAGCTTGGAGAATAGGTTTCGGCAACTTCAGACATTCGGGCGAGTCACTGCCGCAGGCTGTCAATCCACCTGGCATTCTCTTCCATCGTCGGCCGAAACGCTTCGCGCGGCGCGACCGTTTCAACGTGCATGTTGTCGTCCGTGTTGATGACAGCGCCCGCAACGGCCGGCCCCAAGTGCTTCTCATCACAGACAAACCAGGCGCGCACATCCTCAACCGAATGCAAGCCAATGCGATCCAGTTCGGCGTGAACACGCGCGTCATTGAGACGTTCGGGCATCCGGCTCAACTCAATCGGCTGCAGACTGCCCAGTAAGATCAAGTCTTTTCCCTTCGCCGCTCCTTCGACGCGAAACACCGCCACGTAGGGAAACGTCCCGTGAAATGTTGCGAGGATCGAGCGCAGGCTCTCGTTCGACAACTGATAAATCTGCAACCATTGTACGAAGATGCCGTCGTGGTGAAGCCGCTCACGACCGAGGGTAAAGAATTCACGCGTGAAAAGATTTGCCACGCCGGGCACCCACGGGTGGCTTGGTTCACTGATGATCAGATCGTACTTTGTCGGGTTCACCCGCAGGTAGGTTCGTGCGTCATCAACAATCATTCGCAGCCGCGTGTCGTTCAAAGGATGATGGTTGACATGTTCGAAAAAGCGCGCGGAAGAAATCGCCGCGCGTTCCAGCTCGACGCACTCCACAGATGCAAGGGGCGATTGCAAAACTGAACCGGCCGTGACACCACTCGCAAAGCCAACCAGCAGTCCTTTGTCTAATCTGGGCGCAACCAGCACGGCCAGCTCACCCAGCATGATCTGCGTCGGCATGTCGTCGGCGTCCGATGCGTTCGTGCGACCGTTGATTGCAACCGAGGTTATGCCCCAGTCGCGGCGTACCGATACGGTCGCCGTGCGACCTTCGTCGTACATAAGGAGTTGATGATCGTTGGGGCCGTGGGGTTGATCGGGAACGCTGCGGGACTGCGCCAGGACGCGCACAAAGCTGTCGTAAGCGCCTATCGATAACTCATCCAGGTTCAACCGCGGCCAGAGATAGAGGCCGGCGATTACGATTACCGCGGCGGCTCCAACCGTCAGACTGCGGACGAGCGCAACATCCGTCGCCTTTTGCGGCCGATACGCAATCGCGGCGATAAAAATCGAAATCGCAACCATCGTGAGTACCGCTAAACGAGCACTTGCCACCGGAATCAATACGAACGTGGTCACAATGGCGCCGGTGATTGCGCCCACCGTGTTCAGAGCGTATGCCTGGCCGACGAGTTTCTCCGGCGCCTTTCCGGCGGCCGTCCACGTCAAGACCAGCGGCATGATGGTTCCCATGGCCACCGCCGGTACCAGCACCAGGACCGCCGCCGCCAAAGCTTGCAACGCGAGCAGCCCGTGCCATGAATCGATCCCCAGTGTGAACCCAATTCTGATAAGGATGCCTGGGACGGCACTCGTCAGACGAAAGCTGACAAACAGACTAATCACGACGAGGACCTGCACGACAAACACAGCGCGCCCCAGTCGCGTACTCTCCGTCTTTTTTCTAAAGCCGACAATCCAGGCACCGATGGCAAGCCCTGCGAGAAACAGCGCGAGGACCATCGTGAAGGCGTAGGTGCTCGATCCGATGATCATCGAGAGAATTCGCGACCAAACGACTTGCATGCCGATCGTGACGAAACCCGACATGAAGGCGCAACCAAACCACAAGCCTCGATCAAGGGGAGCGTCCAAGGCCCGCGATTCGTTTGTCGTTACGTCGCGTGCTGCAACCTCGGAAGGGATGTCGGTATTTGGTACGGACGTGCGGGGCGCAACGAGGAGCACGAGAACGCCAATCACTACATTCGTGAGCGCGGCAATGAAAATCGTTGCGCGCATTCCGAACTTTGGCAGCAGCACAAATCCGCCGCCGAGCGTGCCCACGATGGCGCCAATCAAATTCAACCCGTAAAGTCTGCTGATTGTTCGCGGAGCCGTCACACCGTATCGGCGAATCGCGGCAACTATCATCGGCAGTGTGGCGCCCATCAACGCTGTCGGAATCAGCAACACGATCGCCGCCAAAAGAAATCGTGCGATGGCAAAGCTAAACGCGCCCGGGTGAATTCGTTGCCAGACGATCGCGTCGAGATAGTCAATCGCACGAAAGGCAGTGGGAACGGCTAGCGCGTACAAACCGATCGCAATTTCGATCCACGCATACGTGCGTAGTGGTCTCCGGATCCGGGACGCGACTCTGGCCGCCCACGCGCTGCCCAACGCCAGTCCGCCCATGAATGCCGCGAGCACCACGCTCACGGCGATCGTCGTGGCGCCGAATACCAGTCCAAGCATCCGCATCCAAAGCACTTCGTAGATCAGTCCCGCTGCGCCTGATAACGTGAAGCACACGGCCACCAGCAATAACGACCTTCGCGACTTCTTTAGTGTTGAATTCGATTCGGAGAAGGTTGCAGGTGCGGCCATTAAGTGTCGTCTATTGGAGATTTGTTTAATCTAAAGAAAGATTACATAGGCGCGCCGCCAAACGTTCGGCGGAATACTTCCGCGCTCTGAGGCGGTGAGAATGATCAAGTAATTCGTGTCACTGCCGCGGCCGTCACGCGCCGTTGCCGTGTCCACCATTCTCTCTAACTCGCGGTCGCCGCTGGTTTGGCGATCAGGTTGCACCAACGCGAGTTTGCGGAGGCACACGTACAAATGTTCAAGGCCCTGGCCGAACGTCGTTGACTCGTTGCCGAGTACCACTGAGACCTCGGCGCGCTCGTCGATAAAGTGTTTCACCAGCGACGCGGCTTGAATCACTCCATGTTCGAACCTGATCCGGAAATTCTCCGGGTCGATGTCCTCAGTCAGCCGCGTGTCGAGAAGAATCGTCATGCGTCGCTCGTCTTCCGCGGTGAACTCACGCACGGTTAAACGACGCGCACGCGCGGTCGCCTTCCAATCAATGTGGCGCAGATCGTCTCGCTGCTGGTAATCGCGGAGCATGAGCAAGTCGTGGCCAAATCCGCGGCGAAACGAAGCGCTCTGCCCCGTGAACAGCGGCAGGAGGTGCAACTCGTCGGCGACGCGCTGCGGTTTTGGGTAGACGACAATGTCCACCTCGCGTGAGCGCAGCCGGCGCCGATGGCGAAAGAAACCGAACGGAAATCGCGTCGAAAGCTCAAATCCCGTGACGAGTACGTGCCCGCGCTTCCGAAACAACTGTTCAATCGTTTGCTCGGCCGCTGCACGATGCGGAATGTAAGTGAAATACGCCAGTGTGCGTTTCAGGAAGCGGCTGCGTCTGGTTAACTTTCGTGCCTTGCGGTCTGCCGGTCCACGGGCCTCCACCAAAATCGAAAACGAAGGCAAGAGACGCTTCTCGTTTTTTATTGTCACCAACACTTCGGTTGGCTCGCCGGCGAAGATGTGATCGGGAAACCGCGCGGCCACCGTCAGATCGCGCAGCGTCAATCGCGCCGCTGCCCACGAGACGAACAGCGTCGACAGCATGATCGAGAATACGAGAAAGAGAAGATTGTTTCCGGTGTTCCATGCCGCCAACGCAACGACTACGAGGATAACGATGAAGACGACGCCACCCGCAGTTACCTCGAGCGGCAAGCCGCGATTTGCGACCTCGAGATAAGCCGATCGCGCCAGCGGCGGCACGACGAGAATCGTGATTAGTAGCGCAAACAGTAGCGACGCAATCGCGCCCGCCCCGGCGAGACTGGGTTCTCCCAAATGGCGCGCGAAGATTGTGAAGAACGCAGTGGCGCAGCCACCGATGACAAGCAGGGTACCGAGAATTGTGTTGCGCCAGCGGGAAAGAAAGGATGAAGCATTCTTTTTGGGACGCCCGCGATCTGCGGCAGCTGTCTTTGGTCGATCAGACCGCTGCGAAGGATGTCCTGGTTCTTCTTTCATCCTTCATCCTTCCGCTTCATCCTTGTCTACAACGGCACGCTGACGGTCTTGAGTATTTCGTGCAATACAGCTTCAGCTTCTTCGCTGCGTCGCATCGCTGAGGAATAACGCGAACTTACTGCGAGCCGATGCGCGAACACGGGGATGACCAGCCGCTTGATATCATCCGGAATGCAATAGTCACGTTCTTCGGTGAGCGCCAGCGCCTGGGCGGCGCGAAACAACGAGAGCGTCCCGCGCGGGCTTACGCCCAAATCCAGCATCTCAGATGACCGGGTTGATGCGACAATTCGCATCAAATAATCGACGATTGCGTCGTCAACCGAGACCTCTGCAACCGCTCGCTGTAAATCGAGAATCTCTTCAGCGGTCATCACCGGCTGCGTTTCATCGAGTGGGTCGGTGTGTTCACGATCGCGCAGCATCTGCTTCTCGTCGGCAGCGCCGGGATAACCGATGCGCAGGCGCAACATGAATCGATCGAGCTGCGATTCAGGCAACGGATACGTGCCGTGATGCTCGATCGGGTTCTGCGTCGCCATCACGATGAATGGCTGGGGCAAAGGATGCGTGCGGCCCTCTACTGTCACGTGGCGTTCGGCCATGGCTTCCAGCAGGGCTGACTGTGTCTTAGGGGTTGTGCGATTGATTTCATCCGCGAGAATGACGTTCGCGAAAATCGGCCCCGGCCGCCACTCAAACGCCGATGAGTTCTGGTCGTAAACGGACAAGCCAAGCACGTCAGACGGTAGCAAGTCGGAAGTGAATTGAATTCGCTGAAACGAGCAGTCGAGCGCGCGCGCCAGGGCATGCGCCAGCGTCGTCTTTCCGACCCCAGGCACATCCTCGACCAGCAGGTGGCCACCGGCCAGTAACGTAACGATCGCCAGACGCACCGCTTCAGGTTTTCCGCGGATGACCCGCTCAATCTCGGTTTGCAGGAGCGCGATTTTCTCCGCGGTATTGACGCGCGGCGCGTCGGCTGGGCGTAGTTGCCTCATAGAATCGCCATTTTACATGCAATGGAGGGTCGCGGCTATCACGAGTTCAGATGGCTCGCGTCTGGCACGCAGATGCTTGCCGGTGCTAAGATTTGCCGTTGAATCAGTATCGTGCGCATCGTTTTTCGGAACTGGCAGCGCGGCGTGGCGTTTTTAGCAAAGGAACTTCCAATGAACAGAACCCTCAAGACAGAACGTAATCAACGGGGCTTCACGCTGATCGAATTGATGATCGTGATTGCGATCATCGGCATTCTCATCGGCGCAGCGGTGGTGGGATGGCGAGCCGCGACACGTGCGGGTAACGAAGCGGCAACATTACAGAATCTGAAAACGATTGCCGCAGTCCAAATTCAGTACTACAACATGCACGGCCGGACCTTTGGCACGTTCGAGCAACTTACCAAAGAGCAGTTTCTGAGTTCGAAATTCTCCGGCAATCCGCCAGTGGAAGCCGGATACGTCTACACGCTTAAAGTGACACCAAAAACGGCAAATTCCACGTCGTCCTACACGCTGAATGCTGACCCAGTAGATGAGGGCTCGGGCACGAATCATTTCTACATCGATAATAATGACAGCAGCATTCATTACAACGCGACACAGCCGGCGGCCGTCAGCGATGCGGTGCAATAGACATTGCGCGTAACGTTTTCCCTAGCCGGATCGACGGAATAGCGATCCGTCTTCATAACGGCAAGGTCAATCTTGCTTCACATCCATTTGCTCGACTGCGATTTTCCAAAGTAAGCGTCCCGCCGTGTGCTTCAGCGATTTGACGCGAGAGCACCAAACCGATTCCCGAGCCTGACCCTTTGGTAGTAAAAAAAGGCACGAACAGGTTCGACGTGTTTGCCAATCCCAATCCTTCGTCCTTCACGGACACGACGAGCTGACCACTTTGGTGCGACCAGCCCACTTCGACATTACCTTTGGTTTCCAGCGAGGCATCGACGGCGTTCCGAACCAGATTGATCAGTAACTGCTCAACTTGCGCACGGTCTCCGCGCACGATCGTCGCTGGTCCGCCGGCAATTTTCACTGGCAGCCGCGTTTCGAGAGTTGCCACTCGTTCGACCAATTCGCCTATATTCACTGTCTCGAAACGCGGTGGCGGTAAACGCGCGAGCTTTGAATACGACTCGATGAATCGCGCCAGCGAATCTGCGCGCGAAGAAATGACTTCGAGTCCACGATGCATGTCATCGCGCCAATCGGCGGGCTGATGCTCGCGTTTGATCAAATCATCGAGACTCCCCGCCACGGACTTGATCGGTGCCAGCGAATTATTTAGCTCGTGACCCAATACGCGCAGCAGGCGCTGCCAGGCCGAACGCTCCTCTTCGCGTAGCGTCTTGCTCAAATCGGTCAGCACCAATAGCTGATGTTGCTGTCCGCCTTCGCGAAATGTGCCGCGCCGTATTTCCCACCGGCCGGCGGCGCCCGGAAAATTCATCTGAATCATGCGCGGGCCGGCAGTCTCGTGACCATCGAAGCACAGCGCCAGACCGAGATCCTCCACCGTATGTCCCAAAAGCCGCGCCGCCGGCTGGGCCAGGAGTCTTTCGCCCGCGCGATTAACCAGGCGCAACTGCTGCCCAGGGTCAAACGCGAAGATCGCCGAGTCGATTTCCGACATCACCGTACGCAATAACGCTGTTGCCTCCATCGCGCCGAGTCTTTGCGCGCGAAGAGTTGACCCCAGGTCATTTACTTCGAGCATCACTTCGCCCAACGCGTCACCGATCGTCGCGCGCCGCCCACGAATCGAGTAGTCCCCTTCACGGATCGCTGCAAGAATGTTTGAGAGTGTTTGCAGCGGCCGCACCACGCGATTCTTCAGATTCGCGGAAATTGCCAGCCAAAAAACGACAAGCAGCAGATCGACCGTCCACTGCACGCGACTGGAATATCCATCCAGCCATAAGAGGAAGGAACAAAGCGCCACACCGGGAAGACCGGCCGCCATTGTCAGCGCGGTAACTCGGCTTTCGAAGTTGAGATGACTGCCGCGAAGTGCTGGATCGAGATGCGTGAAAGTCTGGGGTGCTTTTGACGATTTCGGCGGCGTGCTCACGAGCTCATGATAACCCATACTTTTGCAGGCGCCGGTAGAGGGCGCTCCGACTGAGGCCAAGAGCTTCGGCCGCACGATTTGCGTTGCCTTCGAATCTGGCGAGCGCCTTCTTGATTAAGAGTCGTTCGGCATCTTCAAGACTCATTTCCTCCAGCCGCGCCGAGAGCTGCGCAGCGGGCGTTGTTTGCAGCGCCAGGTCCATCGCACTAACTGTCTCGGTGGTCGTCATCAGGACTGCGCGCTCGATGACGTGATCCAGTTCGCGAACGTTGCCCGGCCACGCATGCGTGCGCAAGGCTTCCAGCGCCTGCTCCGTTAACCACATATGACCGCGCCGATAGTGCTCGCTGTGACGTCGCAGGAAGTGCTCGGCGAGAGGCGCAATATCTTCGCGGCGCTCGCGCAGGGGCGGTACGTGAATTTCCACCGTGTTGAGCCGAAACATCAGGTCCTGGCGAAATTTTCCAGCAGCGACGTCGGTTTTCAGGTCGGCATTGGTGGCCGAGAGCACGCGCACGTCGACCTTTCTCGTCTTTGATGAACCGACCCGTTCGAACTCGCCGGTTTCAAGCACACGCAGCAGTTTGGGTTGCAACGTCATCGGCACGTTCGCGATTTCGTCGAGGAACAAGGTACCGCCATCGGCCAACTCGAATCGTCCGACGCGATCTGTCTTGGCGTCGGTGAACGCGCCTCGCACATGACCGAACAACTCACTTTCGAATAACCCTTCAGCCAACGCGCCGGCGTTGACACTCACCAATGGTTTCGCAGCGCGGTTGGAGACTGCGTGAAGCGAGCGGGCCACCACCTCTTTGCCAGTCCCATTATCACCAGTGATTAGCACGTTGGCATTAGCCGGCCCGATGCGATCTATGACATTAAGAATCGATTTCATTGCCGGAGATTCGGCAATGATTTGGGGATGCTTGGTTGGGCCGCCGTCATCGCGTAACGTGAGGTTCTCCGCTTCCAGGCGTTGACTGCGGCGGAGCGCTTGCGCCAATTCGATTTGTGTTTGGAGCACCGCCAACAGTCGCGCGTTCTCCCAGGGTTTCTGGATGAAGTCCCGAGCCCCACGACGCATGGCTTCGACGGCGATGTCGACACTGCCCCATGCGGTCATGACAACCACCGGCAATGTTGGATCGATAGCGCGAATGCGCGACAGCAATTGCATCCCCTCACTGCCAGATGTCGTGTCCCGTGTGTAATTGAGATCGATTAGAACAAGATCAAGCTCTTGTTTTTCGATGACTTTCATGGCCGCGGCGGGCGAGGACGCGGGAGTAATGTCATAGCTTTCGCCCTTTAGCAGCAACCGCAGGGCGGTGATCACGTCGGGCTGGTCGTCAGCTATTAGAATTCTCGGCATTCGTGTTTTGCCCCCTTCTCACTGGGGGAGAAGGGACGGGGATGAGGGCTGTGTATTGCAGATTTTTGATTGCCGATTGCCGATTGATCTAATGAAGTGAAATGGAACTTAACGTTCGCATTACAATCACAAATCGGCAATTGGCAATCGGCAATGTTTAGGCCCTCACCCAACCCTCTCCCCATTGGGAGAGGGAGTATCACTCTCATTCGTAACGGAGTGAATTGACCGGATCGACTTTGGTTGCTCGTCTTCCAGGAATGTAACAGGCAATTAGCGCAATCGCGAGCAGCAGCAACGCGACACCTCCGAACGTCAAAGGATCAGTTGGCTTCACGCTAAAGAGCATCGTTGTCATTAAACGCGTTAAGGCAAAAGCTCCGAGTAGGCCTGCAGCCATCCCAATGATTGTTAGCATCATTCCCTGCCCCAGGATCATCTTGAACACATCGCGCGGCTGCGCCCCGATCGCCATGCGAATGCCGATCTCGTGCGTACGCTGCGTTACGGCGTACGACATGACGCCGTAGATACCGACGATGGCAAGCACAAACGCGATTCCTGCGAAGATACTGAGCAACGTGAGATTCAGGCGCTGCGGCGCAGTTGACTCGCCGCGAATTTCGTCCATCGTGCGAATGTTGTAGATGGGCTGATCCGGATCAAGTGACCTGACTTGATTGCGCGCCGATGCAATCAGTTGGTTAGGATCGCCCTGGCCTTTGACGATGATCGCCATTGCCTGAAAAGGAACCTGCGAAAACGAAAAATAGCCTTGTACGCGGTTTGAGTCGGTATCGAGACCCTCCATCTTTACGCGGCCGACGACGCCGACGATTTCGAGCACCGGCGACGTGTCATCGGTACCGAACCTGATTCGCTTACCCACGGCGTCCTCATTTGGCCAATACTTTTTCGCAAACAGTTCATCAATGATGATGACGTTCACTCCGGCTACAAGCCGCTCGCCGTCGTTCAATTTACTGACGTCCTTACCGGCAATGAATGATCGATCGTCGTGGTCGGTGAAGTAGCGTCCGCGCAACAGGGGAATACCCATCGCCCGAAAATAATCCGGCGTTACGGTGCACGCTTCCAACAAGGGCGTATCTCCTGGCGGCGGTTTGGGCCGGCCGTCGATGACGAACGACGTCTGCCAGCCATTATTCCCGAGAGGTAACCCCGACGCCGCGGCAACTGATTGCACGCCAGGTAGCGTTCGCAGGTTCTGTACGAGTTGATTAAAGAATTGGCTCCGCTGCTCAGGTGTCGTGTATTTTCTTCCCGGTAATGCCACCGTGAAGCTGGTTAGATTCTCGTACGCGAAACCCGGGTTCACATTTTGCAATCGATAGAAGCTACGAATCATCAAGCCCGCTCCGATCAACAGCACCATCGTCGTTGCTACTTCGACAATCACCAGCGAGCTGCGCAACCAATGCCTGGCTGAAGTTCCCCGGCCGGCTTCCTTCAAAGTTTCATGTACGTCAACTTCGCCTGCCTGAAGCGCTGGGACCAGCCCGAACAGGATTCCGGTCAAGACCGATACACCGAGCGTGAAAGCCAACACTCGCCAGTCGAGACCGATCTCACGCGAACGCGGAATCGCAGTCGGACTAATGTACAAAATGAACTTAATGGCCAGCCGCGCTACGATTAGCCCGAGCCCTCCGCCGATCAGGGCAAGCAACAGGCTCTCCGTGAGTAGCTGTCGGGCAATCCGCCAACGACTGGCGCCCATCGCGGCGCGAATTGCCATCTCCTTGCGTCGTCCCGTGGCGCGCGCCAACAGAAGATTCGCAATGTTGGCGCACGCAATCAACAGTACGAATCCGACTGCGCCAAATAAAATCCAGAGTGTCTGTTTCACTGTGTCGCCGACCAAAACTTCCATCATCGTGCGGATGCGTATGCCATTATTCGCATTGGTATCCGGGTATTGCTTATTGAGATTCGCGGCGATGTTGTTCATGTCAGCCTGTGCCTGTGCTTGCGTGACACCCGGCTTCAAGCGCCCTACGCCATACAATCCGGGATGATTGCCGCGCTGCTGCCAATTCGTATCGTCGGACAATGGTCCCACTGGGACCCACATTTCGACTCTTGTGGGAAAGGCATATTCGGGTGGCATCACACCGATCACCGTATAGCTGCGGCCGTTGAAGGTGAGCGATTGATTGAGGATGCTCGCCTGTCCGCCAAACCGCCGCTGCCACAACGCATAGCTCAGCACCGCGACCGGCGCCGCGCCGGGTTTGTCTTCATCATTCGTAAAGACCCTGCCAATTAATGGTTGCGCGCGCAGTGCGGCGAATAGATCTGCGGAACATTGTGCCGTCAGGATTCGCTCGGCGTCGCCATACCCAGTGAAGTTATAACT
Organism: Pyrinomonadaceae bacterium; assembly: GCA_036006125.1. Classification (GTDB taxonomy): domain Bacteria; phylum Acidobacteriota; class Blastocatellia; order Pyrinomonadales; family Pyrinomonadaceae; genus UBA11740. The sequence continues at coordinate 3,696 of DASYPX010000251.1, read as the reverse complement.
GCTGCGATTGTAGACACCAATTTTTTCGAACACATGATTCTGGTTTCGCCAGTCAGCAAAGTTCGGGTAAGAGATCGACATCTCGTCGAGCACCGGCGATCGTTCATTGAGGAACAAAAGCTCCTCCGGATGATCGAAAGGCAACGGCCGCAGCACCACTGCATTCAGCACGCTAAAGATTGCGGTGTTCGCGCCGATGCCAAGGGCGAGCGCCAGAATCACGATGAAGGTTATCGCGGGCGTTTTGAGCAACATCCGCGCGCCGTAACGAAGATCCTGAAGTAGCGTTGCCATCGTTGAATTCTCCTTTATTCGTATCGCAGGGCCTGCAATGGATCGACCTTGGTCGCGCGCCGGGCGGGCAGGTAACAGGCTGCGAGCGCGATCAAGAGAAGACAGATTGAGACGCCGGCAAAAGTGGCTTTGTCAGTCGGTTCGACCGCAAACAGAAGCGTGCGCATGAGACGCGTCAACGCAAATGCGCCGCCCAATCCGATCGCGACACCCACCATCGCGATTACCAGGCCGCTTTTCATGACAAGGCGCATCACATTGCCAACTTGCGCCCCGAGCGCCATGCGAATTCCGATTTCATGCGTTCGTTGAGTGACCGCATAAGACATCACGCCATAAACGCCGACCGCCGCGAGCACCAGCGCCAAACCGGCAAACAAAGTCAGCAACAGCATGTTGAAGCGGCGTGCGTCAAATGACGTTGCGGCTACTTCATCCATTGTTTGCGCCCTGGTAATCGGAAGCTGGGCGTCAACTTTCCAGATTTGGTCCTTTACCGCTTGCGTCATGGCGGCCGGGTCAGCCTGGGTGCGAACGGCGAACGTCATCCAACGTTTCCACGAATTGATCTGCGTGTACGGTGAATAGAGCGCCGGCTGTTCGGGTAGATCGAGCCCGAAGTGCTTGACATTCCCCACGACGCCCACGATTTCGATCCACTGCACTGTGGGATTGCGAGCCCACCGCACGCGTTTGCCCAAAGGGTTCTCATTCGGGAAGTATTGCCTCACCATTTCGTCGTTGACGATACCGACAAACGGCGCGTTGGGATCAAAATCATGCGATTGAAAGTCTCTGCCGCTCTTCAACGGGATTTGCATCACGTGAAAGTAATCGCCCATCACGCTGCGGGTTTCGAGGCTCGGCTCATCACCGGAAGCAATTGGCGGACGACCCTCAATAAGGAAATCATGATCAAGCGCGTCACCACTCAACGGCAATTCACTGACCATCGCGGCCTGCGTGGCTGGAAGCGAATTGATGTTGGCAAGTGCCTGAGTGCGGAAACGCGTCTGTGGTTCGACTTCCTTGTAACGCGCTTCCGGCAACTCCACGCGCATGGTCAGAAGATGATTCGGATTGAATCCCGGCTCGACATTTCGGAGTTTCCAGAACGTTTTAACCAGCAGCCCGGCACCGACCAATAAAACGAGCGCAACTGCCAACTCGCCGATAACGAAAGCATTGCGCAGCCTCTGTTGCGATCTCGAAGAACTTGCGCTGCGGCCGCCTTCCTTCAGGCCCGTGTTAACCGCGGCACGTGACGCACTCCAGGCCGGCAACAATCCAAAGATCAATCCAGTGAGGAGCGAAACTCCCAGGGTGAAGCCAAACACACGCAAGTCCACCCCGATCTCATCGAGGCGCGGAAGATTCTGCGGTTTCAGAGCAATGAGCAGATTTGTCCCCCACCACGCAAAGAGAACTCCGATAGCGCCGCCCAGGATCGCGATCAGGATGCTCTCAGTCAGAAGCTGCCGCACGATTCGCCAGCGACCCGCGCCCAGCGCGGTGCGAATGACGATTTCACGTCCACGTTCGGCGCCACGCGCGAGCAGCAGGTTGGCAAAATTCGCGCATGCGATGAGCAGCACGAGACTGACTGCCGCGAACAAGATTAGCAGCGCGTTTCGCGATTCGCCGACGATTCTCTGCTGCAAACCAATCAGCGTAGTGCTACGGTTCTTGTTGTCCGCGGGGTATTGCTTCGCCAGTTGCTCATCGATCAAACGCATCTCGGCGCTCGCCTGTTGCAGCGTCATTCCCGGCGCGAGCCGTCCATAGGTCCGCAGAAAATGAACGCCACGAAAATTCGCGGCGACCGGATTTGAAACGTGCACTGGCGTCCACGCTTCACTATTTTCTCGCGGCGATTTGAATCCGGGCGGCATCACTCCTATCACGGTGTATGAGTTACCGCTTAATGGAATGGTCTTGCCAACGATGTTCTGATCGCCGGCGAATTGCCGCTGCCATAATGCGTGGCTCAGGACGACTACGAAAGGGGCGCCATTCTTATCGTCATCAGCAATAATGTAGCGACCGCGCGCAGGGTTGACGCCGAGAGTCTCGAAATATCCACCGCTTACCTGTCCCACTTGAATCTGAACCGGCTCAGTGCCTGCCGTATACGCGAGCGGCGCCAGCACTTCCCCGCCAATTTTTGCAAATGTGCGGCTGGAGGCGATGACGTCGGCTAAATCCAGCGCCGATTGATTCCAGCGGAAGGTAACCAACCGCTCAGGTTGATCGTAGCTTAGTGGCCGCAACAGGACCGCATTAATGACGCTGAAGATCGCGGTGTTGGCGCCAATGCCGAGCCCAAGCGTGATGATCGCGACGGCGGCGAACGCCGGTCGACTTAACAAGCTGCGAATGCCGTAACGAATATCTTTAAATAGTGTGTCCATCATTCCTCCGCACGTGTCGAAGTTTGTTCAATCGTGGCACGCGCATCTTGCGCGTGGTTCACGGGCGAGACGCCCGTGCCACATGCTGGACGAACTAAATCAGCCAACAACATCATTCGTATCTCAGCGCTTCGAGCGGATCGACCCTCGTTGCGCGTCGCGCCGGCACCAAACACGCCACCAACGCGACAAATGAAAGCAGCAAGGTGACGCCGAGAAATGTAAACGGGTCGCGCGCAGTAATGCCAAAAAGCAAACTTGTCATGAGACGCGTCAGCGCCCACGCGCCGGCAATTCCACATGCGACGCCGACAAACGTCAGCGACATTCCGCGGCGCAGAACCAACGCCAGGATGTCACGTCCTTGCGCGCCGAGTGCGCGGCGAATTCCAATTTCGTGAGTCCGCTGTGCAACTGCGTACGAGATCACGCTGTACAAGCCGAGCAATGCCAGCGTAAGTGTTACTGCGGCGAACGTGGCGAACAGCACCAAGCTGAACCGCCGCGCATCAAAAGATGACGAATAAACATCGCGCAGCGTGCGAAAGGCCGCAGGCACTTCTGGATTAAGTGACTTTGTAGTTTCGCGCATTGCCGGCACGAGCACGGCCGGAGTAGTTTGCGCACGGACTACCACCGAGAGTGACGACGCCTGAGGTCTTTGAAAAGCATTGGCGTACACAGTAAGCGCCGCTGTAGTCTCCAAATCTTCCTGAATGTTACCGACGACGCCGACGACTTCGAGGAGTCGCTTGTCTCCGTCCATATTTCCGAATTGAATCCGTTGGCCGATAGGATCGACGCCTGCGAAATACTTCTGCGCAAGCGATTGACTGATCACGGCTGCGGGTGGCGCGTTGGACGTGTCGCGTGAATCAAAGACACGACCACGTAGCAACGGAATACCCATGGCCGCAAAATAGCCGCTACTGGCGCGCCGATAATCAGCGTTGCCTGTGCGCGTTGCATCGTTGTCGATTAAGAAAATTCC
>DASYPX010000250.1:0-8066 GCA_036006125.1 Pyrinomonadaceae bacterium | reverse complement strand
TCAATCGCCATTCTTTGCCTGTTGCTCCTGAGCGCGGCATCGGCGTACTCCCAGCAGACCGCAACACAAACTGATCCGTCGATCCTGACGCTCGACAACATTTTCAGTTTCCGCGCGCAGTCTCCTAACGCGCTGAAGTGGGAAGCGGACGGCAAGGGATATCTGGCGCTCGAACCGGCCGGCAAAGGCGATGCGCAGGACATTGTGCGCTATGACGCGGCGACTGGTCAGAGATCGATCTTGATCGGCGCCGACAAGCTGGTGCCAGCCGGCGCGTCAACACCGCTTGTCGTCGAAGAGTTCGAAGTCAGTCCCGACAAGACGAAGGTGCTCCTGTTCACGAATACTGAACGAGTCTGGCGCAGCAACACGCGCGGCGATTACTGGGTGTTTGATCTCGCGAGCGGCAAGTTGCAGAAGCTGGGCGGCGATGCACCCGCATCGAGTTTAATGTTCGCGAAGTTTTCGCCCGACAGCACGCGCGCCGGCTATGTTCGCGGCAACAATATTTACGTTGAGAGTCTTAGCGACTCGCGTATCAAGCAGCTAACGACTGACGGAAACGTTCACTTGATTAATGGCACCTTCGATTGGGTTTACGAAGAAGAGTTGTTTTGCCGCGATGGCTGGCGTTGGAGTCCTGACGGAAAAAAGGTCGCTTACTGGCAACTCAACTCAGAAGGCGTCAAAGAATTCAAACTCATCAACGACACGGACGCGCTTTATCCCGTCATCACGAGTTTCCCTTATCCCAAAACAGGTGAAACAAATTCAGCGGCACGCGTCGGCGTGATTAGCGCGACCGGCGGAAAAACGACGTGGTTCGAAGTGCCGGGCGATCCGAGAAACAACTATCTGCCACGCATGGAGTGGGCGAACAACTCGGACGAGGTCACCATTCAGCAATTGAATCGTTTGCAAAACACCGACACGCTGATGATGGGTGACACGCGCACGGGCAAGGTCCGCACCGTTCTCGTCGAAAAAGATGAAGCTTGGCTCGACGTTGGCTTCTTCGACGTTGATTGGGACAAGCACGGTCTGGCGCGGGGCGACGTCGAATGGATTGATGGCGGCAAGAGATTTCTGTGGGCCAGTGAACGCAACGGCTGGCATCACGTGTATTCGATAACTCGTGATGGAGCCGACGCACGCGACGTTACTCCGGGAAACTACGATGTTATTAGCGTGAGCAACGTCGACGCCGCGCATGGCTGGCTTTACTTCGATGCCTCGCCTGAGAATGCGACGCAAAGATATCTGTTTCGCGCGCGACTGGATGGTACAGGCGCTGCTGAGAGAATCTCGCCCACCAATCAGCCAGGCACGAACAATTACGATGTTTCGCCGTCCGGAGATTTGGCGATCCACACATATTCAAACCTCAACCAACCGCCGGTGTTCGAAGTAGTTCGGCTGCCAGAGCACACGACTGTGCGAACACTGATCGACAACAAAGAATTGCGAGCGCGGCTGGCGAAGTTGAAGCAGGGACCGCGCGAGTTCTTTCGCGTCGATATTGGCGAAGGCGTGCAGCTTGACGGCTGGATGATCAAACCGCCCGATTTCGATCCAAACAAACGCTATCCGGTCTTGTTCTATGTCTATGGCGAACCGGCCGGGCAAACAGTTCTCGATCAATGGGGTGGCTTTAATCTTATGTGGCACACGATGCTGGCGCAGCAAGGCTACATCGTGATGAGTGTGGACAATCGCGGCACGCCCGCGCCGCGTGGGCGCGCCTGGCGCAAGATCGTCTATCGCAAAATCGGAATCATCAGCTCACAGGATCAGGCGAATGCGGTCCGCGCGATCGACAAGTGGCCATTCGTAGATCCAACACGGATTGCGATTTGGGGTTGGAGCGGCGGCGGTTCGTCCACGCTGAACGCGATGTTTCGCTATCCCGATCTCTATCGCACCGGCATGTCGGTAGCGCCCGTGCCGGACGTTCGTCTTTACGACACGATCTATCAGGAGCGTTATTGTGCGCTTCCGCAAGACCATCCGGATGAATACAAAGCGAGCTCTCCACTGACGTTTGCGAACCAGTTGAAAGGAAATTTGTTGGTGGTCCACGGCTCAGGCGACGACAACGTTCACTACCAGGGAACTGAAGAGTTGATTAATGCCCTGGTGGCGGCGAACAAAGATTTCCGAATGATGGTCTATCCAAACCGTTCGCACGGAATCTATGAAGGCCCCGGAACGCGCCGGCACCTATTCGAACTACTCACTCGTTATCTAAGGGAGCACCTACCTCCCGGGCCTCGCGCCGATTAAGAACTACGAGTGAGTACTGATAACTCAGTCCGCGGGGCCAGTTACGAAAGTTGCTCGCTGCCTGGTGGCGTGTCTCCCGGCAGACTGGCCGTGTGTCGCGCGACAATCTGCCAGTCGCCATTGCGTTTCATCCAAACGTTCGTGGTGCAGAACTGGCGTTTGATTTCCGTGCCCTCGAATGTTGCTTCGGCAGTCGTGCGATAGCTTGAGACGGCAGTGTCACCAAACGCGCGCACTTTTAGATCAGTCTTGTCGTAGCGGCCGATGACCGCCTTCTCAGCGGCCTGGCGTACTTCATTCATAACGGCCGGTTTATCAACGCAAATGCCAATGGGCGCGGTGACCAGGATGTCGTCGGCATAGATGCGATCGAGTGCGTCGACATCGACTCGCATCTCGGTTTGGGTCAGGCTTTCTTCCAGCTTTGTGATTTCTTGTTCGACTTGATTCACGGTCGTTCTCCTCTCCGTGGCTCGAATTTAAGTTGCTCAGGTTGCGATCCTTTCAATAGAATCCCTGCGACTTCGTGTAGGACGATAGCTTTTAAGTCGGGAGTAAGTCCTGCGCGAGTTCGGAAACTTTTCGGAAAAAGTTCGGAACGCACGGGCTCATAAGAATGTTCTGGGCGGTCAATACGTCTTACGAATTTGGTCCCTTTCTCGTCGACGAGCGCGAGCGGCGCTTGCTGCGTGGTGGCGAAGTCGTACCGCTCAGGCCAAGGGTGTTCGACGTGCTGTTGGTGTTGGTGCAAAACAGCGGGCGCTTTCTCAGCAAAGACGAAGTGATGAAACTCGTCTGGCCCGACAACGCGGTTGAAGAAGGAAACCTCGCGCGAAATATTTCCACGCTCAGAAACGCACTCGGCGAAAAGCCGCGTGAGTCCCAATACATCGAAACCGTTCCGTGGCGTGGTTATCGCTTCGTGGCTGAGGTGAAGAAGGTCCAAGCTGATCAGGCTCGGCCGTCGATCGATTCGATTGCCGTCCTGCCTTTTGCGAATGTCAACGTTGACGCGAAGAAGGAATATCTGGCCGACGGAATCACAGAGGTCCTGATCACCGCTTTGGCCCGAGTAACCAATCTGCGGGTCATCTCGCGCAATTCGGCCTTTCGTTACAAAGGACGTGAAGTCGACACCCAAACCATCGGACGCGAATTAAAAGTGGCCGCATTCGTGATGGGTCGCGTCTCTGCATCCGACGACCTCCTGTCGATCAGTGTTGAGTTGGTGAAGGCCGGCGACGATAGTCACCTCTGGGGAGCGCAGTACATTCGCAAACCGGACGACCTCCTAGCCGCACAGGAAACAATCGCGCGGGAAATTGCCGAGGAGTTGCGCTTGGAGCTCACCGGAAGCGACGAACAATCGCTGGCGAAACGCCACACCCGGAACCACGAAGCGTACCTGCTCTACCTGAAGGGCCGTTATCATTTCAACAAGATGACGCTGGACGATGTGCAAAAGGGCGCCAAGTATTTTCAGCAAGCGATCGAAAAGGATCCGAATTACGCAATGGCATACGCAGGCCTGGGCGATTGTCATAACTACCTGGCCCATCGCGACGAGGCGAAGAAGGCGCTCCTCAAAGCCCTTGACCTGGATGACGATCTTGGCGAGGCGCACGCCTCGCTGGGTTTCTTCCGTTTTCTTTACGACTGGGATTTCACTGGCGCTGAAACTGAGTTTGTCAAAGCGGTCGCTTTCAGTCCCAACTACGCGGAAGCGCATCATTGGTACGGAATCTATCTCGCCAACCTGGGCCGTCGTGACGAAGCGTTCAAGCAAGCGGAGATGGCAGTCGATCGCGATCCCCTTTCGCTGCTGATGAACATGACCGCGGCGTTGTGTTGTTATTTGGCGCGCGAGTATGACCGCGCTGTCGAACAGCTTCATAAGGTGATCGACATGGACGCTAACTTTCCGGCAGCGCACAGTGTGTTAGGTTGTGTTTACGTGCAGCAGCAGATGCATCAGCAAGCGCTCGCGAAATTTGAAAGAGTTCTGGAGTTGTGTAAAGGCGCGCCGCCGGTAGAAGCGTCGGTGAAAGTATTAATGGCGCAGGCTTATGCCCGTTGGGATAAGCGGGTGGAAGCACAGCAACTCCTCGATGAAGTCGCTGGCCAGCCGACCTTGCCGTATAACATCGCCGGCGTGTATGCGGCATTGGGTGAAAACGATAAAGCATTCGCGCAACTCAACAAAGCCTACGAACAACGCGACATGCAATTGGTCAGCTTAAAAGTCGATCCAGCCCTTGATGAGTTACGCGATGATTCGCGCTTCGCGGATCTGATCCAGCGAGTCGGACTGCCGCAATAGCGATAAGTGACGCTCTCTGGCACAAAACTCGGCCGTTACGAAATCCGCTCTCAGATTGGCGAGGCGGACCTAAGAAGGAGGAACGCATGGCACTAACAAGTAGTTTGGCGGGCAGAAATCTGGGAATGATCTTGCTGGGCCTCTGGCTAATCCTTACCGGACTCTTGCCGTTGCTGAACATCAGAATCTCATCCACAGTCACAACTGGTTTAGCTATCCTGGGCATTGCCGCAGGCATTTTGATCCTAATCCGTCGTTAACCCAGTAGCCGACATTCGAACCATGACTCTGATGGCCGGCACAAAACTTGGTCGCTACGAAATCCGGTCGAAGATTGGCGAGGGCGGCATGGGAGAGGTCTATCGCGCTCACGATGAGAAGCTGAATCGCGACGTCGCGATCAAAGTTCTGCCCATCGCACTTTCAAAAGATCCGGACCGATTGCGGCGGTTCGAACAGGAATCACAGGCAGCCGGCGCTTTGAATCATCCGAACATTCTCGCTGTTTACGATGTCGGTACTCACGACGAGGCGCCCTACATCGTTTCTGAACTGCTCGAAGGCGAATCACTTAAAGAACGTCTCGATGAAGGTCCGCTGCCGCAACGAAAAGCCATAGACTACGCGGTTCAGATTGCGCATGGACTCGCCGCCGCGCATGAGAAGGGCATCATTCATCGAGACCTGAAACCAGACAATCTATTCGTTACCGGCGACGACCGGGTCAAGATTCTTGATTTCGGAATAGCGAAACTGGTTGCGCCCAACGATGATGGAACGCCGCAAACTGAGATTGCGACGCGAAAAGTGCAAACCGATCCCGGAACAGTAGTGGGAACGGTGGGCTATATGTCACCTGAACAGGTTCGCGGCAAACACGTTGACCATCGTTCCGATATTTTTTCAGTTGGTGCGGTGCTCTATGAACTACTTTCCGGCCAGCGCGCATTTCGCCGCGACACCGCGGTCGAAACCCTCAATGCGATTCTGAAAGAAGAGCCACCGGAGTTGACAACAGCAAACCGCAGCATTCCACCGGCGGTGGAACGCGTCGTCTGGCACTGCCTGGAAAAAAGTCCGGAGCGCCGTTTTCAATCTGCGTCAGATGTCGCGTTTGCGCTCGAGGCTCTTTCCGGAATTACAACGCAACCGACCCAGGAGACCTTGATCAAGGTCGCGCCAGACCGCCGACTCATTACACGCGAGCGACTAATCTGGGCGGGCATCAGCGCGCTATTGTTGGCGGCAACTCTTTTCTTTGGTCTTTACTCCCGGCGACAAACAGGAAGCCAAGGCTCGGTGAGACTCGCCTTAGCCACACCACCAGACGCCAGTTTACCGTCACGAGTGACGGTTTCGCCCGATGGACAACGCGTGGTGTTTGTGGCAAACACCGCTGACGGCAAGCGACTTCTATGGGTGCGCCCGTTGGATTCACTTACGGCGCAACCGCTCGCCGGCACAGAGGGAGCTGTGTCTCCGTTCTGGTCACCCGATAGCCGGTTCGTAGGTTACTTTGCCGCCGGCAAGCTACTCAAGGTTGATGCCTCGGGCGGACGGCCTCAGTCCCTATGCAATGCGGGGCAGGATAGAGGCGGCGCTTGGAGCGCGAACGGTACAATCCTCTTTTCCGGAAATGAAGGTCTGTATCGCGTGAGCAGCCAGGGCGGCGCTGCCTCGCTGGCAACGAAAGCTGCGCCAAAAGAAGAGGCTCATCGATGGCCCCAGTTCTTGCCGGATGGCAACCATTTTGTATTTCTTGCGGATGCGGCCACGGCTGAGGATCACCACATCCGTTTGGGATCGTTGGACTCGCCAGACTCACAGATCCTTTTCGGCGCGATCTCACGCATCGTTTACGCCTCTCCCGGATACCTGCTTTATGTGAACCAAGGCGCGTTGATGGCGCGAGGTTTCAACGCCAGTTCGTTTAAGCTGAGTGGAGAGCCCGTGACCGTTGTCGAGCACGTAGCCGAAGTTGGCGCCAATCATGAGTATGACTTTTCAGCCTCAGACAACGGTGTACTGGCGTACCAATCGGGAAATCCAAACGCACAGCTAACGTGGTTCGATCGTGACGGCAAGAAGCTGAAGACGGTGGGCGAAACGGCTAATTACTCAGAAGTGGCGCTCTCTCCGGACGGCCGGCACGCGGCGGTCGGAATGCTGGATGCGGATGATCGAGCTTCGGATGTTTGGATTGTCGATTTCGATCGTAACAGCAGTTCCCGATTGACTTTCGATCCAAGCGGTGACGGAACCCCGGTCTGGTCGCCAGATGGGACGAAGATCGTGTTTGGGTCAAATCGTGTAGGGAATGGCCAAGTTAATTTGTACTTAAAATCTGCCGGTGGCGCGGGCGACGAGCAATTATTGCTTCAGTCGGACAGCGAAAAATACGCCACCAGTTGGTCACGAGACGGACAATATATTTTCTTCGAGAACTGGGTTTCAAAATCAGCCGCGTCGGTTTGGGTATTGCCGGTTACGGGTAATCGCCAACCAAAACCGGCATTACTGCCAAGCTCGTTCGATCAACTTCAGGGAAAGATCTCACCGGATGGTCATTTTCTGGCTTACTCCACGAACGAGTCGGGCCGCTGGGAGGTCTACGTCCAGCCTTTCCCAGCGACCGGAGGCAGATGGCAGATCTCTTCAGGCGGAGGCGGGTTGCCGCTCTGGCGACCAGACGGAAAGGAACTTTTCTTTTTAGCTGAAGGGGGAAAGGTGATGTCGGCTGAGATTACGACCGACCGAGGATTTCAAAGCGACATCCCTCGGCAACTGTTCCAAGTGGACGTAAAGTATCGCGGCGACGCCTGGCCTTATGATGTGCGAGCCGACGGCCAGGCTTTGATTATCAACGTGCTGGCACAAGGCAACAGTGCTGCACCTTTAACAATAATTCTCAATTGGGCCGCCACTCTGAAGCAGTAGCGTGACACTCGACACAGGCACAAAACTCGGTCGTTACGAAATCCGCTCGAAGATCGGCGAAGGCGGAATGGGTGAGGTGTATCTGGCGCACGACATAAAGCTTGACCGCAAAGTTGCTTTGAAGATTCTTCCGCCGGAGCTCGCGAGTAATCAGGATCGAATACGGCGATTTACGCAAGAAGCAAGAGCTGCGGCCGCGCTGAATCATCCGAACATTGCGCACATCTACGAAATTGGCGAGAGCGAGAGCGCCAACTTCATCGCGATGGAGTTCATTGACGGCTTTACGCTCCGCGAGTTGATCCACGGCAAGCAAACCGAACTCGCCAAGCTGCTTCGCTACCTACAACACGTCGCTGAAGGACTGGCGAAAGCACACGCGGCGGCAATCGTCCATCGCGATCTGAAGCCCGACAACATCATGATCACGCGCGACGGGCACGCGAAGATTCTCGACTTCGGTCTCGCGAAACTTATAGAGCCACAACAGATTTCAGGTTCAGGCAGCAGCGAAGTCGCAACGGCG
>DASYPX010000249.1:0-7127 GCA_036006125.1 Pyrinomonadaceae bacterium | reverse complement strand
ACCGTACAAATACGTCACCAGGTCTTCAGCCCGGTGACATATGGGTCGTTCAATTTCGTTTTGCATGACAACCTCGCCTAACTACGCCTCGCCAAATTTCTGTAAGCGCATCTGCAACTGTCGAAGTGCTGTGTACAAACGACTCTTAACGGTACTCAGGGGCACCTCGAGCGCGTCAGATATTTCCTGGAACGTCAGTTCTTCAAACTCTTTCATTACTACCACCTGTCGCAACTCCGCCGGTAATGCGCCGACCGCCTTGCGAACTGCTGAGCTGACCTCTTGGTGCTCTGCGACACGGGCCGGTGAAACATCAGCCGGCAACGCGAACACAGCGGCGTTCTTTTCGGCTTCGTCTTCGAGCGCCGTTTCGCTACGAACCTTCGCGCGTCGCTGTCGCGTAATACATTGGTTAACGGCGATCCGATGCAGCCAGGACGAAACTTTTGCTTCGCCACGAAATCCTCGCAGGTTGCGAAACGCCGCAAGAAACGTTTCCTGCGTAGCATCGCGCGCATCTTCTTCGCGTCCGAGCATGCCGAACGCGAGCGCGAAAATACGGCGCTCCCAACGACGCACAATCTCGCCGAACGCCTCTGGGTCGCCCGACAAGGCACGTTCAACCATCTGTTCGTCAGTCGTGACCGTTTCCATTCGCCGCCCGCCCCGGTCCCCACGGAACACCGAGTGCGGCTCAAGTCTTTAGACGCCCGGCACTTCGGGCAAGTTGAGAAAGTATCGCACGAGAAGGCTGTCTCCATCGGCTTTCGTCAGTCAGGTGCACCCACGCACTAAAAGATTCACTCTTTTGCGGCCTAATTCAAACTATTTCACCAGTTAAATAGTGACCAAAACCGTTGACACCTGCCGCGACAAACCTCTAATCTGTGAACGAGGCTATCGCGTCTCGCCCGCGGCCCGGGGTTAAATCCTCGTCTTTCGATTTCAAACCAAACTTCGCTTCGTGTTCGAACGTCTCCGCCGAATTCGCTTGTTGTACGTCGTGCTGGCAGTTTTGCTGCTCGTCGGACTGTTGCCGTTGGCCGTCGCCGGCATAATCGTCTCACGCCGCAGCGCGGACGAACTGCGCGCGATCGAAGGTCGTTACCAGGCGCAACTCGTTCAGGGTAAGGCACGACAGATCGAATTGTACGGCCAGCGTTATCGCGACGTAGTCACCGGCTTGGCGCGGGCCTTTGAAATCGCCGGCGGGATTCACTCACTAACTGACGCCGGATCCGATCAGCGGCTGCAGCGCACTCTGCAGGACGATCCAAATTTGATTGCGCTGGCGATATGTCCCGTCAAGGGTGAGATTCACCGTGCTTTCCAACCCGACCTGATTCGCAAAGAAGAAGTTGATCAACGAATCACCGATGTGCTCGCGCACATGAGCAGCCGCGAAGTCATCGTCGGTCGTCCGCAAATTATTCGATCGGGTCAGGAGATGGGTCTGACGATCGCAGCACCTGTCATGGACGGTGATCAGATCGTTGCGGCAGTCGTCGCCGTCGTTTCATTTCAGGAAGCCTTCAAGACGGTGCAAGCCTCTTCGACGAAAAGCACACGTGAAATGTTAGACGCTGGTCTGCCGGTCGTTTTCGTTGTCGACGAAAACGGCAAAGCGGTTGCCCATCCGGATGTTGCGGTCGCGTTTGCGGAACGACCGATGACAGATCTGAAAGTAGTGCAAGATTGGCTCGAATCGGGTTCCCAGATTCAGACTGCGCTAGCTCCGTTTACAGTTGAGCGAGAGGGCAGGTCGATTTCAATGCTCGGCTCGTACGCCACCGCCGAACTTGATCACAACGCGTTGCTCGGAGTCATCGCGATCCAGGATGAGTCCGCCGCACTGGCCTCGGTACGCGAGATGCGGAACCAGGTGTTCTTTGTCAGTCTGCTGGCAGCCACGCTCGCGCTGGTTTGCGGCTTCTATTTCGCTGACAAGCTGACGCGGCCGGTGCGCGAGCTGGCGGCAGCCGCAATGAGTATCGCCGGTGGCGACTTCTCAAAACGCGTCAGAGTCTTGGGTGGGACGGAACTGCGTGAACTTGGCTTGTCATTCAATGGAATGACGGATCAGATCGAACGTTACATTCAGGACCTGCAACGTTCGGCGGAGGAAAACCGAGAACTGTTCCTGGGGACGGTGAAGGCGCTGGCGGCAGCAATCGATGGCAAGGACCCTTACACCCGCGGTCATTCAGAGCGAGTGTCGCGTTTTTCAGTGGCCACTGCCGAAGGACTCGGTCTAGAAGCTGATGAAATCGAGAAAGTTCGGGTTAGTGCGCTGTTGCACGATGTCGGCAAAATCAGTATCGACGATAACATCCTGAAAAAACCCGGCGCGCTGGACGATCGAGAATACAAGATCATGAAGACCCACCCACAGAAGGGCTACAAGATCATGTCGCAAATTCCGGCGATGCGGGAATTCTTGCCGGGTATGTATATGCATCACGAGATGATCAACGGCGAAGGCTATCCGCAAGGACTGAAGGGCGACGAAATCCCGACGCAGGCACTTATTGTTTCGGTCGCTGACACCTTTGATGCGATGACAACCGATCGGCCTTATCAGAAAGGGCTGGATCTGGAAACAGCGCTGACGCGTCTGAAGGGTCTCGTCGGTACTCGCTACGATGCGCGAGTGGTGGCGGCTTTCATCGCTGCGTGCGAAGTAGGGAAGATTCGACCGGGCGTCACCCGTCTCACACGCAACCAAAGCGACTACCTTGCGCCCGCGATTCCCGCTCTGCCCGTCGCACCGACTTCAGATTCCAGCCGTGCGGTAAACTGAACCGCAAATCCCAGACAATCTCCACTTGCGCTTCATCCTCGGCTGACGTGTGCGCGTTCGACACGTATAATCGAAGAAAATCTTCATTTAGGAATGAAAAGATGCCGTTTTGGCGAAGAAAAAAGGACCAGTTTGTCTCGCTCGGATTGAACGTTCCCGCGGTTGAAGAACCTGCGCCGGACTCGGTTGAAGAAAGATCGCCGGAGGAATTCGCGCCCGTCGCGCCGCCCACCGAAGATCCCATGCCGGCCATTACTCCATGGCAGACCTCTGTGCTCGGCCTTGATCTGACTATCGAGCAACTGCAAGCGCGCGAAGCAGCGTTGGAGCAAGAATTCTCAGCGCGTTTTCGGCGCGCGGTCTCGGCGACCCGCGAGTCGCTGTCACAGCGAATCGACAACGTCTTCGCCGGCGCGAAGCACATCGATGCGGGGCTGCTCGATGAATTGGAAGAGGCTCTGATTGCTGCTGACATTGGCGTGCCGACGACGATGCACGTTTTGGAAACTGTCCGGCGAGGCATCAGCCGGAAGGAGATCGACGACATCGAAAAACTGAAGGGCGCGATCAAGTCTGAGCTACTTTCGATCCTTCAGGGCGCTGAAGAACAGGGCGTCGCATCCGAAACGAGCGTGCCGGTGAACATCGCGCCTTACGTGATGATGATTGTAGGCGTGAACGGAGTCGGCAAAACGACGACGATCGGCAAACTCGCGCAACGAATCAAAGCCGAAGGCAACGATGTCTTGATTTGCGCCGCCGACACTTTTCGGGCCGCCGCGAGCGACCAGCTGGCAATTTGGGCAGAACGCACCGGGGTGCCTTTGATTCAGCAGAGACAGGGGACTGATCCGGCGGCCGTTTTATTCGATTCAATGAAGGCGGCGAAAGCCCGTGGCTCCGACGTTTTAATCGTCGATACCGCCGGTCGCTTACACAACAAATCCAACTTGATGGCGGAGCTCGAGAAGATGAAACGCGTTGCCGGCCGCGAAGTGCAAGGAGCGCCGCACGAAACTCTTCTGGTCGTCGACGCGGTGACAGGACAAAACGGGCTGGAACAAGCGCGACAGTTTCTCAAGGTCGCCGGTGTGACTGGAATTGTGCTGACCAAACTGGACGGAACAGCCAAAGGCGGAATCGCCGTCGCGATTGCGAAGGAATTGGGCTTGCCGATTCGTTATGCAGGCATTGGCGAGAAGGTCGACGATCTCGTGGTGTTCGATCCGGAACAGTACGTCAATAGCTTGTTCAATTGAGTCTTTGTCCCTCCCCGCGAGCGGGAAGGGGATTAGAGTGGGGTTGGTGACGCGCTCAACCTCTTCCCCAGCCCCTCTCCGCGCGCGGAGTGGGGAACGTGAGGCCGCCTTATGTTGGACGTTACTTCATTTCCTCCCACTGAAAAACGAAAACAATTCGAACTGCGCGCGTTAGCACTTCGTGACTTCGCGAATGTCGCTCCGGACGAAGCGCTGGATCCATTCGCGCTCGCTGAGTTCGCGAGGTTGCTGGTCGTCGATTTCGATCAAATCAAAGGCTTGTCAGATGAATCACGCGAACACTTGCTCGGCCCGGGGACGAATCAATGGTCGGGAGGCGCGTGTTCGCAGCCACTGCCGAACGGATGGCGGCTGGTCATCTTGAACCCCGCGCACGGCACGCACCGGAATCGTGCGACTCTGATGGAGGAGATCTCCCACGTGTTTCTCGGCCATACTGCTAATCGCCTTGCCGTGGCTGTCGACGAAAAGAAGGGAAGCGGCACCCGGGTTCTCGCACGCGACTACAACAAAGCCGATGAAGAGGCCGCATACGCAATCGGGTCAGCGGCGCTAGTTCCCTATACGGCGCTGCGCAAACTTGTGCTCGACGGCCGCACTTCCGATCAAATTGCCCGTCGCTTTCGCGTGAGCCGGCAACTCGTCGAATACCGCATCAAAGTCACACGTCTCTGGGCTGCCTACAAAAGTCTTTCAGGCTCGCGCACTCACCACGTATAATAAATGAGCTTGAGACCGCGATAACTCGCGCTCAAGCATTCTTTATGACTCAAGCAACTTCCAGAAGCACAGTCGGCTTGTCCGTTGTGGACAAGCTGCGGATGCTGCTCGACATTACCAAGACGATCAGCCGCTCGCTCGATTTGCAGGAGGTGCTCGATCTGGTAATGGACACGCTTGACTCGCTGATTCCGTACGACGCCGCCGGAATTTATCTGGTAAAGCATCTGCGGCCGACCGATTGGCAGGCCGGGGATGAAGAAACGACCGTGTTTCACACCGAAGCTGTGCGCGGGTACGACATCGCGGACATGCAGGAGCTGCACCTGAAGATGGGTGAAGGTTTGATTGGCCACGTCGCCGTGAGCGGCCGGCCGTTCATTTCTCCCGATGTGCGGAAAGAGCCGCGTTATGTGAATGCGCGCGCGCGCACGCGCTCAGAGATGGTTGCGCCGATCATCTCGAACGAGGAAGTCATCGGCGTCTTTGATTTGGAGAGCGATGAGCTGAACGCTTATGCGAATGACGATCTTGAAGTGCTGATGTTGCTCGCGTCACAAGTCGCAATCATCATCGAGAAGGTGATGCTGCACGAACAGCTGATCGAGAAGCAACGGCTCGAGACGCAGCTCGAAGTTGCGCGGCAGGTGCAGCTTGAATTGTTGCCGGCGCGCGATCCGCAGCTCGAGGGCTTCGACATCAGCGCATACAACTTTCCCACCGAAGAAGTGTCGGGCGATTACTACGATTGGGTGAAAATCTACGACGATCAGATCGGAATTGTGATCGCCGATGTCTCGGGAAAGGGCGTTCCCGCCGCGTTGCTAATGGCGTTTTTGCGGGCGAGCCTGCGCGCTGCTTCCCACATTGGATACGCGCCGCAGGTTTCGATGTCGAAGGTAAATTACCTTCTCTGGGAATCGATCGAGCGTAACCAATTCGTCACGGCGTTTTACGGAATTCTTGATGCGACGAACCGCACGTTGGCGTATTCGAATGCGGGACACAACCCGCCAATGCTGATTGACGTCGACGGCACGGCGCATTTCGAAGAACGCGGCGGGGTTCCGCTCGGTATGTTTCGTGATTCGCGTTATTACGAATACTACGCGACGATCGCACCCGGACAGATCCTGGTGCTGTACACTGACGGCGTCACCGAGGCGACAAATCCCAGCGGGGAAGAGTACGGACGAGATCGTTTGGCCGAAGCAGTACGCAACGCGCGCAATCTGCCGGCGCGCGAAATGATCGATGTGCTTCATCGCGACTTGATGACATGGACAGATGGCCAGGGCGCCGGTGACGATGTGACATTCTTTATTCTAAAGGCCCTTTAAACGAATGACTGAAACCCAGCAGCCAACCGAAACAACGCAAGGCGCCCTGAATCTCGCGACAATTCTGCAGCGCATGCTGGCGGTGTCCGACAAAGTGAGCGACCTCATCTTTTCGCCCGGACGTCCGCCGCAGATCGAATTGGTGGGGAAGCTTCAACCCGTCGCGATTCCCGGGCTGGACAAACTGACTCCGCCGCAAACCGCCGCGATCGCAAAGTTGATCATCGGATCAAATGAGGATGCGGCGCAGAGTTTGGAGAAACTCGGGTCGACAGACATTTCGTTTAGCGTTCCGAGTCTCTGTCGCTTTCGCGTCAATATCTTCAAGCAGCGTGGCTCGCATGCGATTGTCATGCGTGTCATTCCACAGCGCCCCCCACGCTTCGAGGACTTCAATCTGCCCGAGCAGTTACGCGACATCGTTGAGCTGAAGAATGGAATTGTTCTGGTCACTGGTCCGACCGGCAGTGGTAAGAGTTCGACGCTGGCGGCGATCATCGATCTGATTAATGAAACGAAGTATTACCACGTCGTGACCATCGAAGATCCGATCGAGTTTACTCATCAGCACAAGAACTCAACGATTCACCAACGCGAACTTCATTCTGATACGCCCAGCTTCGCCCTGGCGCTGCGCGCCGCGTTGCGCCAGGCACCGAAGGTGATTCTCGTGGGTGAGATGCGCGATCGCGAAACAATGGAAGTAGCGATGGAGGCGGCCGAAACAGGTCACCTCGTACTATCGACTTTGCACACAATTGACGCCGCGAAAACTGTCGAACGCATCATCGGCGTGTTTCCGAAGAACGAAGAGCAGATCATTCGCACGCGCCTGGCGCAGTCGTTTCGTTACATCGTCTCGCAGCGACTGCTGCCGCGGGCGGACGGCAGCGGACGCATGGCCGCGATCGAGATTTTAAAAGCAACTTCACGTACGCGCGAGTACATCGAACGCGGCGAGTCCGAAGGCAAATCGCTGATGGATGC
>DASYPX010000248.1:0-6716 GCA_036006125.1 Pyrinomonadaceae bacterium | reverse complement strand
CAGGAACAGAGTCGCGCGCCTATCGTGATAGTTCTAAATTGGGCCGCGGGATTGAAGAAGTAATGTCGCTCGCGATTGGCACAAAACTCGGCCGCTACGAAATCCGCTCGAAGATTGGCGAGGGCGGCATGGGCGAAGTGTATCTCGCACGAGACACACAACTTGACCGCGACGTCGCCATCAAAATCCTCACGGCGCAAATTGCGCGTGACCAGCAGAGGCTGCATCGATTTCTTCAGGAGGCGCGCGCTGCCGCCGGTCTTTCACATCCGAACATCGCGCACATTTACGAAATCGGCGAAGCCGACGGTGGATATTTCATCGCAATGGAATATGTCGAAGGCGTCACCCTGGATCAAAAGATCGCCGGACGTCCGTTGCCGGTCGGCGAGAGTCTCAACATCGCGATCCAACTTACTGACGCACTCGACGAGGCGCACTCCAATGGCATTACGCACCGGGACATTAAATCGTCGAACATCATGATCACGCCGCGCGGCCGGGTGAAAGTGCTCGATTTTGGACTGGCGAAAGTGGCCCAAACCACGGCAACTCCCGAACAAATTTCAGACAGCGCAGTAGCAACGCGAGTGAAAACCAGCCCCGGTGTGGTCATGGGCACAGTGAGTTACATGTCGCCTGAGCAGGCGAGCGGCAGAGAGGTAGATGCGCGCACAGATATCTGGAGTGTCGGCGTTGTGCTTTACGAGGTGGTGACAGGCCGTTTGCCGTTCGAAGGCGCGACGCCGAGCCACATCATCGTCGCGATCCTGGAGAAAGAGCCATTGCCGTTATCAGCGCACGTACCGAATCTGCCGGAAGCGCTTGATTGGATCGTCACTGAAACGCTGACGAAAGAAGTGCCGGAACGAACGCAGACCGCGCGCGAGCTTTTGAAGAAGTTACAGCGGCTGAAGCAACGCGTTGATGCGGCCACAGAGGTAGAGCGTTCCGTTGCTCCAGACCGCGTGGCGGCAATAAGAAGCGATGCGGGCGCGTCAAGTGTGAGCATTCACTCTGCACCGACAACGATCGGCGGCGTCGTTGCGGGCACTGGCGAAGTCACCGCACCACCGACGCACATGTCCAGCGCTGAGTACGTCGTCAGTCAAATCAAGGGACACAAGAAAAGTTTCGGCATCATGGCTCTTGTTGCGCTGATATTTCTGGCCGGAGTTTCATTCGCACTCTACAAGCTTCTCAGCAAACGAACTGACTCAGCAAT
Organism: Pyrinomonadaceae bacterium; assembly: GCA_036006125.1. Lineage (GTDB taxonomy): Bacteria > Acidobacteriota > Blastocatellia > Pyrinomonadales > Pyrinomonadaceae > UBA11740. The sequence continues at coordinate 5,491 of DASYPX010000248.1, read as the reverse complement.
CTCGTTTGAAGCCGCAAAATTCACGCGATTGACCACGACCGGCAACGCGACCGGGGCGGTGATTTCACCCGATAGCAAGTGGCTCGTGCACGTGGAGGATGACGGAGCGCAAAAGAGTTTGTGGTTGCGACAGGTGGCCGTGGCCAATAGCAACACGCAGATCGTCCCTCCGGCTGAGGTGCGATTTTTCGGCTTGGCCTTCTCGCCTGACGGCAATTACGTTTACTACGCCATTCGCGAGGGAAATCGTGATACGGGAACGCTCTACCAGGTGCCCGTGCTTGGAGGTACACCGCGGAAGCTTTTCACCGGCGTTAAGAGTTCGATGAGTTTTTCTCCTGACGGCAAGCAGATCGCCTACTTCGATTACTACGAAGATGAAGATCGGCTGATGATCGCAAATGCCGATGGCAGCGGGCAGCGGCAACTCGCCATGCGGCATGGTGACGAATACTTCTTTCAGGGTGACTTCAGCGCTGTAACATGGTCGCCTGACGGCAAGACGATCGCGACTCCGGTTGCCATCACCAGCCAAAACTTCATGAGCGTCGCCACGGTTTCCGTCGCCACAGGCGAAGTAAAATTTCTGACGCAGCGCCGATGGAACCTGGTGAGACAGGCCGTATGGTTTAATGCCGACACGATTTTGGCGACCGCCGCAGAGCGTGCGGGCGAGGCGTTCAGCATCTGGCAACTGTCTTATCCGTCCGGTGCGGTGACGAAACTCACGAACGACCTGAATTCTTACCCGACGATCAGTCTCACCTCAGACTCTGCTTCGATCGCGGCGGTAATGACGGAATTGAATAACAACATTTGGGTAATGCCGGCGTTCGACGCGGCGCGCGCGACGCAAGTGACCCAAGGCCGGAACCTGGTGGGAAACCCGGTATTCACGCCTGACGGAAAGCTTGTCTATCCGCTCAAGCAACCGGTGGGCGGCGATCTTTACTTGCTCGACCTGGCGAACGGTACCAGAAAACAGCTTACGGCGAATGCCGGCGACAATGTCGTACCTTCGGTGTCGGCAGATGGGCGCTACGTTGTATTCATGTCCGACCGCACGGGGGCGTTTCACATTTGGCGGATGGATATCGATGGAGGAAATTTAAAGCAGTTAACGGATCACCATGACGAAGAGGTTCCGGACATCTCGCCTGACAGCCAGTGGGTGGCGTACGAAATGTATTTGAACAAATCTACTATCTGGAAAGTTGGAATCGACGGTGGCCAGCCAACGGAGTTAACGGATAAATATTCAGGGGACCCGGTCTTCTCGCCTGACGGAAAGCAGATCGCTTGCTTGTATCTGCCGCAACCTGCGGGGTCCCAGACGCTTGCCATACTTCCGAGCGAGGGAGGCGAGCCCGTAAAGACATTACCCTTCACGGGTCCCATCACAAACCTGCGCTGGACAGTTGACGGACGCGCGTTGGTTTACGGGATGACGAGAAATGGCGTCACGAATCTTTGGGCGCAACCGATTGACGGTTCAGCGCCAAAGCAGTTGACGAACTTTGCTTCGGAACGCATCTTCAGCTTCGACTTCTCGCGCGACGGAAAACAAATTGCGCTATCGCGCGGCACAGAGACGAGCGACGTGGTGCTGATTAACAATTTCAAGCGTTAACGGAGTGTTTATGCGATTCGAGTTTTACAGTAGTGCCATTGCCGACGTGCCGAAGCTTTCGGTCGACGGCACCGTTGATAACGCCATTCATTTTTCGCATTGGCATGGCAACCAAACGCCTGAGTCCGTGAAAGCGGACACGTCGACGGAAACAGTCCTGAACGTCGTCGCTGCGCCGAATCGCGCCGAGCTGACACGCAGCATCGACCTCGTCACGAACAATCATTTTGACACCGACGGCGTGTTGTCGGTCTGGACGATGCTCAACGGCGAGCGTGCTCTACCTCTGCGCGAAAAATTGATTGCTGCGGCCGAGGCTGGCGACTTTTCGGAATTCAGCAGTGTTGACGGAGTCCGCACCAGTATTGTCATTCAAGGCGGCGATTCACCGATTGACAAATCGGGATCGCCTTTGGCGCAGCAACTTGCAGGTAAACCTATACCGGACGAAGCAGAGGAATATCTGCTGGTATTGCCGCATATCGAGTACGTCATCAAACACACGGACGAGTACGAAAACCTTTGGCGCAAGCCGTGGCAGCGAATTGAAACGGCGCTCGACAGTTTTGCAAAGGGCGAATCCACTGTTGAAGAGTCGGCGAGCGGCGAACTGTCAGTGGTCACCTTATCGCCGGCGATTTTTGGGCCGAGAGGTTTTGACCCATCGGAACACGCGGCACCGTTCACAGCAATCTCGCATCATGCGCACGGTCAATTGTTTCTTATCACCACCCAGGTCAACGGTTCGTGGGCGTATCGCATTGACTATCCCTACTACTCATGGGCAGAGACGATTATCCGCCCGCGTATTCCGCGCCGTGACTTCACGAAGTTGGTTTCGGAGCTGAATTCAGCCGAGCAAAATGCGAGTGGCCGATGGGAAATCGATGTGAGCGAACTTTCGTCGGCCATTAAGTATCGCGATCGAAATGGACTACTTGCGGCATCACAGCTTTCGCCGGATGTCGTCGCCGGTTATGTTCGCACTGCGCTAACTGAATCTCGCGCGGCGGAAGCGAACCATGCCTGATTGGAATGCGCGCTATCTTCGCGGTGAACACACCACACAGGAACCTTCGCCGCTCCTCATTAAAGCAATCCGAGACATACAACCAGGCCGCGCGCTCGACATCGCGTGCGGCGTTGGTCGTCACGCGTTATATCTCGCGGAACGAGGCTGGCAAGTCACGGCCGTCGATTCATCGCGAGTCGGCATTGAAATTCTTCGCCAACGCGCACGGAGCGCACGCATCCCTGCGTCCGGTGCGGAGGCATCTTGGCTGCATCAGATCGATGCTCACGTCGTCGATTTGGAAAAGGGCGAGTTTCAAATCGAACCTGCCGCTTATGATCTGATCTACAACTTCTACTATCTTCAGCGCGATCTGTTTCCCGCGGTTCGCGCCGGCGTAAAACCCCGCGGCATGTTTGTGGCCGCTGTTCATCTGAACGACGGAAATCCCAATGCCAAGCCACACAATCGGGCGTTTTTGCTCGAACCCGGCCAACTAAAGACACTATTCAGCGATTGGGAAATCACGTACTATCACGAAGGGCCTTCGGATGAGGGAGGACACCATCACGATACGGCTTACTTGATCGCGCGCAAGCCTCTCAAGAAATAGATTTACAGCGAGGTTATTCATTTTGGAACTTGATGATTATGTGAAAGAGCTGGCTGAGCAGGTGGGCACAGCTATCAACGAATCGGTGCAGGAATCGTCGAGCGTCGCCGCGGCCATCGAACGTCTGCGCGAAGCAGGCTTCGACATGGAACTGACGCTGAAACTCGAAATTGGACTGCGCCCGCAAGGCGAAGAAGAACGTGAACAACCAACCGAGGGCTCGCTGGAATTGACCGACGAGGATTTGCGGATTTTGCGATCGATGAAGATTAAGATCGATCCGGAAGAATAACGCGCATTTGCGATTGGTGATTTTAGATTTGAGATTGTTCGTTCCCAAGTCACGCCGTTAGGCGTGAAAGGTTTATAGAACCGGACCGATTAAGAGAGTGCCCGCGAAAGTCGAAACGCGGTTTCGCTTTCGCGGGCTCAGTCTTGGGTGACTGGGCTACAAACATTTCGTGCCTAACAGCACGAAGCCACGGCCGCGCTTCGCGGTGCTACTCGACCGGCTCGTCACTTCCCGTCAGCTTCTGCTGCCTTAACGCCGCCGCGCCCAGCAATCCACCCATGCCCATCGATTCAACGGCGCTGCTCGGCACGAGCATGAGCGCGCCCTTCTCTTTCAAACCCTCGTACAGCATGTTCATCGCGCGCAGGTGTAACGCCGTCGGATTGTCGCGATAAGATTCAGCCGCCACACTGAACCGGTTAGCGATTTCGACTTCGGCTTCCGCCAGAATCACGCGGGCAGCTTTCTCACGCGCGGCCTGGGCTTCCCGCGACATCGCATCCTGCAGCGCCGCCGGAATAATCACATCGCGCATCTCCACCGATTGGACAGTGACGCCCCAGGGATTCGATCGTTCATCGATCAGTTTCTGCAACTCGTCTTCAATTCGTTCGCGGCCACGCAGCAGGTCGCTCAAGGAAGTTCGGCCAATGATGTCGCGCAACGCAGTCTGCGCCGCCCAACTTACCGCCTGCGGATAATTCTGCACTTCGAGTGCCGCCTTCTCGGGATCGTAAACTACCCAGAACAGCACCGCATCGACGTTGACGGGAACCGTGTCGCTCGTTAAAGTTTCTTCCGCCGCGAAGCCGGTCGTAATCACCCGCTGATCGATCCAGGCGGAAATACTGTCGACAAACGGGATGATCCAGAACAGTCCCGGCCCCCGCAGACCTACGTACTTGCCCAGCCGCAGCACCACTGCACGTTCCCACTGCCGCGCAATTTTGGGGGACTGCGCGAGCAACAATCCGAGCAAGAATCCGATGATTACCCCAGCCGGACTCCACGTCAGCAGAGTCGACAGCGCACCCAGCGCCAGCGGCGCCAGGAATGCGACACCCTGCACGAAATTTACTCGCGGCGCCGTCGACGACGGCAGGTTGCTACTGCGATTCTCAACGGACGAAACGAGTTGAATGTTGGCCATTTTGATTTCTCCTTCCGCGCTCTGTGTAGCGCAAGTTGCTGACTTGCGAACCATCGCAAGTCACCAAGTCACGCAACCTCAATTCGCGCGTCGCTTCCTGCGACTCTCCAAATGTTCAATCACCTCATCGATCGAGTATCCGCGCGAATGCGTCTCGGCAATGAAATGATCCGTCAGCTCGCGCAGGTGTCTCTCACGTTCGCGCCGATTGAGTGCGACTTCTGCCGGCCGCTCCTGGACAAAAGTGCCGACGCCGCGCCGCGTCTGAAGCACGCCCGACCGCTCCAATTCCGCATAGACCTTCGCGACCGTGTTCGCGTTGATTTTCAATTCGACCGCCAGCTGTCTCACGGTCGGCAACTGTTCGCCAATGCGCAGCTTTCCCGTGGCGATTGCGAACTTAATCGATCGCTCGAGCTGGTGGTAAAGCGGCGTCGGGTGCTTGGCGTCTATGTGGAACATCGGATTGCCGTATTGTACTACGACAATAGGACAAGTTCGGTTTCAAAAATCTTTGACAGGCTTTTTGCGACTTTTTGCAGTGACCGCGGCATCTAATTGAGGCAAATAGGCGGGTTTTCGCGGTTTGAGAAGCGGGTCGAGGCTATGTTATCTTCTCAATCTTTAAAATCCTTCCAGTTCTTATCTGTAAGGCTTCTGCTTTCAATCGAAGGAGTTGACTGAACTAAATATGGCTACGCCCAACGGAACCAGCGCGAACGGACATGTCGGCAAAGTGGTGCAGATTATCGGCCCGGTCGTCGACGTCGAATTCGGCGAAGACTACCTGCCGC
>DASYPX010000247.1:0-10838 GCA_036006125.1 Pyrinomonadaceae bacterium | reverse complement strand
TGAGTTTGTTATCTGTAGCCATGTTAGGTCTCCTTTTCGAAGCAGCGGCGTGGAGCATCGCGTTCTGCGAAAAGCATTCGCGCCCACTCAAAATTGTAGGTATGGAAAAGTCCTTCGAGCACTGTCAAAACTGACAGTGCTTGCGCTCAGGGGGTGAGCTCCGGTCTCAGTTGTCTTCCTTCACAGGCGTCCAACTTCGATCCGGATTGAAGCGGTCAATGCTTTGAAACAACGTTAGGGTGTTTGGTCCAAGGTCCTTTTCGTAAACGACACCGTCCTGACTCACCATAAAGCTTTTTACGCCAGTGTTTCGGTATTGCGCGGGTGATGCGATCAGCGCAAAGCCGCCAATCATCACTCCCTTGATGACGTAATCCAGTTCGCCCAAGGGCGCAGCCGGACCCTGACCTTTGAGCACTTTGAAGAAGTAACCGTGATACGGCTCATTGCGGTTCGCATATCCCCGCGTGATTGCCGCCGCGACTTTTTCGCCGATCGGTCCGTCCCATGCGCCATCCGCATTTTTCCAAGCTAGCCCATCCTGCTGACCGGGAGTGCTAATGATTCGCTGCGCGTATTGATTGACCCCATTCACTTTTTTCGCCAGCGCGTACTCGTGCTGTGCTTCGACATAGCCGCGACAAATCTGAATCGCGTCCAGTTCGTTTCGGCCGACACGGCGACGCAGCAGCTCCTGCCTCCCGGCGTTCGTATCGAAGTACCAAAGGCTGCCCAGCTTTGTGAGTGGTATCGGCAAAGGCCAATCTTCGTTGCCGACGACGACCGTGGCGCGATTCCGATTTTTCGGATCGACGTTAACACTCATCTTGGTGCGCGCCTGTTCCGCGAATGCCTGAGCATTCTCTTTGTCGCGCGCCGGCTCGCCGGTGCCCGTGATGTCCGAACTGTTAGGGCCGAGAATTTCTTTTAGTTGCGCTTGGTCGTAAGTCGCGGTCGCGGCAATCAAAGCATCAGCAGCTGCCTGGGCACTGGCGAAACCTTTGCCTCTGCTCGTCAGATGGCGGTTCGACTGCCCGAACGTCAGTGGTACAACGCAGCAGAGAATTAGCATCGCCACCGCGCTCGACACCACGATTCCGTAGATGGTTAACGTGAACTTTTTGTTTTCGCGAGTGTTCTTCTTTTTCATGATGTCACCTCCTGCGTCCGCCGCCACCGCCACCACGGCCTCCCCCGCCGCCGCCGCGGCTCATTCCGCCGCCACCACCGCGACTGCCGCCACCAAAGCCGCCGCCGCCACTACGGCTTCCGAGACTTGAGGAGCCGCGGCTGCTGCTCGAGCGAGCGTTGGCTCCATTGAAGCCGCCGTTTCCGCCAAAACCACCGCCGCGATTTCCGAGTCCGGAACTCCCGCTGTTTCCTATGCTCCGGTTGCCCACGCGATCTCCACCGGCATTGCCGAACCCGCCCGAGTTACCGCGATTTGAAATTCCGCTGCTGCGATCACTGATGCCGCCGCGATTGCCTGCGCCACCGCGATCACCAACCCCGCCACGATCACCCACGCCGCCGCGGTTGTTTCCGACACCGCCGCGGTTGTTTCCGACTCCGCCGCGATCGCCAACGCCACCACGGTCGCCAACGCCACCGCGATCGCCGACACCTCCACGATTGCCCACGCCTCCGCGGTCACCGACACCGCCGCGGTCACCGACACCGCCGCGGTTACCAACGCCACCGCGATCACCGACACCACCGCGATCACCAATGCCTCCGCGTTGTCCGAGATCGCGTTGAGCTGCTCTTTGCCGATTAGCGAGCGAGTCACCACGCGTCGTGCCGCCGAATCTGTCTGCGGTCCTGCGATCAGCATAAGGCGCGCCGCCGCGATGTGAAGGGTTGTGCTGCCACTTGTTACCACCGCGATTGCCGCTGCCGATGTTGTTGACGCGATTGCCGCCCTGAATATTGGTATTGCGGTTAAAGTTGTTGTTCATGTTGATGTCGACGTCGCCACCACCCCAGCCACAACCCCAGCCCCAGCCGCCGCCCCACGCCGCGCCCATGGCCAAGCCAACGCCGAACGAGATTGCGCTCGCCGCGATCACCGCTCCCGTGCCGGGGTACGGCGGGTAGTAAATCGGCGGATAAGGATATGCAGGCGGACCATAGACGTATTGCGGATCGTACGAAGGGACATAGACGACCTGCGGATTTGCCTGCTCAATCACGATCACTTCCTTACTCTCGATCGTCTGTACTTCAACTTTCTGTTGCTGATTCGACTGGAGTGAGCCCTTGTCCTGCGCCTTGTGCCGCATTCTTTGAATCGCGTCCATCACGTCCTTTTGTTGCGCCAGGAACACATTGCCGAGATCCGTCGTCCACTGAATGTCGTCCGTCAATCGCTTCACGAGATCCGGCAGCGCCGCCATCGCCTGAATGCTCGGATCCCACGGCTGCTTTTTGACTGCGTCAGCTAACTTCTTTTGATCTTTTGCCAGATCCGGATGCTTGGCCAGCCATTGCTGAAGCTGCACAAGCTCTAACGGATACGTGGAAGCCACGAGCGTTTGGCTCAACATTTCGTCGGGAAAAAGTGCGATTGGCGCGACAAGGGCATCGAGCTGGTCCGGCGGAATCGTCGTCGTGTCATCGAACGTTGAAGCTGAATCGTGTATCGCGGGGGCCTTCGGGCTGCCCGCGATCGCGACGAGATCGGCAGCGATCAACGTAACGCCGCACCCGATTGCTATTGCGCAGCGTAAGAACATTCGTGACCGATTGGCTCCTAGAGTTGTTACTTTCATTTTCTTGCCTCCGATCGTCGGGTGTGCGTGTGGAGTTGTGAAATGCTTCTGACATTTGCTTGACCCCCAACTTTCATAATGACGAAATTCGCCCGCCGCGCCGTTGTCGAAGTTGAGTGTGTGACTGTACTTCTCATTAGCAATGTTGCCCGGAGATTAGGGCTCACGGCTTTCGTGTGCGCCCGCGTTCACACGCGGATAGCCGGGATGGGGTCGGCATTCCGGCAACGGCGGGAGGAATTGATTGAGTTTCATGAATGCCTAAAATGTGTTTCAGAATTTGAACTCCTTATTGAAGTTGTATTTGAAGATGAACTGGAGATGCACATCGTCGGACGCGAACCCGTCGCGGAAATTTTCACGACGCCCATAAATCACTTCGGTTCCCAACATCACGCGATCCACCGGCAAGAACATGAAATTGCCTGATCCGTAATGGCCGCGATGAAACGCATCGGCCGTTTGCCCGGACGAGTTCGCAATGTTCAGCATCGAATAGCCGATCGAACTTGTGAATCGTTTGTTCCAGGTGTGATCGAGATAAGCCATCCAGCCCCACACCGGCAGCGCTACACCTTTGATTGGTGTGCGGGGATTGCCGGCCACCGGCTCGATGCCCACGTCAACTGGCGCGTCGTTCATGTAGTTCTGGATGCCGTGTCCGTAAACGTACGAGAGCTTGACGACGTCTTTCTTGCTCGCGTTTAGTGCCGACGTAATACCGAAACCGGCGCCAGTCGCTCGGCCGCCAAGGTCAAAGGCGTCATTAACTGTGTCGACCCAACGCATATCGCGGAGGACGCCGCCGATTTGCACGTGTCCCCAACCTCTCTCGAATCTCACATTGCCGGTGAGGTCAGGGAGGGGAAATCGCGGCTTCACTCCTGTCAACTCGATACGATCGGCCGCCTGACCGAGGTCAGCGCTCGCGCCCGGGCGCTCGAGCGCAATCGTGACAGAGTTTCTTCCCTTGATTGGCATCCACCGAAATTGCACGTTGCGAAACCACGCGATGCCATTTGGTCCCCAGTACTCATTTGTGTTTGGAAACACGTCTGGGTCGACAAACGCACTCCAATACTGCCCGGCGCCAAAGTGACCTAGCTCTCCATAAGCATGTCGCAAACGAAATGTCGTCTGACCGGCATCGACGCCCGTTCCGAATAACTCAAACTCGAAGATTGTTTTCAGCTCGCCATACTTCGTCGGCGTTGACGACTTCGCTCCGAAACGGGATTGCCTGACGCTGAAGTATGTGTTGCCGCCGGGCTCGAATTGACCTGCGAAGGCGGGCAGCTTGACGGGCCGCACTGTGTCGAACCATTTCGGATCAGACGCCTGAAATTCATAGCCCGAGTTGAGCATCGCGAATCCGTAAATCGAAAAAGTGCTTTCGCCTTTCGGCTCGTCGGGCTTTGGATTCGGCGCGGTTAAGTCAGGTGATGAAGGGGCAGCTGCAACTGTCGCCGCAGCTTTTTCACCGGTGGCGGTTTGCGAACCGTTGCGCGCTGCTTCAATCGCGAACAGTTGCGTCTTGAGCTCTTCGACAGTCTGCTCGAGCTGCTTCAGACGATCCTTGAGTTGCTGGACTTCCGAAGCCGATCCTTGTCCCTGCGCACGCGTTGCGTGGGCGCAGTTGAGTGCGAACGCAAGCGCGGTAACTGCGAGAAGCGTGCAACGAATGAGATCACCAACCCATTTATGAGTCTTCACGAATCCTCCCTCAGCAAGGCTGCTTTCAGTCTTTCGCTGGAACGTGAGGAATCGTAGCGACGCGTTTCACTCGTCGTAACTGTCAAAAATTACAGGGCTAGCAGAACGCCAGCCCCTGTTACTTCTAACAGTTACCAGCGCGAAGGCCCGTCGCTATGCTGGCGCGACTTGGTGATTTAGAAATGCTCGCAGCAGCAACCACTCAAGTTGGTCGTGTTCGGCCCAAGCTCGTGCCGATAACGTGCGAACCCGCCCAACCACTTAGCGTGGCGAGCATGACGGACTACAACTTGTCGCGCGCCTCCGCCACCGGTGACATGCGCGCGTTAGGCGAGTTGTACGAGCGTTACCGGCATCGGGTGTTCGCGGTGTGTATTGGGATGACGCGAAATCCTGCTGAGGCAGAGGATCTGACGCAAGAGGTTTTCGTTAGCCTCGTTCACAAGATCGGGTCCTATCGAGGTGAGAGTCAGTTCACGACCTGGCTGCACCGCCTAACAGTGAATTGTGTCTTGATGCATTTTCGCCGTCCGGCGCGGCGCGAACAGGTCTTCACAGACTTTGAGAATGTCATTCCGATTGCGCCGCGTCTCAGCGCGCCAACGCTTCCAGGACCGCTCACCGATAAGATTGCGTTTCGATCAGCGGTCGCCCGCTTACCAAAAGGATGCCGGACAGTATTTGTGCTGTTCGATCTTGCTGGATATGAACATGAGGAGATCGCCAAACTTCTGGGCTGCACTGCCGGCACATCAAAATCTCAACTTCACCGCGCGCGGTTGAAACTCCGAAAAATCCTGCAGGCCAATTAACGCCGTTTCATGAAAACAACGAAATCGCTTTGCCGACTCTATCGTCTGCGAGGCGGACGAAACGAAAATAGCCCAGCGCTTCAGCGCTGGGTCACGCGTCAATCAAATCGAGCCCGCGAAGCGGGCGACAGAATTTGGAGTGCGGTGGCAAGCGAAGCGCGACACCGCTTTGGATGTCTTACTAATATGAAATCAAAAGCGCCGTCGACGCTTCGCTCTGCCGGCGCACTCCAAACCAGCGCTGAAGCGCTGGGCTATTTGCACACCGTCCGCTTTCGCGGACGACGTGCCACTTTCATTTCTTGCGGGCAGCTGAACGTCAAAGAAAAGAGCCCGCCACGTTGACGGACTCTTTTGATTGGACACATTTTAATTTCAAATTACTTCGGCGGCGGCGGGTATTTCTTGAAAAGTTTCTCCATTGCCTTATTCAGGTTGCGATTAACTTTTGCCGGGTCCTTTCCTGAACCCAGAGTCTTGGTCGCGGCGCCGCGCCAGATCTGGTTTTTGGCAGCTACGTCATAAAGGTCCACATTCAGGGTCCCAATATTGATTGTTTCACTGGTGGTGGTAGTGGTTGACATCCCGCCGCCATAGCCGCCCCAGCCGCCCCAACGGCCATAGCCCCAGCCGCCCATGTCCGTACTATACGAGTTCCACTGTTTCTCTTGGTTGACCGCAGCCTGATAGGCCACGTACAGATCTGGATTGTCTTCGTTCTTGGTCAGACCCTTGAGTCCCAGTTGCGCATCGATAGCCTGCATGATTTGGCTATCGAGAATCTGATTCGGGTATTCCGCCTTCGGTACGCGCACCCATTTGTAGGTCTTGTACTTCGAGAAGTCAGTTCCCGGCAGAAAGTTGTACCGAATGTCCTGTGCCGACGCAGACACACACCCAATCAAAATGAATAACGCGATGGTGAAACCGCTAAGTGCTGTAGTGATCTTCATAGTGTTGACCTTTCCTCAATTTACAAAGATTTCGGCTGACGTCTGCGCCTGGCAACCAGCAGTATTCCAATTACCAATAACGCAAAGGTGATTGCCGCCAACTGCAAAGTTGTGGCCGTGAATATCTGACCCAGCGCGCTGCCCTTTAACGAAACCGCGCCCAGCGCGCTGTTCTGATACGCCCTGGTGTCCGCCGCGACAATCGCGGCTTCTAACTGCTGGCGGCTTTGGCCAATCTCAGTCAGCTGGGACTGAAACCGATCCTTTTCAATCTGCAATTTCTTACGGCGCGCTTCACGCAACTCTTCAGGATGCAGAGAGCCGTAGCCCGCAAAGTACCGCTCGATATTCTCCGGCTTCAGTTCGTAATCCAGTTCCTCAAGCCGAATCTTGATTTCAGCCTCTCGATCGTTCAGCTGACTTAATTGATTCCGCAGCTCTTGTGCAGCTTGTGCGGCGCTCGGCGAGTCCTGCGCAAACACCCGCGTAGGTTGTGCAGAGATAAGTAGGATTCCGATCAAAAAGCTCATCCCATATTTCATTGTGGTTTACTCCGCCAGAGCTGCCACGGCGTGATTCTCAAGTGACTCTCAAGTGACTGGGCCACCATAGATTTATCGCAAAACGCTGGCTGTGCGAGTTCACCCTACGGCCGGAACGTCCGTTTACCAACTGGTATTTTTGACAGGAACTCGCCCGCGGAGCGCGGGAGTATCCTCGCCGCGCATGGCCAGCGCGAGCGCCAAACAAAATCATGTTGACACTGCCGAGTTGCTCGTCGATGCGCTCGAGGACAGTTACGTATCCGATCCCGGCGCATTGATGACAATCGATGTGGCGGCCGCGACCCACCGCGGGAACGTCAGGCTACGCAATGAAGATCACTACCTCGTGATGCGCTTCCGCCGTTCACTGGAGAACATTTCGACGAATCTCGATTGCGGCAGCGCACAGACAAATTACGATTTGACCGGCTATGGTTTGTTGGTTGCCGACGGTCTCGGCGGGCGCGTTGGAGGCGAGGTGGCCAGCCGCACCGCGCTTACCAAACTGATCGAATTGATTATCGAAACGCCCGATTGGATTATGGGCTTCGAGGATCACGACAAAGTGGAAGCGGTGCTCGAGCGAATGACCGAGCGGTTTTTTCGCATCGACCAGACACTGAAGCAACAAGCTGACGACGATCCATCGCTCAGCGGGATGGGCACAACCCTGACAGCGGCAGCAACGGTCGGTGACGACATCATTATTGGCCACATCGGCGACTCGCGGGCTTATCTTTATCGCGGCCATGTGCTGAAACAGCTCACGCGCGACCATACTGTGGCGCAGGAACTAATCGATGCGGGCCTGAGTGGCGCCGACCCTGCTGCGCGATCGATGCGGCACGTTTTGACGGCGGCGCTCGGAGTTTTGGGAACGCGCACAAAGCCGGAAGTCAAACGGATTCAATTGCGTCCGCACGATCAGATTCTTCTTTGTACTGACGGCCTGACGGCAATGGTTGATGACACGACGATCGCTTCCGCATTGGATACCGCTACGTCAGCTTCCGCCGCATGTGAAGATTTAACCTCGCTCGCTCTCGCCGCCGGCGGCCGCGACAATGTAACCGTCGTGGTGGCGCGGTTTGGCGGATCAATTTGAGTCCCGGCGAGCGCACATTCCTAAACCAAACGATCTTGCCTTACTAACTGGTTCATTTTGAAGAGTGGCACGGGCGCCCCGCCCGTGATCCACGCGCAAGATGCGCGTGCCACATCAAACTGCGCCAAAACTGTAAGAATTGACAGTATCAGTTGGGCAACCCTGTCGATAGCATCGTGAGCAAAGCGGTAGTTTGCTTTGGCGCGACGCCGAGCGGATGGCCATACGACCTTCCCCCGACAACACCGCCAACAATCAGGAGGAAACCTTGGAGGAGGACACAATGAAAAGAGTGAACAGCGGTTTAAGCAGAGTAACGATGCTGGCGCTGATGGTCGGTGTGATGGTCTCGTTCAATCTTGCCGCCGCCACAGTCAACGCCCAGATACAAAACGGCCAGGAAGTGAAGAAGTTCAAGGGCGTCGTCACCAAACGCGAGGGTGACGTTTTTTGGATGGGCGACACGATGGGCGGAGCCCAAACAACGGTTCTGATCACGCCCGAAACTGAAGTCAAGAGCCACAAGAAGGGTGTGTTCCGCGGTTCGAAAGATTACGGAGCAACTTACATTCTGCGCGGATTGCGATTGGAAGTTGACGGCACCGGAAATTCCGAAGGCCAACTGGTCGCGCGAAGAATTCGGTTTGACGAACAGGATCTGCGCACGGCCCAGGCACTGAAGAACACGCTCGACCCGGTCGAGGCCGAGACAAACGCTAAGTTGAAGGCGCAGCAGGAAGAGCAGGAACGGCAGGCGCGGCAACTCGAGGAAGCGCAAGCGGTCGCAGTCGCCGCAAGAGCGGATGCGAAAGCTGCTGCTGATGCGGCAAGGAAAGCGCAGGAGACAGCCGATTATGCCAATAACCGGATCAACGGGCTCGATGATTTTGATCCGATCAAGACGATCACGGTCTATTTCACGACCGGCAGCTCTACGTTAGGGCCAAAGGCGAAAGCCACCATCGACGAAGCTGCCGAATGGGCTCGCACGCAGGATCGTAAAGGGTGGATGGTTGCGGTGATCGGCTATGCCGACACGACGGGCAACACCGCACGCAATCGATCTCTGAGCGAGAAACGCGCCAACTCCGTCATTTACTATCTGGTGACGAAGCACAAGATGCAGTTGAACCGTCTGGTGCAGCCATTTGGATACGGGGAAATGGATCCGGCGGCGGCAAATAACACGGCGGAAGGCCGCTCGAAGAATCGTCGCGTCGAAATTCGACTGCTAAAGAACAAGGGCATTTCTGGAAATGTTGGCCAGAATCCGTGACGAAAGTCGCTGATGCTGGTTCTCCCCCAACGCATTTGGTTGTGATTGCGAGCACCTGTTTTAGCTCCACGTGACCAACTGTCGCGGGAACTCGATTGAGTTTTACGAGCAACGCGGTGTGCAACATGACTGATAGTGAGATCGAGCAATGGGTATTAAGGGAACTGCGGTTCGTAGGAAGTATCGAATCGCGTGAGTTGTGTGTGAGTTCGCAACGGGGGATCGTGACGCTGGGCGGCACGGTCCCCAACCGCACCAGTAGGGTCGCGGCCAAACGCGCGGCGCTCAGAGCGCGCGGCGTGAGAAGCGTCGTGAACAACCTACGCGCCAGATCGTCAGGGCGTTTGCCAGACAGCCGGCATGTCATGACGAAGACAGCCACAGTTGGAGCAACAACCCAGTCCTCGCAAAGGGCACGCGCGGAGCAAAGCGCTCGGTGGTGACCTACTTTGCGGTCTTTGCGTCTTTGCTGAGACCTATTTGTGGAAAAGAAGGCAGTTCACGCAAAGGCGCAAACGATGGCCAAGCGAAATTGGGCACCACCAACCGCTCGGATTTATTGCCCTGCTTTGGGGTATTTCGTTTCATGCCGCGTAAATAAATGGAGTAACGGCCATGAAGCGCCAATCGATCACGATTCATGTCGCTGACTTACGACGTCGAATCGTCGCGCTGATGCTCCTGACGATCATCGCGATTGCCGGCGTAGCTGGCTGGCAACTGCCTGTCCCGCGTCCGGGTTCTGCTACTCCACTTGCTTTCGCTGGCCATATCGAAACACATTCACCATCAGGAGTTGCCTTCATTAACTCGCGAGCCAGGCGCGGTTTTACGCTGCTCAGCGCCCACGAACGCTTTGTCGGCACGTCCAGATCCGAATTACTTCATTCCGACAGCGAAGCGAAAGTCCGCCTGATGGTTTCGCGCCTCAATCAATCCATTAATCTTCCGGTCGAAATTGCGATCTCGTTTGAAGATTGCCACGACTCTGAGGTGTATTACGACGAGCAAAATCACCACGTCGTCATCTGTCATGAGTGGTTGGATCAAATGGAGCGTCTCGTTGCGCGGCGCACGACCGATAAACGATTGGTCCATGAAAGCGTCGAGAGTCTGGTCGTCGCAGTTTTTCTGCACGAGTCAGCGCATGCGCTGATCGACATTCTGCATGTGCCGGTGACAGGACGTGAGGAAGACGCTGCGGATCAGTTCTCGACCCTGGTGCTGATGGGGCAAGCGGATGGTGCGCGCAAAGCCATGCAGGTGGCGCACACTTACAAAGTCCTTTCGCAGGACTCGCTGCGCGAGCCGCCCGCTTACTGGGACGAGCATTCGCTGGACGCACAAAGGTATTACGACACGCTCTGCATGATTTATGGCCGCGATCCCAAACAGAATGCGAAGCTGCTGAACAACGATCGCCTGCCCGACGAGCGCGCCGAGATCTGTGAGAAGGATTACCAGCGCATCGACACAGCCTGGAAGACGTTGCTGAAACCTTACGCGAAAGAATCTCTCTGGCAGTCACCGTAACTGTTTCTCACTTTTCACTTCTCACTTTTCATTTTCTATTTCTCAATTTCTAATTTTCAATTTTCATTTTTAAATTTAAGTCCTCAGTACTCAGTCCCTAACTATCAAGCGGACTCCTTACTCCTCGTCC
>DASYPX010000246.1:0-7523 GCA_036006125.1 Pyrinomonadaceae bacterium | reverse complement strand
GACGGCACCGAAGAGAAGCAGCTTACCTTTCCCCCGGGTCTTAACGCCTTTCCGAACTGGGGCGAAGTCCGCAGCCGAGGTCCGGCCAAGTAAAGCCGTTTTTCTGCGGCACGCGCACAACAACTCGTTGGACTGGAGCGTGAATTCATTGCCGATTTCCAATTGCCGATTGTCGATTTGATTCGTGCCGCCCAAACAACTCTGACGCTATGCGGCTGCACCTTACTGAACAGGCACACTGAAGACTATGACCAAGACAAAGACGCGACTGACATCCTTTCGCTCCCCAGTTCCTGGTCGACGATCTTGCCCGCTCGATCAGCTACTACGAGAAACTCGGTTTCACCTTCGGCGAGCCGTGGGAAGGGTTCTACGCGATTGGTCAGCTGGACGGGTTGGAGCTCCACCTGAAGGAAGCGCCCAAGAACGACGACGAACGCCGGCACCGGCGTGCGAACGAACATCTCGATGCCGCAGCCGGTGTTGACGGCATCGAGGCGTTCTATGCACAGTGCAGATCGAACGGCGCAACGATCATTAAGCCGCTTACAGAGACTCCGTAGGGCACAAAGGACTTCTATGTGGAAGACCCCGATGGCTATGTTCTCTGTTTCGGAGGCCGCCCGGCGGCAGACTGATGCACTAACCTCTAACGTCTTCTGGATTCATCATCGTCGCAATTCGGTCGAGAAATCCGTCAGCTTGCCACTGTTCCCAAAGTGAAACGGCGTCGCGGTAGTGTTCAGATCGGGTCGCGGCAAAATGTTTCAATAACCAGGTGGCTCCCGCGCGAATTTGCTCGTCGGTCAGCTCGGTCGTCACCTTTCGCGCGGTCCGTTTGAGCCGCCCGCCCAGGTCTTGAATCCAAACGTCACAATCATGCAGTTCGCCAAGCGACGTTTGCATCTGTGCGACCTCTTTCGCCATTGACTCCATCTCTTTTCCGAAACAAATCGCAAAGAGCTCCATCGAGTAGCGCAGTCTCTTCGCGAGGATGCGCAGCTCGTGAAGCTTCTTGATTTGGTAGGGCATATAAAGAGACGAACTGGCCGAGACAAAGTCCTTCAGGCGCGCATTGATGATGACGCTTCCTAGCGAGTGAAACGTCACGCCAATAGGAGTCGCGTAGATCTCCGCGGCCGGTTCGCTTGGGACCACGATAAGGATTGCGCGCAGCTTCGCCAGAAACTGTCTGCGAAAATCCTCAATGGGTTGTTGCTGAAGGGCGTTCGTGAGCGTCGCACGCGCTGTCCGCCGGCGCACTCGTAATTCCGCCGCCAACAACTTGATGCCTTCGGCGGTCGGGCCCTTCGCTTTCGACCGCAACTGGTTGAGCGCCATGAGCGTCACATCTAGGTCGCGCACTTCGCCAAGGCGTGCGGCAATCGTCCGCAGCTTCGGCCGTGGCAAGCTAGCTTTGCGCAGATACGGGCGAAAATCATTGATCGAGCTGCGCAAGCGACGCGAGAGCACGCGCATGTCGTGCACGCCTTCCGGGTCTTTCCAGTTCAAAGCCGCTTCGCGATGGCGGCACATCGCGTTGAGCTGCGCGCGCAATACCACCGGAATCATCCTGTCGGCCGGCGCCGCGCAATCGAATCCCCGAATCTTAGCTTTTGCCATAACGCTCTGAAAAAAATTCCTTCTTCCTCTTGGCAGAGGGTTAGGGTGAGGCTTGTAGCTGACCAAAGGAAACTCTCTCTCCCTCCGGTTATGGCGACTTAAAACTACGGAATGAGAATTTCAATTAGCTTTGCCTCACAAGTCGGCGAAGCCGACGAATGATAGTAGCGCAGCCGTTTAGGGCTGCGTAATCGTACGAAACAAACCGGAGCCCGCGAAGCGGGCGACAGATGATGGACTGTCTGTCGCCCGCTTCGCGGGCGAAGACTCTGAATCGCACTGGGATCCCAGCGTTGAAGCGCTGGGCTACTTTCATTCCGTCCGCTTCGCCGACGATACTTTTGAGGCAAAGCGATTTGAATTCAAGCTTCGCTTCCTCACCCCTGGCCCTCTCCAAGGGGAGAGGGGTATCACGCGCGCTTCAGCGCAGCGCGACGACTGAAAGTCAGGCGGCAGTCGAAGACTTCTTCAAACAGCGCACACCTTTGTTCAGCCGCAGAAATCTCGCGGTCGCAATTCGCCGACGCCTGTAATTCGATTTGGACGGCACGACCGGTGCGAAAACATCGCAGATCGCCGACCCGCGAATCATGACGGCGATCGAGGGCGTCCGCGATGCGCAGAATCGCGGACAACGATCTCACCGTTTCGCGATCCGTTTCACCAAGCGCGGCAAATTCTTCGTGACGTTCTTTCGGCTCCGGTCCGCGATGATAGCGGGCGACATTTGCGATCACGTCGCGCTCGGCTTCCGAGAATCCGGTCAACTCAGAATTTCGAATGAGATAAAGCGAATGTTTGTGATGAGCGTCGTGAGCGATGTGATAGCCCGTGTCGTGCAGCAGCGCAGCGGCCGACAACAGTGTCCGGTGGTGGCGATTGAACACCGCCAAATCCGAACGCATCAAGTAATCGAAGATTCTTTCGGCGAACCGTGCGACCTGATGCGCGTGCCCCTCTTCATAGCCAAAGCGTCGCCCCACGGCATGCACGCCGCGTAGCCGGTAATCAGCAATGTCCGGAAGTGGCGGCCGCGCCTCCGCTTCCATTTCCCGAAGACGATCGATGATCACACCTTCACGCAAAGCCCAACCGCACGTACGCAATGACTCGATCCGCAGCGCCTGCATAACGCCTTCGAGTATCTGACCCCCGGCGATAATGATTTCAGATCTTTGATTGGTAATTCCGGGCATCGCGCGACGCTCCGATTCGCTCATGAGCAACATACGGGCGTTGAAGTTTGTCAGTTTTCCAATTTTGATTTCATCGCCCGCGGGTTGCGCACCTTCGGCTTGCCGGCCCTGGCTCAGCGCTCGCAATCGCAGCGCATTGCCAATCGCCAAAATAGTGCCCGACGTCCCGGTTGTACGTTGCCAACGCAAGCCTTTCAGCTCGCGCGCCGGTCGCTCGAGCGCGGCCTGGACTTCCTGTCTCAGCGCTTTGATTTCCTTGTTCTTCGGCGGGTCATTCGCCAGAAATTTTTCGGTAAGACCGACTGCGCCCAGTTTGACAGAGAGAAGTTGCTCAGGGACGCCATCCCGCATCAGAGAGATTTCCGCCGAACCGCCGCCAATGTCGATGTTGAGAAGGGAATTCGCCGAGTGCCCACAGCCTTGCACGACTGCTACTCCGATTAGTCGAGCTTCCTCAATTGGCGAAAGGACTTCTAATTCGACGCCGGCCTTGCGTGCGACTTCTTTAATGAACACCGGCGCGTTCTTCGCTTCGCGTACTGACGCCGTCGCGACGCCAAGAATTCGTTCCGCGCCCCGGGCTTCAGCGATCGCGCGAAATCGCTTGATACATTCAACAGCATGCGCGGTGGCCTCGGGAGAGAGTCGTCCGCGCATCAGCGTGTCGTGGCCCAGTCGGACCGAATCCTTCTCGCGCGCCAGCACGGCAAACGAATCGCTGGCGGCGGCATCGACCACGACGAGCTTGATCGAGTTCGAGCCGACGTCGATGGCGGCAATCTTCATGCAGATTTCTCTTCGCGCGACTCTTCTTCCGTAAGCTGTGGTTGCCCGGCGGGTGTGGACACCGGCGCAAGGCGGGTAATAGGACTGACGTTCGTGGGCTTTACGATTTCGGTGACGTGCGCCGCTTCCTGAATCAGCGGTGCAATCGCGCGCCGCAAGGCTGAGGCAGTCCTTTTTAGCGGTCGCGACGCGTCCAGTACATGGAATCCGTACTCTCCGCTCATCCGATCGAACTCTTTCAACAACAACTTTTGATAAGCGATAAAACTGTCGTAGTAATCATTCGCCAAACCGAGATCCATCCCCGATTCCCAATAATCGAATCCTCGGCCCGATGCGAGCACGCGCCGCGCGAGCGCTTCTGCCGATGGCATGCGCAGGTAGAAGACCGCATCGGGAACAAGTGCGATGCCGTAGATTTTCCGAATCCATTCCGGGTCGGCGCCGCGAACGTGGCCGCGCGCGATTGCCGAGTAGATGTAACGATCGGTCAGCACCACGAAGCCCGCGCGCAGGGCCGGTAGGATTTGATTTTCCAGACGGTCGGCAAAGTCTGTCGCGTAATAAAGCTGCAGCGTGAGCCGGCCCAGCGTGTGACCGGTCCGCGCATTCTTGATGCCGCGTCCCGCCAGGACCGATCTAGTCATGCCCGTGTCGAGGACTGCGTGACCGGCGGACTCTAACCACGTGCGCAACAGCGCGACGTGTGTTGACCGTCCCACGCCATCAGTGCCTTCGATGACAATGAGCTTGCCGGGATAAGGCTCGATCTCTGTGCCCGGCAGTGCCGTGCCGTAAAATTTCATCTCTTTCATTTTGACGGCACCGCCTTCTGTTTCAGATTTTCCCGGAGGTAGCGGCCGACAATCTCGCGCATTTGCCTTTGCTGCGTGTGAATCGGTTGCGTGGCGTCGATGAGCGTGAGACCGAATTCGCCTCGCATGCTGTCGTACTCATCGAGAATCTTGCCCTGAAAAATCTTGAAGCTGTCTTCTTCGTCGTCCGACCAACCCATATCCATGCCCGCTTCATAAAACTTCAACTGCGGCCGCGCGGATGCAATTCGCTCGGTGGCGACGTCGAGCGGTGCGCGAAAGTAAAAAGCCGCCGTCGGTTTCACCGCGAACTTGTACAGGTCACGCACCCATGCACGATCGCAGCCCCGCGCCACGTCGCGCGCGAATGCGGTGTAGATGTAGCGATCGGCCAGCACGATGGCGCCGGCCTTCAGCGGTGGAATGATGTCGCGTTCTGTACGGTCCGCGAAGTCAGTCGCATGCAAAAGAGAAAAGGTAGTCGGTGTGAACAGACGCCGTTTCTTCGCGCGCCGAGTCGTGTCTTTGACGAGCGGTGACGAATTCCATTCAGAAAAGAAAACCGAGTAGCCTTCGGACTTCAGCCATTGGTAGAGCAGCGTCAGCTGCGTGGACTTGCCGCTTCCGTCCGTTCCTTCAACCACAAACAGCCGGCCTGGATAGCGATGATAGCCGTAAGAAATCATGCGCCTGGATTGTGTCATGCTCATGTTAAATACAACTGAATCCAGCCCTTTAGCGACCGAGCCGGCAGCGCCTGTTTGATAAGCCTTCGGTAACTAGGTTATTTTACCTACCCATTTACCGCCCCGAAAGAGGAAAAATGAAGACGCTGTTGTTGCTACGACACGGAAAGTCCAGCTGGGACGATCCTAACTTAGAAGATTTTGACCGGCCGCTGAATGATCGGGGTGTGGACGACTCGGAAATAATGGGGAAATACGCCAAAAAGAAGAAAGTTAAGGCTGACTTGGTGCTCAGTTCGCCGGCGACCCGGGCCAAACATACGACAGAATTATTCGTGGCCGCGGCGCACCTGAAAAATCCTCCGGTTTACGATGAACGGCTCTACGAAGCGAGCGCCCGGCGGCTTCTCTCGATTATTTCCGCGGTCGATGACGAGAACGATACGGTTCTGCTGGTCGGTCACAACCCGGGACTGGAAGACTTATGCGAGCGGCTGTCCGGAGACACTCGTAAAGTTCCAACCGCGGCGCTAATTCGGATCGACCTGAAGATCGATAAGTGGAGCGCTCCCAAAGGCGGCAATGGCAAGCTCGCATGGCGCGCCACGCCAAAGAAACTCAAGAAGAATGGGCTTGTCACCAGCAGCAAAAAATCTCGGAATGTGATTTCTGAGTGATTCACAATCGGCGCAATCGCTGCTACTCTCACATTGGCCCTTTCAATTCGCTCAAATATCGATCTATAAAATAAGAACAGAATGGCTCAATCCGACGGACGTACGATCGTAGTGGGCGACATCCACGGCTGCTACGATGAACTCACCGACCTACTCGACAAGGTCAAACTCAAGAAAGCGGATCGCGTGATTTCGGTTGGCGATCTCATTACCAAAGGCCCGAAGAGTCGCGAGGTCCTGGAACTCTTCATGAGCGACGATCGGTTCTCAACGGTAATCGGTAATCATGATTTGATTCTGCGACGCTATTGGTATGGTGAGGATGTCGAGCTGAAGCAAGCACAAAAAGAGGCGCACAAAGAACTCAAAGGCGAAAAGGACGCTTACATGCAGTTCTTAAGTTCTTTACCGTTCACGATTGATTTGGACACGCACCTGGTCGTGCACGCGGGACTGCGGCCGAATGTCGAGCTGCATTCGCAGACGACTGGCGATTTGACGAGAATTCGCACGCTCGGTTCGGACCGCGAAAGCGCCGAAGGTACGCCGTGGTATTACGTCTACAACGGCGAGAAAACGGTGCTGTTTGGCCATTGGCCGGCGAAGGAACCAAGACGCGGTCCAAAGGCGATCGGGCTGGATACGGGCTGTGTTTATGGCTATCAGTTGACCGCTTACATCATCGAAACTGACGAGTTCGTCAGCGTCGATGCCAAGAAGGCGTACGACGCGGGCTGATCGCACAACAGGCTGCTCGCCTATCAGAACCGGGACAAGCTGGCAGCTTGTCTTACAAAACCAAAAGGCCGCTGCGGTTTCCCGAGCGGCCTTTCGCATTTTCCGTGAAACGGAATTATTGCTTGTCTTGATGCGGCACGTTGCTCTGATTTGATTCTGCGGTGACCGTCGCGTTTGGGTGTTTTCGTTCGTAGTAGTCTTTGACAAAGTCTTTGAAAGCGCCGTGACCCCACTCCGTGTAGAAGTCGTAGTCTTTCATCTCTTTGTAGACCTGATCGAAATTCCAACCGTAGAACTCATACCGGTAGACAGCGCCCATCGCGCCAGTGCGATGACGTCCGCCCGCGCAATGCACAAAAAACTTGCCCGTGTTCGGATCGTGAACTGTTTTGAGAAATTCTTCAGTCGCTTCCGCGGTCGGATATTTCTTATCAACCATGGGAATGTTGATATAACGCATGCCGAGCGATTCGACGGTAGCCTTTTCGTAGGACTTCGGATTCTCAGTCAAATCGATCACAGTCTTGATGCCGAGACCGGCGAGGTCTCTGTAGTCAGTTTCCTTTGGCTGCGCGCCGCGATAAAAGCGGTCGTCCATCTGGCCGAAATTCTTGATTTTGACATATGCCGCTTTCTGGGGCGTCTCTTGTGCGGCGCAGACTGCGGCGAAAGCTAAGGTTGCGATGGTGATCCCAAGAAATTTTTTAACGAAGTTTCTGTGCGGAGCAAACTGCATGTCGAGTCCTCGTATGACTTAAATGGTGAATTGGGCACGCCGCCCAGCAATGCTTCGGAGGAAGATACACGCGACGCCCGGAAACCACAACGTTTTTCCGGCGTACTGACTTGTTCAGCAGTAACTGAGACGCGCGTTTTGTTGGATTTTGCGAGTGATCGCGACAAAATTGTGATATGAGTCGCGTCATGAAGAATTTCAATTGGTGGCTTTGGGCGGGATTTGTGCTGACGATCTTCTCGTTTCTCAGCTATCCATTTCTCTTC
>DASYPX010000245.1:0-6882 GCA_036006125.1 Pyrinomonadaceae bacterium | reverse complement strand
GTCACAAACACCCGAACCATTAATGCGGATCGCGCTGTCCACTGACGTGCGCGCCGCGACGATTTCGACGACGGCGAAGCTACTGAACGCCTCAGACTTGATCTCAGAGCCGCAGCCACTCGAAGTATCGCGCGTGCGTGTCGAGTCCCGCATGCTGACGCCGACGCAGCCGGCAAATGAAAATATTGAGATTGTCGTCGCCAGGGCGCTCGCTCGGGACGATGCCGACCGCATGGTCGACTCGGTTCATGACCTGGCGGAAGAAGAGGCAAAGGTCGTTGCCGAACCGGCCGGCGCCTGGCGCGTCGTGGTCGTCAAACAATCGATTGAAGCTGCCGAGGAAGCCATCAGCAAGCTGGAAGCGGCCGGCTTTGACGCTACGACGTCATTTCAGACACCGGCGAACGACCAGAAGTTGCCGAGCACCAATAACCCTAACGTCCGAAACGGTGAACAGCCAAGTTCCACGCCTGCCGTCAACAACGGCCCGGCAAAATCCGTCAGCTCGCCAAACTTGAATCGCGTGCGATTGACCTCGCGTGCCAGCGCGCCTAACCGGGAAGTAGTTGCATTTGCCGCCGGCGGCGCGCCGCTTCGCTCGAGCGCGCCGGTCACATTTGCGTCAACTGACGAAAAGAACGCGCCAGTGCGCTTTAATGACAAACCGTACCGTGGCCGAATCGAAGTCTTCGCGAACCGTCGCGGATCGTTGACCGTTGTCAATGTCATCGGCCTTGAAGACTATGTGCGCGGAGTCGTGCCGAACGAATTGTCGTTTCCGGCCCTCGAGGCATTGAAGGCACAGGCCGTCGCCGCGCGCACTTATGCCTTAAAGAATCGCGGGCAATTCGCGCCGGAGGGGTTCGATTTGTTACCGACCACCCGTTCCCAGGTTTATCGCGGACTTTCGAGCGAAACACCTCTGACCACACGCGCCGTTGACGAAACGCGCGGAATCGTTGCTACGTACAATGGCGAGCCAATCAATGCTCTTTACACTTCAACCTGCGGCGGCCGCACTGAAGACGCGGAGAACATTTTCAACGAAGCGGTTCCCTATCTCCGCGGACGCGAGTGCGCGGCGGAAATCCGGGCGCCGTTCGCGCCCTTCATGATCAAGAGTTCACGCGATCTTTTGGAAATTAAGGATGAACGCGATCTCGTATTTGTGCGGGACGTGGCACTTCTGACGGTGAACGGTTTGCGGCTGCCGCTGGCGAAGATCACGAGCTCATGGCTGGCAGATGAGCTGCATGAGGATGAAGCCATTGAGTGGCTCGCGGCGACTGCCCGACTGGCGCGCAACGCTTCGTACCGCCCGCCGGCGAGCGAAGCCAACATGCCTGGTCCCTTCAGCAGTGGCCTGGTGCTGGCCGTTTACGGCGAAACACGCGCCGACACGCTGCTGAATTCAGCAGATGCTGATTACCTCTTGAGCTTTCGCGATGGCGCCGACGTACCGGCGCGAAACCGCGCGGACGTGGCAATGCTGATTCGGCAGGGCGCGCTGAACTTGTACCCCGACGCCACTCTGCGTCCGAAAGAGAGAATCACACGCGGGCGAGCACTGCACGCAATCGCTCATCTGCTGGACGAACGCAGCGTTCTCGGTCTGCAAAAAGGAAACACGCGACCAACCACAAATGGAGCGTTGATGCTGCGCGTCAATCGATCCAAAGAGCAGCCCATCGTGGTCAGCAGCGAAGCTTTTCTATTTCGTCAGTTCGGGGAAAATCTCTATCAAATGAAATCGGTCGCCCTGGTAGGCGACGAGCCGGTCAATTTTCACGTCAGCACAAGAGGCGAAGTGGATTATCTGGAAGTGAAGCCGGCGAACGACGGGGCGGCCGCGGATCGGTTCTCTCCATTTAGTAACTGGACCACGGAGCTTTCGCTGGGTCAGGTGCAAGCGCGGCTGGCTCGCTCAGTTCGCGGCATCGGCGCCATCACTGACATCCGTGTCGCGCGTCGCGGCACCTCACGACGCGTGATCGATCTCGAAGTTATCGGCACAAACGGCATCGGTCATGTTCGCGGTGGTCGAATTCGATCCGTGCTCGGGTTGCGCGAACAACTTTTTGTGATTGATCGCGTCTACAGCGGCAATGATCGTGTCAGCAGCTTTATGTTCATCGGTCGCGGCTGGGGACACGGCGTCGGCATGTGCCAATACGGCGCTTATGGCCTGGCGAAGCAGGGTCTGAACGTCGAACAAATCCTGAAGACTTATTACACCGGAATCGATCTGACCAAGCTCTACAACTAAATCGCCTAATCCCAAAAGGAGAACGCAATGTCGGCCCAACCCCCTGATCCGAATCAACCGTTCGTTGCTCCACCACCGCCGTCGCCGTACGGTGCCTCGCCTTATCCGCCAAACGTTTTGGCCAGCAAAGCGGCGGCCGTGGTTAGTGACGCAAAAACAGCGCTGATTATGAGCATCATCGGCCTGTTTTGTTTTGGCTTCATCTTTGGTTTTCTCGCGTTTCGCAAAGCGAACGAGGCGCTCGAGACGATTCAGATCTACGAAGTCGCCCAAGACAAAAAGAGTCTCGCGATGACTGCGAAGATCCTGGCCATTATCGATATCGTGGCTTGGATCGTCGGACTCATACTCAGGTTTACCGTGCTGAGCCGTTAATGCGACTCTGTCTGATCAATTTCATCGTGCTGGTCAGTCTGTGGATGGCGCCTGCGCAGGCTCAACTTCAAAACGCGGAGGCGCGGAAGTTTGACGAATTCGGCGACATTCAGAGCTCGGATTTGAAAGCACGGCTGGACAACTTCGCAGTTCAATTGAGTAACGAGCCCACTACTAAAGGCTTCATCGTCACTTATCGCAGCCGGCGTGATTTGCCTGGATTAAGTAATAGCCTGGCAATTCGTTCAAAGGAGTATCTGGTTAACGCGCGTGGTTTTGCTGCGGACCGAATTGCGACAGTCGATGGCGGCGAAGCGGATTGCCTAGCGCAGGAACTTTGGATCGTGCCACCCGGAACCGCGCCCAAGCCGCGCGCAGATGCCTATCAAAGATACTTCCCCGATGTGGACTCTCCACGGAAGATCGATGAATTCGGATACGACTTGCGTCTGCCGAACAAGCGTACCGCCTCTGTGTATCCGACTGAGGCCGATTATCTCGAAACATTCGCCAACGAGTTGCGCCGTCAAAAGACAGCGCTGGCCTACATCGTTGGCTACGCTCATTACAGCAAGAAACGTCAGCTTATCGGCGACGAGAATTACGACGTTTATTACGAAACGAGAATCGATCCGCCGAAGAGCCTTAGGAGCAGACTGAATTTCGAAAAACAGACGTTGGTTCGCTCGTATGGAATTTCGCCGAACCGGATTCGTTTAGTGAATGGCGGATATCGCAAGTGGCGCACTTTGGAATTCTGGATTGTGCCGCGCGGTGCGCATCCGCCCGTGCCAACTCCTAATTCCTTTCCTCGTGGCCGCGGGCGCCGTTGAATTAGAAATGCGCTTCTCTCGCAATCAAATAATCGGCGCGCTCCTCGTCCTGGCCCTGATCTGGCTCGTCATCGTGATTCGCATTATCATCGCGAAAGCGTGAGCGAGTCCGCCGAAAAACAGATCATCGCCATTGTCGGCCCCACGGCATCGGGCAAATCTGAATTAGGAATTCAGGTCGCGCTCGAAATCGCCGGTGAGATCATTAATTGTGATTCGGTTCAGGTTTACAAGGAAATTCAAGTCGCCACGGCGAAGGTTCCGGTCAATGAACGGGGTGGCATTCCGCATCACCTCATCGACTTCGTTCCGCCCGCCATCAATTTCACAGCCGCTGATTGGGCGCGCGCGGCTACCCAGAGGATTCGGGAGATCGAGGCTCGCGGAAAAGTCGCCCTGATTGTCGGGGGCACCGGTTTTTATCTGCGGGCTTTGCGCGCGCCGTTCTTTCCAAGTCCGCCCACTGATGAAGAGTTACGGTCTCGGTTGACCAGCATTCGCGAGCGACACGGCCCTGAGCGTCTCCATAAAATTCTCGCGCGCTTCGACCCGGACGAGGCCGCGAAGCTGAATTCGCGCGATTGGCCCCGCGTGCAACGCGCAATCGAGTTCTGCCTGCAAACCCGGGAACGAATTTCAGCGCAACGACCATTGCGCGAGCAGCCGCCGGATTTTGCGGATCGAATCAGAGTGTTTGCGCTGAATCCGCCACGTGAAGAGCTGTACGGACGCATCAATGCCCGCACCGAACAGCACTTTGCGAATGGACTCGTGGATGAAGTGCGAAAGCTTGTTGCTGCGGGAGTACCGCCCAACTCTAATGCGCTGGGCGCCCATGGCTATCGTCGGGTCGTGGAATTTCTGCGTGGCGAACGCGATCTGGACAGTACAATCGCTCAAACAAAACTCGACGTGCGCCATTACGCCAAACGGCAACTTACCTGGTTTCGACGCGAATCTGGTGTCGACTGGATTGACGGCTTCGGCGACGATCCGGAAACACAGCAAGCGGTGCTTTCTCGACTGCGCGCGCACGCGATAACAACATAAAACAGCTTGCGGCGTCCGCCATCGTGATATACTCTGAGCCGCTTTTGAGTGCAGCGCGGTTCGCAGGAGTTGAATGACTATGGACTCGAAGGGCGCTCCGCAGAATATTCAAGATGGATTTCTTAATCTCGCGCGCCGCGAGAAGTTGACGGTAACAATCTATCTGGTGAACGGCGCGAAACTGCTGGGCCGCATCAAGAGCTTCGACAAGTTTTCACTGATCCTGGAAACCAGCACGCAAGAGCAATTAATCTTCAAACACGCAATCTCGACTATTTCTCAGGCGCGACGTGCAACGGGCGAACTTCGTCATCAGCCCGTGGCCGCTGCCGAACACACGTCCGAACCGGCCGAAGAGACTTCCGCCTCTTGAGATGAGTTGACGAGTTCGCGTCAACAAAGCATGGCCGGCGCTTTTATAACTTTCGAAGGAATCGATGGCTGCGGAAAATCGACGCAGCTCAGACTGCTTGCCAGCCAGCTGCGGCTACGGGGTACTCCGGTCGTGGCAACGCGCGAGCCCGGCGGAACTACGCTCGGACAGAAGTTACGAACTGCCCTTCTCGATGTGCAGGAGCAAGTCGATCCACTGACCGAGTTGCTGGTATTTGCGGCGGATCGCGCGCAACACGTGCGCAAACACCTAATACCGGCGCTGGAACAGAATCAGGTGGTGCTCTCAGACCGTTACGCAGACGCGACCGTCGCTTACCAGGGCGGTGGCCGCGGGTTCGAGCCAAAGTTGATTCAAGAGATTGTCGAGTTGGCTACGGGTGGATTAAAACCCGACCTGACGCTGCTCTTTGATTTGTCTGTCGCAGAGTCAGCCGTGCGGACCCGCAAGCGCGTGCAGAATAAACGCACTGATCGACTGGACAAAGAAGACGCCGAGTTCCACACGCGCGTGCGTAACGCTTACCTCGAAATTGCGAAGGCCGCACCCGAACGATTTCGCATTATTGACGCACGCGGTTCAGTCGGTGAAACGCACCAGGTAGTTATGAATATTGTGATTCCGTTTTTGGAAGGGCGAGGACTGCTCGGCGGCAAAGAGCAAAGTGCAAACGGCTAAGAGCGGAACTGTTGCTCCTTGCTCTATGCTCTTTGCTCTATGCTCTTTGCGCTTAGCCCTTTGCTCTTTGCCCTGTGCAGCAACTATGTTTTCTAACCTCATCGGCAACGACGAAGCTAAAGAGACGCTGCGACGACTCTTGTCGAGCGGTCGATTGCCCGGCTCACTTCTTTTCACCGGCGAAGCAGGCGTCGGCAAGAAGCGGTTCGCGCTTGAGCTGGCGAAGGCGCTCAACTGTCGCAATCGCCAGGGGGTCGAAGCTTGCGATGAATGCTCGTCATGCAAACGAATCTCGCGATCCACTTTTCCGCCGTTCGGGGACGATGATGAGGACAAGGCGCGGCTCGTGTGGAGCGAACATGCGGATGTCGCGATGGTGCGACCTTACAAACAGATCATCCGCGTCGGACCAATTCGCGAGCTTGAGCGCGAAGCGAACTTTCGTCCGTTTGAGGGTGCCGAGCGCATCTTTATTATCGAAGATGCCGACTACATGAACGAGCAGGCGGCGAACGCCCTGTTAAAGACGCTCGAAGAACCCGAACCGACCACTCATCTGATACTCACGACCACGAATCCGACCGCGCTTCCCGCCACGATTCGGTCGCGCTGCCAGACGATCCAGTTTGCGCCAATCCCGGCCGCGCAGATTGAAGAGTTTCTAATCAAGGTAAGAGGCGTTAGCCAAAAGGATGCGCAGCTACTGGCACGGACCTCTCGCGGTAGTCTTGGTCGCGCCTGCGAAGCTGACATTGACACCTATCGCGATCGACGCGAGGCAATGCTACATGTTCTGAAGACGATCACGGTAACCGGCGATCGAGTAGAACTGCTTCGCTCTGCGGAAGGGTTAGCGGCCGCAAAAGATCGCGATGAGTACGAACAACTTCTGGACGTCCTCGAGGCGCTGATTCGCGATGCGTGGGCCCTGTCGCTCGGCCGCCCGGCGAAAACGATCGTCAACGCCGATGTTTTGCGAGAGCTTCAGCAAATCGCTGATGAAATGCGCAGCTCCCAAGCCGCTTCATGGCTAATTCAGATCGAAGAACTGCGCGGCACGCTCGAAGTAAACATCAACCGCAAAGTCGCCAGCGACGCTCTCTTGATGTCGATGGCAACCGCCTAGACGTGTTCCTGATTGGTTAGCTGATTGACACGAGATCGGGAACAAAGCGAGTGAGGTTTGTGTCAGGACTTGCCTTGGGACCTTCGGCCAGCAGTTTTTCAGTCTCGGCGACGAACGCATCAACGATGTTCTCGCCCGCGACTTTCCGCATCGGAACGCC
>DASYPX010000244.1:0-10196 GCA_036006125.1 Pyrinomonadaceae bacterium | reverse complement strand
GGGAATTATCTCGTGTATTCACCCGGTGACGTCGTTGTCGAATCGGGCGAATGCGACGTTTCGGCGGCAGATCAAGAAGCCGCGGTTAAACGTAACGCGCTGCTGAAAAAATCCGGGGTCACAGAGAACGTGTCCTCGGGTAGCACGCTGCGAACTTATCGTTTGGCGGCGGCGGCGACAGTTGAATACACACAGGCGTACGGCAGCGGCACGGTGAGCGGTGGACTCGGCGCGATCACCACGACCATTAACCTCGTCGATGCCATCTATGAACGCGAAGTCGCCATTCGGTTTACGCTAGTCGCTAACAACGACGCGATTATTTATACAAACGTAACAGGGGATCCCTATTCGCACGAAGACGTCCCTTCATTAATTACTCAGAATCAATCAAATTTGGACGCAACGATTGGTACGGCGAACTATGACATCGGTCATGTATTCGACGGGAGTATTCAGGGCAGTGGATTTTCATGGCAAGGGTTCGGCATCTTTGCGGTCGCATGCCTCAACGGATCAAAGGCCAAAGGCGTTGACATTTTTCGCTCAGTATTTCCGACCAGCCTCTACGCGTATTACAGCGCCGCGCACGAATTGGGACATCAGTTTAATGCTACCCATACTTTCAATACGACGTCGGGAAGTTGCGGAGGTCAGCGTGCATCGGCAACGGCGTACGAGCCATACAATGGCTCGACGATTATGGGTTACCGCCTGGCATGTTCTCCCGATGACCTCGCATCGACCGACACTTACTTTCACAATGCCAGCCTTGAGCAGATCGTTAATTTTTCCAACAGCAATTCGTGTCCGGTGCAGACAAGTACGGGCAACAGTGCACCATTCGTCCAAGCCAGCGCCATTTACACGATTCCGATGGGTACGCCGTTCACGCTGACGGCGAGCGGCAGCGATCCTGATGGCGATCCGCTCACGTACTGTTGGGAAGAGTTCGATCTCGGGACTGCGTCGCCGCCGAACACGGATGACGGCACACGGCCCATCTTCAGATCGTTCGCGCCAGTGAGCAGCCCTGCCAGAACATTTCCACGACTGAGCGACATTCTCAGCGGTGTTCCGACGAAGGGAGAAACGCTGCCGGTCACTACGCGCACGATGAACTTTCGTGTCACCGCCCGCGACAACCGCACCGCCGGCGGAGGAGCCAGTTCAGCCGCGACTCAAATCAATGTGCGGAGCGAAGCCGGGCCGTTCACCGTCACGCAACCAGCATCGGGAGCGGATTGGCCAACCGGTTCAATTCGCACGGTGACGTGGAACGTAGCCAATACCAACAACGCGCCGATTACTTGCGCGAATGTCAGGATATTGCTTTCCACAGATGGCGGGACGACGTTCCCGGTTACCGTACTGAGCAGCACTGCGAATGATGGTTCTGAGAACGTGACGGTTCCCGGAACGCCGACCGGCAGCGCACGTATCAAGGTCGAGGCGATCGACAACATCTTCTTCAACATTTCGAGTGGGTTTGCAATTACGGGTTCCCCGACTCAGACGCTTACGGTCGCATCGATTAATCCCGGCAGCGGCGTGACTATCGCGGTTACTCCGACCGACAACGCCGGCTTCGGCGATGGCTCAACTCAATTCACGCGAACCTTTAATCGCAATGCCACGGTGACCTTGATTGCGCCGAACACCGTGAGCGGAAATAACTTTCTCAAGTGGTTACGCAACGGCGTGGACTTCGCCACGACCGGATCTACCAATGTGACGATGGATGCGGATTACACGATGACAGCAGTGTTCGCGCCGCCGCCGCAGATATACGTAGAAGCGGCAAACAACAACAACGCGGCCGCTGTCGACTCCGTCACATTCGTGAGTGGGCCATTCAGGCTGTTCGACGCGTACAACTTCAGTGGTGATCACCGGACTCGTCTAATTCTGTTCACGTCGGATTTGGTCCTCACTCAGCCAAATCCAGCGCTGCTTTCCGTACAAGCCGGAGGGTTCCCGCTGACCGTGGAAGCCGTCGGGCCGATTTCGGGAGTCTTGGGACTCACCGGCTCCTACGTAATCGTGAGACTTCCCGATGGCTTACCGACAGGGAATTTGCAGTTGACACTTACCTTGGGCAGCGTTACGAGCAATACCACAACTCTCAGTATCGTTCCGTAATCACGCTGTAACTTTCAATTTTCAAGTCTCAAGCCTCAAGTCTCAAGTCTCAAGCCTCAGTGTGAAGCTGTGTTCGGTTTCGCGAGAGTCGCGAGGGTCCACAAAGGAAAGTGATCCGAAACTGTGAGGTTGCGATCGATGCCGTAACTCTTCGGAGTCAAACCGCGGAGCCAAATCCAATCCAGCTTGAGCTTTACATCGAACATCAAGGCCTTGCGATAGAAAGTTGACTCGTCATCGGGCAGCGGGGTTGCGAAGCCGGCCTCAGTGAATAATTTGCGAATGCCTTCAACGGCGGGTAACTCCCATGTGTTGAAGTCTCCGAGTGCGACGGCCGGCGTTCCTTTCGGCAAGCGATCCAAGTCAGTGAGCACAGCCCGCAATTGCTCTATCTTTTTGGCGATCGTGAGCCGAGTTTCGCTGTGTACCGAATAAACGCGAACCGCAGTGTTGCCAATCATGATCGTTGCCGCGACGGCCACGCGCTGACGTCCTGCGGGTCCGGCGTTCGGCAAGACGATTCGGGCAACATCGGTGAGCGGGTACCCACTCAGAATTTCGACGCCTGTTTCTTCCTCGTCCGCTTTCTTCTTGTCAACGTTCGTGGCCCGCGGCGCAGCCCATGCGTAATACATGCCAAGGGCATCGGCGATCGCCTTTGCGTGGTTCAGATTTCCGCTTCGCCCTTTGGCGCGATCTACTTCCTGCAAACCGATGATTGTTGGCTGTGACGCGCGACGGTCTTTCAACCATCCGATGATCTGTTCGAGTTCTTTTCCGCTGCGCCAACGAATGTTGTAGGAAACGAATTTGATTTCAGCGCCGGCCGCAACCTCAACAACTTGTCGAGCCGCCCCACATTCAAGCAGCGAATCGCTTCGTTCAGTTTCCATTTGCGCGTCGACCGATCTGAGACCGAAAACTATAACGATGATGAGCAAGGTCGGAAAGACGCGGACAACAAGATGTGACAGGCTCAAAATCATTGCTGAGAGTCAGTGAAAGAAAATCAGAACTCAATACGTAAACCATCGCGAGCGGCAATCGTTTCGCCTGGCCACAACTTCCGAGCTTCGGCTTCCAGGTCGACGCCATCCCACTCTGGATACAGATGCGTGAGCACAACTCTGCGTGGCTCAGCCAACGCGGCCATTCGCATGGCATCGGTCAGCTTGAGATGCGTTTGAATTGGCTTGTGGCGAAAGAACGAACACTCAAGCACAAACAAATCGACGGCCCGCGCAAACAGCGCAACATCTTCCGACAACCCAGTGTCCGAAGTGTAGACAATCGTTGTGCCGCGTTCATCCGTGAGACGTAATGCGAGACTTTCGGCGCGATGGGGTGTCGACAGCGTCGTGGCGGTTAGTCCTCTAACCGGCGCGAAACTCGATGTCGAATCATTCGCCGAGATTTCGTTCAACTTAAGCGGAAAAGGGAGCGAGGATAACCTGTAATTGTGCGCATTATCAATCGCTTCCAACAATTCTCTCGTGCCCGCACAAGCAAAAATCCGTAAGGGCCTGGTTCGCGAACGCGTCTGCGGCGCGTGCTTCATTCCGAACAAGAGCGGGGCGAGCCCGCCGCAATGATCCAAGTGCAGGTGGCTGATCCATATGGCGTCGAGGTTTGGCCAGTCGAGTCCTTCTTGCGCCATCCGATGTGGCGCGTCAGCACTGCAATCCAGCAGCAGGGAGCCGTGGTCCGTTTGCAGCCAGAATGCCGCCGCAGCGCGCTGCGGATGGAAGACAGAAGTGCCCGAACCGAGAACGATGAGCTGCATAGGTCAAAACCTAAATTGAAAAATGAAAATTGAAAAGTGCAAACTGCAAGTTGTTTGGTCACCCTGAGTGTGACAAGGTTGTCTTCACGCTGTTCTTGTCGTTCATTGTCATGTCGCGTTATTCTGTCGCGCTCTTTTACTCCAGACAAGACTCCAGTCTCTGGGCTTGAACTCATGACTGTTAAATCTGACCGTTGGATTCGCCGGATGGCGGAAGAAGCGCAACTAATTCAACCGTTCGAAGCGCGGCTGATTCGCGAAGTCGCGGGCACGCGCATCATTTCTGCCGGCGCCTCAAGTTATGGCTACGACATGCGCCTGGCGGACGATGGCTTTCGCGTATTCTCGCCGATTCATGGGCGCGAAATTGATCCCAAACATTTTGATGAGGAGTCGCTTGTGGAACCGCCCCTGCGCACGGCTGATGACGGCTCGAAGTATTACCTGATGCCGCCGCACTCATATGCGTTGGGAGTTTCAGTCGAGACTTTTCACATGCCGCGAAATGTAACCGGCATTTGTATGGGCAAGAGCACTTACGCGCGGGCGGGCCTGGCAGTAAACACCACGCCCCTCGAGGCTGGTTGGATCGGTCGTCTGGTGATCGAGCTTGGCAACCTCGCAGACCTCCCTTTACGTGTTTATGTGAATGAAGGAATTGGGCAAGTTCTGTTCTTTGAATCCGATGAAGACTGCAGCACGTCTTATGAAGATCGCGGCGGCAAGTATCAAGGACAGACAGGCCTCACTTACTCTCGACTTTAGTGATGTGGGTTCGTCGAGATGGAGTGACAAGAGCAAATCGGCTGGGTAAAATAGCTACTCCCCCCTTTAGGTGACAAATACTGTTTAGCGCAAATTTATTTAGGGCGTTTTCTCACGTGCGCCTTCCGCATGCGGAAAATTCCCCTTGTCATTGAGTCTAGCGGAGACTAGAATTCGCCACTTACGGTCGGTTTGTTGTTACATGCTCGCACCTGATACGCGCCTCGCACCAGCGTCCTCCCGGAGTGTTGATACTCCGTTACAAGAACTCGTCGCGTCAAGTGGGTACTCCCGATACCAACGCGACGAACGCGACGTACGCGAATACCTCTCACCGGTCTTCCGACACAAGTGGTTGATCCTGACGGTTGTGCTCATAGCCACATCCGCCGCCGCGGTTTATGCCTTCAGTTTGCCACCAATCTATGAATCGTCGGCGGTCTTGCAGATGGATCCGAAGGAATTCGCGTACATGGAGGACAACCGCGGAATGGTCCTTCGCTCCTACAACGACTACGACGACCAGAACACCCAGATTCATCTGTTGAGTAATCCTCACCTCTTGCGGCAAGTTGTTTTGCAGCTGGATCTGGAACACCGACCTGGCTTTCTAAATAGTCGTAACGACACCAGCGTCCTGAGGAGTATCAAACGAGTTTTTTCGGGCAAGCGATCCGCTGCGCCGACAACGGACGCCGCGCCCGCCAGAAGTGTGGAAACGAACGTCAATGACCTGAGCCAGGAACGAATTCGCGAACTCGAACCGTATGTCGGGACGATCGCCTCTGCTTTAAAAGTTCAGCCGGTGGAACGCACAAACCTGGTCACGGTCAGCATCGCGGATGCAGACCCGCAGGTCGCAATGCAGATCGTAGATACACTGACGAAGACTTTCGTTAGCAACACCACGATCTACCAGAACCGCGGTTCACAGCAGGCAGCCGAGACATTAAGCAGGCAAATTAGCGAGATCCAGGTAAACATCAAACAGGCAGAAGACGCTCGGTTAAATTATTTGAAGAGTCACAATCTGCCGCTTGAAAAGGGAGACGGCAGAAACCTAACTGCCGATCGCCTGGCAAAACTGAGTTCCCAACTGCTCGATGCCGAAAATGATCGGAAGCAGATCGAAGCAAACTATGAAGCGGCAAAAGAGACGAAGGACCCGTCAGCCGTGCCTTCGGCAAGAAGCAGTCAGGAGATCCAGGACCTGCGCAAGAGCATTCACCAACTCGAACAAAAGCGCACATCGCTGCTGCAAACCTACACTCCTGAGTGGCCTGAGGTGAAAAAGGTCGAGTCTGAGATTCGCGAACTCCAGAATGCGATCGGCAGGACTTCGACCGACGCGGTGGCGACAATGAAGTCACAATTAGACGCCGCCGTTAAGCGCGAAACAAAACTGCGTGACGCGTACTACAAAGAGAGAGGGGCGGCCAATGTTCAGACGCAGGACGAGGTCGCGCTTTCGAATCTTAATCAGCAAATCGAAATCAATCGTCAGGTCTACAACACGCTGTATCAGCGGCTGACGGAAATGCAGGTGAATTCTCTTGATAAATCGGTGCGTGTCGGAATAGTTACTCCGGCGGTAGTGCCGACCGCGCCGGTGGGTCCTGCGCGTAGCAGTAAGGTAATTATTATCTTCATAGTTTCGCTGATGGGCGGCATCGGCCTCGCTTTTCTCATAGACCAATTTGACAACACCCTGAAATCTGCAGAAGACGTGGCCACCCATGTTGCATTACCGACATTGGCTCTCATTCCCGCCGGCGCCGTCAACGGGAATGGTGGTTTAAAGGGCAAATTTTTCCGGCGGATTCACGCTGACGAAAATCACCCGCCGGGATTCGCTTTATCAACAGATGTTCGTTCACCGACAGCCGAGGCTTACCGACATTTGCTCGCATCTTTGCTCTTCACGGCGCCCGGCCGATCTCCGCGCACAATTCTCGTCACGTCGGGAAGTCCTTTGGAAGGCAAGACGACAATTTCGGTTAATACAGCGCTCACGTTCGCTCAAACCGGCGCAAAGGTGCTGCTGATCGATTGCGACTTGCGTCGCCCTCGGGTGCATCGCCATCTGGGCCTCGAAAACGGTGCCGGCTTGACTACATATCTCTCAGGTCGTGAGGAGATCGACTCGCTGATTCAAACGCACGAGCCATATCCAAACCTCAAAGTGATTACCGCCGGACCCATGCCTACCAATCCGGCAGATTTTCTCACTTCAACAGAGATGCGGATTTTGCTTAAAGTAGTCGGCGATCGATTCGATCACGTGGTTATTGATTCGCCACCCGCGATTTCGTTCGCCGATGCCAGCATTGTTGCCACGTTGGTTGATGGCGTGGTGATTGTGGCTCACGGCGATCGCACTTCGCGCCGTTTGGTACGGCGCGTCAAACAGCGTTTGGAATCAGTAGGCGCCAATGTATATGGCGTGGTGCTTAACCAGGTGAATCCGCGCGGCCATGATTACTTGTACGAATATTACAACGCGTACGAAGACGATTGATTTGTTGCGAAATGAGTTTTCTGAATTATGGAAAATTTACCTCGTTATAAACGTAGTTCTCGTTGAATGCAGAAGATCGACCGCCTCGGGTGGGCGGACGGAATCGCATTTCGTTCTTATGGACTTCGCATCGGTGTGCGTGTAACAGATCGTGCAGTCATGGATAGTGTC
Source organism: Pyrinomonadaceae bacterium (assembly GCA_036006125.1). Taxonomy (GTDB): domain Bacteria; phylum Acidobacteriota; class Blastocatellia; order Pyrinomonadales; family Pyrinomonadaceae; genus UBA11740. The sequence goes on along the minus strand of DASYPX010000244.1, from coordinate 2,817 downwards.
ATCGATCGTTTGCCTCCCGGGTGGAAGCCGGCGGCGTCGCCGATCGTGGATCACCTTTATTCGATAATTGTGGGAGGGCAGGCCGACGGCTCGCGGATTCAACGATTTAGTCTGCTGTACTACGATGCCGGGCGCATGGGTCGAACCAGAGATTTTCAAATGCTGTTGAAGACCTTTGAATCGTATTTGCAATTACTCGTAGCCGACAATGCGCGCCGTCGCGTCTTTGTTCATGCCGGCGTGGTTGGTTGGAAAAACCAGGCCATCGTCATTCCGGGCATGAGCTTTAGCGGCAAGACTACTCTTGTCAGCAAGCTGGTTCAGGCAGGCGCGCAATACTACTCGGATGAATATGCCGTGCTCGACGAGCAGGGTCGCGTGCACCCGTTCGCGCGTCCGTTGGGCGTGCGCAGGCCGAACGAATTTGAGACCAGTCGCATCGATGTGACTTCGCTCGGGGGCGTTTCCGGATCGCGACCATTACCGGTTCGGCTGGTGGTTGCAACTAAATATCGAGCCGGCGCGAAATGGCGTCCTCGGCAGTTAACTCAGGGCCGCGCCGTCTTAGAGTTATTAGCCAACACGGTTTCTGCGCGCTCACAAACACGCTTGGCTTTGTCGACGTTACCTCGTGCTGTTCAGAACGCCGAAGTATTAAAGGGAGTGCGCGGCGAAGCAGATGAAGTCATCGAAACGATTCTGAAAAAGGTGGTTTAAGCGTCCCTCTCTTACAATAATCGACCGGCATTATTCACCTGGATTGAAACAGGAGGACCGATGAAGCGATCAAATGGATACTTTTTGCCGAAAGCAAGGAAAAACGATCTGGTCACACGCCAGATTCCTGGAGAGCTACTCGTTTATGATCTCAAACGGCACAAAGCATTCTGCCTGAACGACACTGCGGCCAGCGTCTGGAAGAATTGCAACGGCAAGCGGACGGTGAAGGATCTGGCGCTGGCATTGGAAAAGGACCAGCAAACACCAGTCGATGATAAGGTTATTTGGCTGGCACTCGATCAGTTGGAGAAGTCGAATTTATTACAGGCAAATGTTATCGAGGCAGCAGGGTTTCCATCCGTTTCTCGGCGCAGTCTGTTGCGTGCCGGCATCGTGACCGCCGTAGCTTTGCCGATTGTCACAATGATTGCCGCTCCAACTGCGCAAGCTGCCGGAACGCCCGTTGCCAGCGCCACTTGTCAGGGCCGCCACCCGAGCGACCCAGGAGGCTGCGGTGGTAACCCTTGTAGTGATGCGACGGGCAGCTGCTTGCAACAGGGTGTAAGCAACGCTTGTAAATGCCTGTAAACCAATCCGCAGCGCGTTGAACCATGCCTGATGAGCAGTTCCTGCATTGAGGTCTGTTATGGTAGCGGTGGGCCAAGATATTGCTGATATCCTAAAGCGATCGTGGTCGCCCGCCGCAGTGCCTCGCCCAATCTTAAAAGACCGAGCGGGCGAAATTGTCCCGCTACTCCTATCCATGGGATTAGCGGGTCTTGCCCTGAGACAAATAGAAAACCTCGAATCCTTTCCTCCGAACTTAATCGATGATCTGCAACAATCCAGCCGTTACGGGATGTTGCGGGCGGCGGTTCACGATCTGGAAGTAACGGACATTTTCAAAAGAACGCGTCTGATAGGTATTGAGCCAATTCTCTTCAAGGGCTGGGCGCTGGCCCGTTTGTACCCGGACTCAGGCTTGCGCCCGTATGGTGATATTGACCTATGGGTTCGTCGGGACGAGTTAGATGGACTCTTTGGCGCGCTGCCTTCCGGCAATGATCACACCTATTGCGTTGAACCACACGTCTCATTCTATCCACAGTTTGAGAGATCATTCGACGAGGTAATGAGCCAGTCCCAGTTGATTCCATTGAACGAGGTTCAGGTGCGAGTGCCTTGTGATGAAGATCATCTGCGTTTCATTTGTTTGCATTTTCTCTTTCACGGAGGTTGGCGCCCACTCTGGCTTTGCGACGTTGCGCTAATGGTTGAATCGGCAAGTTCGGGATTTGATTGGGATCGCTGTCTGGGCGGCAAGCGCAAGCATGCCGACTGGGTGGCGTGCGTCATCGGGCTCGCGCATCAATTGCTGGGCGCCAAGGTGGAGGGCACTCCCGTCGAGAAGCGGGCCAAGTCGCTGCCCCGCTGGCTTACGCAGGCGGTCTTGGCGCAATGGGCGAGAGGTCCCGGAATGAGTTTCGCCGAGAATCTCTCGTTTTCACTTCCGCGCCGGCTTCTGAAACCGGCTGCGCTTGCCCGATCGTTTCGCGAACACTGGCGAAATCCTATTCAGGCTTCGGTCGAGATGAACGCGTGGTTCAGTCAGACGCCACGCGGTCTTCTGCAATTCAGTTCGCTCTTACTACGCTTCCCTGACTTCGTCAAATACTTCGGCCGGGAGATACGGCGTACTTAAGCAAACCTCAATCGCGTCAATCGAAGTTTCTTCACTGTCTACATCTATTTGTAACTGACAATCACTCGCTCGATTGTGGGCGGCAGTTCGTGCATTTCGCTGCCGCTGAAACCGGCATTCCCAAACATTTCTTTAAGTTCAGCGAATGTGTAGGCATCGCCCGCCGGAGTACCACCGAGCATCTGCATGCTGAAGCCGGCAGCCTGCGGTGGCGTAATGCGATCATCGTTCGGCACGAATTCCAAGGTGACCGCCCGGCCACCGTCCGCAAGCGCAGCGTGAACTTTCCGCAGCAGCGTCTCGCAAGTCGCCTTGTCGAAATGGTGCAGGAAATTCGTCAGCAGCACGAGGTCGTAACCCGTGCCGTAGTCGACATCAAACGCGCTGCCGGGATT
>DASYPX010000243.1:0-8885 GCA_036006125.1 Pyrinomonadaceae bacterium | reverse complement strand
AGCAGCTAAAACTCTGAATCTAGAGAGGCACTTCGGTTTTCGAGAGTCCTCAATAGTCTCCGAATTGACGGATATGTACAAAACTTCGGATGCTTTCATCGCTGGTCCAATCCTCATTTCAATCGAATCAGGCCGAAAGATGTAATCAGCCACGTCTGGTACTGACGTTGCTTCAACTTACATTCGCCCGCAGCAGACAGTCCCTCGCGTTTGTGCTTGTTCGTCGTGTGCGCGGCCGTCCGCAACGCCGCGTGTGATTCACCCTTCCTCACGTGGAAAGGAGTTCAACATGGGATTTACGAAACTCGCGCCATTTTGCTTGGGAGTCATTCTTCTTTTTGCACTCACGGCGTTTGGTCAATCTACAGCGACTTTGCAGGGGAGCGTCACGGACCCAAAAGGAGATGTGGTGCCAAACGCGACTATCACTCTACGCAACGAAGCGACGTCAGTTGAGCGGACGGCGCAGACCGATTCGGACGGTAATTATTCAATCGCTTCATTGCCTGTAGGGGCTTACACGATTGAAGTACAAGCTGGGGGTTTCAAGCGGGATCTCGTGCAGCACTTTTCGATCGAGGTGGGCCGTACCATCCAGCGAAACTTTCAACTTGAAGTCGGCGACGTTTCCGAAAACATCACGGTGACCGCCGACACCCCGGTAATCGAGACCGCTACCACTTCTGTGGGCACAGTCATTAATCAACGCACAGTTCAGGAGATTCCGCTGAACGGCCGGCACTTTGTTGATTTGGGTTTGCTGATTCCAGGTTCGGTAACACCGCCACAAAACGGTTTTTTGACAGCGCCATTGCGCGGGCAGGGATCGTTTGGACTGAACACGGCTGGCGGTCGTGAAGACACCGTAAACTTCATGATCAATGGCGTGAATCTAAACGACATGGTGCAGAACCAGATCACGTTTCAGCCATCGATCAATACCGTCCAGGAATTCAAAGCCGACAACTCGACCTTCAGCGCTGAATATGGCCGCAATTCGGGTGCAATTGTAAATATCGCGACCCGGTCGGGCACAAATGACTTCCATGGAGAGTTTTTTGAATTTCTGCGGAACGATGCGCTCGATGCACGTAACTTCTTCAATTTCTGTCCGCCGGGACAGTCGGTTTGCAAGAGTCAGGGGAAACCACCCTTCAAACGCAATCAATTCGGCTTCAACATCGGCGGGCCGATCTACCTGCCGCACTTTGGCGAAGGTGGCTCTCCTTTTGGTTACAACGGCAAGAACAAGACGTTCTTCTTTTTCAGTTATGAAGGCTTGCGTCAACGTCAGGGCCTGACGTTGCCGACAACCCAGGTGCCGACTGATGCGCAACGCGCGGCGGTGACCGATCCGGCAATTCAAAAGTTGCTGACTCTAATACCACGATCTTCAACCGGATTTACTAGCGGCTCAGCAACGGCGCCGGTCAACATCGACCAAGCGACAGTTGATATCAGTCATCAATTCAATTCAAATGATCGGCTGCACGGTTACTACGCATTCCAGCGGGACGAACGCGGCGAGCCGATATTGCAGGGAAACAACATCCCTGGATTCGGCGATACGCGCCAATCTCATCGGCAGATTTTCACGCTGAATGAGACGCACACTTTTGGCTCGAACCTGGTGAACGAGGCCCGGTTTGGCTTTAACCGCATTCACATTATTTTCAGTCCGAACGCCCAGCTGAATCCGCTGGATTTCGGAATTAACAACGGAGTCACCGAGGCGATTGGTTTGCCGCAGATTTCGGTTGGGAATGTGCAGAGCGGCGGACTTAATTTTGGCGGACCCGCGGGCTTTCCCCAAGGCCGGTCTGATACGACTTATGTTCTGTCCGACACGTTGAATTATCTGCGCGGCAAACATTCGCTCAAGTTTGGCGTTGAAGCGCGTAAGTTTTTCAACAACAATACAAACAAGGATACAGGAACGTTTACTTTTGCAAATATGAACGCCTTTCTAGGTGTTGGCACGCTTGGGGGATTGGGAACCGCCAACGGTTTTACCGTCACGCTGGGCGATGTTTCCACCGCTATCGCGCAAGGCGCATTGGGCCTATTTGTCCAGGACAATTACAAAGTTCGCCCGAACTTAACTCTGGAACTCGGCCTTCGTTGGGACTATTTGATGTCGCCGACCGAGCGATACGATCGTTTCGTTGATTACGTGCCGGAAATCAATTCTCTGGTTCAGGTGAATCACGGGATTGCGCCCGTCTATCACACCAATTGGAGAAACTTTCATCCGCGGGTCGGATTTTCGTGGGATCCATTTAAGGACGGCAAGACGTCCGTTCGCGCAGCCTACGGGATCCTCGCTGACCAGCCGGTGACAAATCTGGTTACGGGCAACGGAACCAATCCTCCTTTTGCCACCAACGTCGCGCTGCCCGGCGGCAGCACAACCACGTTAGGCAATGCGATTATTGCAGCGCCACCAGGATCTACAGTATCCCCAAGTTCGTCGGACCCCAATTTTGATAACGCGTACGTTCAATCCTGGAATTTCAACGTTCAGCGCGAAGTGAAGTCCGGGTTGGCTGTCACCGTCGGATACTTTGGATCAAAGGGCACGCACTTGCGGCTGACACGAAATCTCAATCAGACTTTTCTGAACGCCGCGTTTAATGCCGTGCGTCCGTTTCCCACACTCTCGGCCAGCAGTCCGATTAGGCCGGGCGCGACGTTGCTCAACATTACGTTCCGCGAGGCGACCGGCAACTCGAATTACAACGCGCTGTGGGTAACTGCGGACAAGCGCCTGGGTCACGGACTGCAATTCAATGCTTCGTACACGTTCTCGAAGTCGATTGATTACAACTCGCAAAGCTCGCAGGGTGTGACATTGCAGGACAGCTACAACTTGCTCGGTGATCGAGGATTGTCGGATTTCGACGCGCGCCATCGTTTCGTGATCAGCGGCTTGTACGAGGTGCCGTGGAAGAAGAACAGCGCGCTGGGCGGCTGGCAGATGTCGTTCATTGTCCAATCGCAGAGTGGTAATCCAGTCACGTTGCTGGCGGGCAACGCCGCTGCAATTACGGGGGGCGCAGGAGCCGCGAACGCCAACTCGTTTACGGGTCTCGCTACGCTGCGACCTGACACGGGTGCGCCCATCGTAATTTCTCCCACGGCGGTCGTAGGCAGCAACGGCGTGCAATGGTTTCCAAACCTCGTATGCGATCCACGTCCCGGAGGCAGTTGCCCGGCCGGGTCGGTGGCGATTCTGCCGGTAAATGTAGTCAGCGGCAACCGGACGATTTACCACTTCGGCAACATTGGCCGTAACACGGTCATAGGCCCAAGCTTCAACAACGTCGACTTTTCGTTAATCAAGCGGACAAGAGTCGGAGAGAACAAGCTAATCGAATTCCGTTGGGAGGTTTTCGATCTGTTCAATCACGCGAACTTTGGACAACCGGGCCGCGTGGCGCAAGTCGGCAGCACGACATTTGGCGTCATCACCAACACGCGCTTCCCAACTGGGGATTCCGGTTCTTCAAGGCAGATGCAGTTTGCGCTGAAGTTCAAGTATTAGGAAGTAACCAAAACAAATGAAGCGCACTCGCCTCCAGGCGGGTGCGCTTCTTTTCTTACGCTGATAGTGGTTACGGCTGCGCGAGTTTTCGCTTGCCTTCAATCGCGTCTCTGTAAGCACCGCCCGCGACGTCGCCGATGCTGATCGCAGCATCGAATTCTTTCATTGCTTCATCTTTGCGGTCCAGAAAAGCGAGGATGCGACCCATCGCTTCGTGCGCGCGTGACAGCAAAACGCGATCATTCTCGGGCGAAGCGGCCTGCACTGCGAATCCATAGTTTGCCAGCGAAATGTTTAGCCGCTGCTCTTGCAGATCATCGTCGGTTGTATCGCGCGCCCAAAGACTTGCGGTTTGTCCGAGCGCAAAGAAGAGTCGAGGATCGCCCGGGTGTTCTTGCAGCAGCGCTTTCAGCTTCGTCTCAGCCGCCGGATAATCTTTGGTTTGCAGCAGCGTTTCTACTTCTTTCAGCGCCTTCGTGAGCGCGATACTCCGAGTTGAATCTGCGGCCTCTGTCTTCTCGCCCGCCGGGTCGACCAGCCAAAGTGAATATCTGGGATGAGCTTTGCGTGCAGCGGCGGCGCGGTCGTGTGCGTCTTTTACCTCGCTGCGCTTTTGTAGTACGCGAGCCGGATCGAAGCCAGTGATCATGTCGCCGAGAAAATTTGCGAGGTCGAATCCTGAGGCGGACACGTCGCGCAATTGATCGGCAAAATAAAAGTCGAGCACTGCGCCTTTGTCGTAATCGTCAGCCAATCGCGCGACCGCTTCATCGGCAATTGCGGCGCGGGCAGCCTGCGCCTCGCGGACAATTGCAGTGCGCGTTGCTTCATCTTTTGCCTGGGCGACCCGGGCGCGTTGCAACGCATCGACTTGCGCGATGCGGCCTGCTTCTTCGAACCGGGCATCCGCCGCGGCGACGAGCGATTTTGTCACCACCACAAAGACGTCGGGCGAAATTGTGCCGCCTTCTTTTGTGCGCCCGTCAATTAGCTGTTTGATTTCATCGCGTCGCGCCGCGACCTCTTTATTGTTGTGCAGGACGAGAGCGTCGACAACGAACTGAATGTATGCGCGACGCAATTCGGAAGCGGTGAGATCAGTGCCTTCCGGCACGATCGCATAATAGTCATCGGTAATGACCCGAAAGTTGATTGCGCCAGGTACCGCCAGAAGGTCGGGAACGATGAAAAATCGCCTTGGGTGTTCGACTGTGGTGATCGCAGTCTTCGCGGTTTTCTTCTTGTCAGGACTCTGAACCCGGACGCGCTCCTGCGTGACCGTAATCGGCCGTGTGTGCAGATATGACAACACGGCGCGCACCATTTCCCCTGCGGGTCTGCGCAGCCGATCACCTTCCGCTTGATAGGCTCGGACGTAAGACAGGAGCCGTTCGTCGATTCCTGATTTTCGGTAGTACTCGCGCACCAATGGTGCAAAATCCAAAACCTCCAGGACACCGCCGGGCAAATCATCCGAACGTTCAGGCGAAGCGAGTGTGGGCAACGGCCCCAGCGCATAAGCGAGTGAAACGTATCGTGCCGCCTGGTCGGCGGTCGTTGCGGGCGCCGGCTGTTTAGTCTTCTCGAAAAAATCCTTCATGCGCTCGCGCAGCGACGGATCGAGCGCGGCGTTGTCTTTGCGCACAATTGCACGAAACGCCGAAATCTGTTTGCCGGGCGGTGTTGGATCGAATCCAGCGGCGTCAAGCGCCGCCATCATTACAATCAAACGCTGGTCGGGTTCGATGCGAACACCATACTCCGTCAGATCCAGCGCCGACTGAGTTTGGGTTGTCTCAGTCCGTGGCTGAGACGGCGGCTGACCGTAGATAAGCGGCGCTGAACAAGCTGCGAGAAGCAAAATGATGTAAGAACGAATTACCATCAGTTAGTGGAGTGATGTTAGCGGACGCCGTTGGCGGTTCCAAATCGGGAAACACCTGTCAGATGTTCATCGATGCCGGGCGGATGCCACGTTCAATCAACGTCCGGAATCCAAAATTGCTGGCTGACCACCTCAACACATTTCAAGCCGCGCGACGGCAGCTCGTTTTCGCGCAAGCCGAGAAAGGTGAAATGCGGCAGATCGCTCAAAACCGTCTGAAACCACCCATGTTCGGCCAAAATCTGGCGGATACGCTCAACGCAGAATTCATTGACATCGAACGCCAGCATCGCGATGTGTTGCGATGCCCCCGGCGCGGCGATCGAATACAAAATCGATTTCGAAAGATCCTTACTGAAAAAGATTCCGTCCTTCTCGAGTTCAAGGACTTCCGCAACCTGTTGCCAAACGGACAAACCGCGCAAACGATCTGCATCGGCTGCGCTCAATCGGCCGACGGATTGCCAATGATTCAGTGCCGGCAAAAACCGCGAATTCCACAACCGGACCGTGTCAGCATAGTTACGGCGCGCTCCCTCCGCTCCATCGCGTGGCGAAATGTCCAGGCCTTCCCCACGCGCGGCGGCGCGCGCCTTCAACAGGCCAGTCATCGCCGCCGGTTGTAACTCAATAATTTCGTCGCCGATCCTTGCGCCGGCCCAACCCGCGGCTTTCTGAAATCTTGTTACCTCGTCTTCCGAGGTGAACACACAAACCGGCGGCGGCAGAATGTCATTGCTGCCGATGAACATGGCGCCGTAGTCGTGCAGCACACGGCGCCCAGCCGAATCGTCGGCTGGACAAATGGCGTCGATAGTTTGACCGCGTTCGGCAAGCGCTTCGCTAAGCGCGCGATAGAATGGGGAATTCAGGTTCGGCACAGGGGTCGGGCAGTAATAATAAACGCGTCTGCCCTATCCGCCAACTGCGCGTATACTCATCGCGTGGGCACCGGAAACCTGATCAGCGAGATCGTGGAGACGTATAAACGCTACGGCTGGACACTGAGGCAAATACTATTGCGGCCGGAGTCAAAGGTTTTGAGTGGCAAGAGTGATTCACTCGACGGAGCAGAGATTCGTGATGCGGATTTTGATGCCCTGTGGTTCTCGCGTCCATCACAGGAAGGGCGCGAGGCCTGGGAGTTGCGGCTAATCTCGGAACAAGCGTATGCGCTGTTCGAAGCGTTTGAAGCCGACGAACCAGAAGAAGCTCGGCAGGACGCGCGCAAGGAAATGGAGAATCGTATGCGGGAACACCTGGGCGCGAGCTAAGGGTCAGGCTCGACCCATGGTCACCGGAATCTTCAGGATCTTCCCATCACGAACGATCGTGATTATCACGGAGCTTTTTGGAACGGCGCGACGCACGCGCGACAACAACTCGTCGCCGGTCCGAATCGGTACGTCGTCCCATGCGGTGATGATGTCGCCTTTCTGCAAGCCAAATAGGTCCGAAGGCCCGTTGGGCTCGACATAATCCAATCGGACACCGTAGGTCTTAGTTTGTGGGTCAGAAATTTTAGTCGTTCGGTTCGATTCAAATCCAAACTTTCCACGTGCCGGCCGGCTGCGATAAGCGCGCTGAAGATCGTTGAATTCTGCTTCTGAGATGGTCGTTAGTTGGGTCTTCTTCACTTCACCGTCGCGGAGGTAAGTAATTTCAACCGTCTTGCCAATCGGAGTCTGGCGCAGCAGGTCCGTCATTTCGTCCTCGTCCGTGACGGCATGCCCATCGAACGTTTGAATGATGTCACCGCCAACCAGACCCGCCTTGTCGGCCGGACCGTCAGGCGGTTCGACGTTGTCGAATGTCACGCCACCCGCGACTGCGTCGAAACCATCTACGCCAAAGTAGGACCGAGGGGCGTTGATGGTAATTCGCGGCGCATTTCTGAATCCTCCTTTTCGCAAAGCGCTCATCACACCGCCGACGACGAATAAGGCGGCGATAATGATGAGTATCCACGCCATGCCGCTTACCTTTCGACGTTTCTTTTGTGGATAGTTCCAGCTTGACTGATTCACAATCGGCCCACCCTGCGGCGGAAGATAGGCCGGGCTCGTCGCGCGCGCGCCGTGTGCCGTGTCAGTTCCCAAACGCACCGTCTCGGTGTATTCAGCTGGACCCTCACCGAGTCGATGTCCGCAAGCGCGGCAGAATCGCATTTCGCGCGGCATTGACGCCCCACACTGCGGGCAGGCGATGGCACCGGTATCGCCCGGCTGGCCCGACGAGTGGTTGATATCCTGAGGAGGCTGCATTGATTTAGATAATTCGTGAACCGCGGAATTATACGACTTCCCACGCCGAATGGTTGCGTGGAATTCTGTTTAGCGACTATTCGAGGGTCTGTCGTTTATGGTTTTTACGGGCAAATTCAGGCGTGGTTTACGAATCCGGTTTGGCACGGTACTATTCCAAAACCGAGTTCAACCATGGAAGTGACGAAAGCTCTCGCTGCTCTGCAGCCTCTTTACGGCAAGGGCAATGTTGAAATCATTACCCGCGACGGCATTCGCGTGCGTGGAATTGTGCGCAGCATGAAGACAACCCAGGCCCTCACCACACCGAGTGTGAAAGTCGAACGCGCCGACGGTCAAATCGTCAAAGTGCCTTTTTCCTCGATCTCGGAGATCATCGATCATAATCGCGGCGCGTGAGCGCACCTGCTGCCGCCTGGTTCCCATGTCCCTGGAATTCGCAGTTCAGCATCCCTGCACACTACGGGCGCGCTATTCGGAAAAACATCTGCGCGAGTGGGGGCGTCTGAGCAGCATTCACGCGGCCCTTACGACAGGTGACGGGTCTGCGCCGACTGAAGACAAAATGGATTGGGTGAATCGGGCGGCGCTAGAAATAGATCGTTTGCAAAGTGAGAGTGCGATTTGCAACGATTGCCCGGCGTGTCTGCCAGCGGAACTCGGCGGTCAAGGCGAGGCGCTCGGTTGTCTGGGGCGAATCAACTATCCGATTGATGCTGAGTTCGAAAAGTTCGTCGCGAATCGTATGCAGCTCGTGCTGGATACATTGGATCCGCAAGACTGGCCCCGCCTGCTTCATATCGCTGTCGATCCCGAATCGCCATTCGACGGTGAAGCCACGAAGGAGTTGCGTCGCGTCACGACGAAAGACGGTTTGCGATTCTTTGAATTGCGTGTACCGATTAAGCTGACACGCGCCGGCGCAAATCTCACCACGGACAATATTTTCGATCTGATCGCTGGCTTTCGATCCCCGGATCTGGAAACGACGAGCTATACGCGCGAGTTCCCGCTGAACGCGACCGCCGACTACTATGACTTTTTGGATCTAATTCTGCGGAATGATCTCAGCGAATTGGAAAGCGCGCGTCTGCATTCACGCAGCCGGAACTACGCGAAGTTTCTCAGATTGCTTGCTGCGTTTGAGAGAGCTGAAGCGCTTGAGACGCGCGTGCTGGTGGACTAAAGACGT
>DASYPX010000242.1:0-1615 GCA_036006125.1 Pyrinomonadaceae bacterium | reverse complement strand
TTGCGCTTCGCTGTCGGGGAAATGGACCCCAATGTCACCTTCGGCCAACGCACCGAGCACGGCGTCGATGACTGCATGCGCCAAGGCGTCAGAATCCGAATGTCCTTCCGCGCCGAATTCGTAAGGCACGTTTACGCCACCGATGATGAGTGGTCGGCCCGCAACCAGTCTATGCGTGTCATTGCCGATGCCGATGCGAAACATGACTGAGCGCCGACATCTTGTCGGCGGTACGCAGGCATCCTTGCCTGCGCAATTAGTTTGGAACCGCAGCCGGCAAGATACCGGCGCACCGCAGGCAGGATGCCTGCACTACTTTATTGCAGGAGCACTTCTGCCCGCTCCAAGTCTTCAACGCTTGTTATCTTAATATTTCTGTCGCTCCCTTGGACCGCGACAATTTCAACGCCCAAACGCTCAACCAACATGCTTTCGTCAGTAATCTCAACTCCCGCTGATTCCAATTCATCGAGCTGTTCGTACGCGCGCTTCAGAATGTCGAAACGAAACGATTGGGGCGTCAGCGCTCGACGTAACCCAGCACGCGAGACGGTCTCTACAATGCGATCGCTTTCGACCCGCTTGATTGTGTCTGCCACTGGCGCGGTCAATATTGCCGCGCCGGCTCGTTCTGCTGCGCCGACAACTTCGTCGATTTCTTCGGGCGTCACTAGTGGCCGCACGCCATCGTGAACTGCCACGATCTCGGCATCCTCAATAGCCGCCAGGCCGTTCCGCACAGACTGCGCGCGCGTTCCGCCTCCAGCCACTATGCGACGCACCTTGCTCAATTCGAATTTTTGCGCAAGAGACTCAAAACCCGCCGTATCTTCGGCGGGCAGCACCATGATTACTTCTTTTATGCGCTTACTACGCTCGAATTGCTTGAGCGTGTGAATGATTACCGGAACACCGGCCAGTTGCAGAAACTGTTTCGGGCGATCGCCGCCCAGCCGCGTTCCTTTGCCGGCAGCCACGACTATGGCGACGTTCATTCTAAGCTTCTGTGTCGGTGATGCGCGTCAACGAAGGCGCCGTCTTCACTTCCCGCAAGGGCCGCCGTGCTCGCTCGCCGTTTCCTGCCCCTTCGGCGTCTTCCGCCAAACGTCCGAAGATCATCTTACCCGCGGTTGTTTGCAAGACGCTCGTGACCGCGATGTCGGCGTTTTTTCCAATCAACCGTCGCGCGTTATCCACCACGACCATCGTGCCGTCATCGAGATAGGCCACGCCTTGGTTGTACTCTTTACCTTCCTTCAGAATGAAAACGCGCATCGATTCGCCGGGCAACACGACCGGCTTGAGAGCGTTTGCCAACTCGTTGATGTTCAGCACCGTTACGCCGCGTAGTTGGGCCACCTTGTTCAAATTGAAATCGTTCGTGACGATCACCGCATCAAGCTGCTTTCCCAATTCGATCAATTTCAGATCGACTTCGCGCACTGACGGAAAATCAGTCTCAACAATCTGAATGTCGAGCGAGCTGTTGTTCTGCAAACGATTCAGCATGTCGAGGCCGCGCCGTCCGCGTTGTCGCTTGGACGAATCGGGCGAGTCCGCTACTTGTTGCAGCTCGCGCAGAATGAACTGCGGAACAATCAACGTGCCTGTCAGA
>DASYPX010000241.1:0-6812 GCA_036006125.1 Pyrinomonadaceae bacterium | reverse complement strand
ATTGCACTTTCGGATTGTTCTTTGCCAGGACTTTCGTGATGGCCGCCGTCAAAGTCGTCTTGCCGTGGTCCACGTGACCAATCGTCCCGATGTTCACGTGCGGCTTGCTGCGATCAAATTTCTCTTTGCTCATTGGTGTCTTCTTTGCCTCGCATCAACGGCGGGCAACGCCCGCCTTAAACGAAATCGTATCTGGAGCCCGCGATGAGATTTGAACTCATGACCTCCTCCTTACCAAGGAGGCGCTCTACCCCTGAGCTACGCGGGCCGATGTAGAACAAGCGTTAACTTGCTCATCCGTTCAAGTCTCAAACGCAAAATACCATTTGCGTTACTTTGGAGCGGGCGACGAGACTCGAACTCGCGACCCTCAGCTTGGAAGGCTGATGCTCTACCAACTGAGCTACACCCGCCCACGTTCATTGCCGATTGCCGATTTGCGATCGCCGATTGTTCCCGTCGCAATCCCGACGGTTCTAATCGGCAATTGGCAATCAAAAATCGGCAATCGCCAATGGTGCAGGGGGTAGGATTCGAACCTACGTAGGGCAGTGAAGCCCGCCGGGTTTACAGCCCGGTGCCATTAACCACTCGACCACCCCTGCCTGTCCGATTGATTAAACGCGGATGGACCCGGTGAGAATCTCTTCCAGCCCTTCACAGCGCGCACTCCGGCCCCAGCCGCAAACTCGTAACTCTAACTGACGCGAATGCGATTTGCAAGCGCGCCAGGCCGCGAAATTTCGCAGACGTGAGAAAGGGTTTTGGAGCCGGCGAAGGGACTTGAACCCCCGACCTACTGATTACAAATCAGTTGCTCTACCAACTGAGCTACGCCGGCGAAAGCAAGGATGAAGGCGGAGGGACGAAGGATGAATCATCAGTCCGCGATCAGTGGCAAGATAGTAGCAGCACGCCGTTTGAAAAGTGAAGCGTAGATCACGCGAATCACGTGCAAATTCGCAGCCAAGTGCGCTTGACATTGGCAAGACCGGTTCGTATTCTAGCCGTTCGCCTTTTAGGCACTCAAAATAGAAGGACTTATCTATGTCAACTTACTTTCCCAGCGGCGCTGGTCTGGCTCAAAATCGGAAGTGGTACGTCGTGGATGCCGCTGGCAGAACGGTCGGGCACCTTGCGTCCGAAGTCGCAGAAATCCTCAGTGGCAAACGGAATCCGCGATGGACTCCGTTTCTCGATATGGGCGATCACGTAATCGTTGTAAACGCGCGCCAGGCGGTCTTCACCGGGTCGAAAGCAACCGGCAAAGTCTATCGCTGGCACACACTATATCCGGGCGGTTTGCGTGAGAAGTCAGTGACGGAAATGTTTGCGCAACATCCGGAGCGCGTGATCGAACTCGCGGTGAAAGGAATGCTGCCCAAGACGAAACTTGGGCGCGCAATGGCCAAGAAGTTAAAAGTCTATGCGGGCGCCGAACATCCTCACGCGGCGCAGCAACCGACGACCTTCGAACTTCCTTCCCGCAAATCTCAAAAATAAGACAAAGGATTTAAGACGTGGCAGATATTCAATACTATGGAACCGGGCGTCGGAAAACTTCGACCGCTCGAGTTTATTTGCGGCCGGGCGCCGGCGATGTGCGGGTCAATCGAAAAGCGTTCGAAGCTTATTTTCCGAACGAGACGCTGCGAATGATCATTCGGCAGCCGCTGAATTTGACTGAGACGGCGGCCAAATTCGACGTGGTCGTAAACGTCGCAGGTGGCGGACCGGCAGGACAGGCCGGCGCAATACGTCACGGCATCACCCGTGCTTTGATTGAATACAACAATGAATTGCGGCCGACACTGAAACAGGCCGGACTGGTGACTCGCGATCCGCGCATCAAAGAGCGCAAGAAGTACGGACAGAAGGGCGCGCGCAAACGCTTCCAGTTCTCGAAGAGATAATTCTCAGATTTCAAATCTCAGATTTGAGATTTCAGATTTGAAAAAGTCCATTGTCGCGATTTGGATTGGTTGTCCCGATCGTCGGGACGCAATCGCGGCGAGTACATAAACCAATTAACAAGGAGAGAGTAGTTTGGTAACCGTTACGATGAAAGAATTGCTGGAGGCCGGTGTTCACTTCGGCCACCAGGTCCGCCGTTGGAATCCGAAAATGAAGGAATACATTTTCGGCGAACGCAACGGCATTTACATTATCGATCTGCAAAAGACGCAGAAGATGTTTCGCGACGCACTGGCGGCCGTCAGCAACATGGTGGCCGAAGATCGCGGCAAGATGATGCTGTTCGTTGGCACGAAGCGTCAGGCACAGGATGCGGTTCGCGAAGAAGCGGAACGCGCCGGCCAGTATTATGTGAATCAACGCTGGCTGGGCGGCCTGCTCACGAATTTCCAAACTGTGCAAAAGTCGATCAAGCGGCTGAAAGATCTCGAAGCAATGCAGACTGATGGGCGATACGAGAAGCTGACGAAGAAAGAGCGCATCAAACTCGATCGCGAACGTCAAGGGCTCGACAAGACGCTGTCGGGCATCAAGGGCATGAACCGCCTGCCCGATGCGATCTTCGTGATTGACGTGCGCAAGGAAGAGATCGCAGTTGCGGAGGCAAACAAACTGGGCATTCCGGTGTTCGCCGTAGTCGACACGAATTGCTCGCCGGAAGGGATCGATTATGTCATCCCCGGCAACGACGACGCGTTGCGCGCAGTTAGGCTGTTCGCTTCGCGAATCGCCGACGCGGTTCTGGAAGGACAGCAGATGCTGACTGAAGGCGGAGCGACAAGCGGAGGTGCGGAAGAAGGCAGCAGCGAACGATCTGAAGCAGAGGGAACGAGGGAAGCTGATACCGACACCGCGGGCGTATCGGAATCGGAGGAAGAAGGATCGACTGAAGCTGTCTCATCCGATGCGACTGACTCCGAAACGATGTCGGAAGAACCTGAGAATGCGGAGGTCGTCGCCGCAAGTTAATCTGAACAAGATTTAAGTCAATCGGCGAGCGCAGCCTTCCGAAAGCGGACATCCGCCGGGCTGCGCGTTTTAATGAAGTAAAGAGGAGCAGATAAGCAATCATGGCAGAAGTAACCGCAGCAGCGGTCAAAGCGCTGCGCGAGAAAACCGGCGCCGGAATGATGGAGTGCAAGAAGGCGCTAATCGAAGCCGATGGCAACGAAGAGCGTGCCAACGAAATTTTGCGCGAGCGCGGTCTCGCGTCGGCGAAGAAAAAAGAAGGACGCGTCGCTGCTGAAGGTGTGGTGGGTTCGTACATTCACATGGGCGGCAAGGTCGGAGTGTTGGTCGAAGTGAATTGCGAAACGGACTTCGTAGCGCGCGGCGAAGAGTTTCAGCAACTGGTGAAGGACATCGCGATGCACATCGCCGCGGCTGAACCGCGCTACGTCTCTCGTGATGAAGTCACAGCAGACGTGCTGGACAAGGAACGCGACATTGCGCGCAAGCAGGCGAAGAATGATCCGAAAAATGCGAACAAACCTGAACAAGTGATTGACAAGATCGTGGAAGGCCGGCTCAACAAATTCTATGAAGAGTTCGTGCTACTCGATCAGCCGTTCATCAAAGAGGCGTCGCAGACGGTCGGCGAAATGGTGACGGAAAAGGTCGCCAAGACCGGCGAGAAGATAACGATTCGCCGCTTCGCTCGTTACAAGATGGGCGAAGGTTTAAGCAAACGCGAAGACGACTTCCAGGATGAAGTAGCAAAGCTCGCGGGCGCGTAAGAAGAGTTTCGAGATTCTGGTTTTGAGTTCCGAGTTCCTGTTCCATACTCACGAATTCTCGAGTCGGACTAAGGTTCGGATCGCGAACCCGAAACTCGAAACTCGAAACTGATTACCAATCAATGACCGAAGTCGACAATTCCCTTCCGTTTCGCCGGGTACTGTTAAAGCTTTCTGGCGAAGCGCTCCTTGGCGAGCAATCATTCGGGATCGACGTCAACGTCGCGCGCTCAGTCGCCGAGGAGATCAAGCAAGCGCACGGACTCGGAACTCAGATTGCTGTCGTAGTGGGCGGAGGAAACATTTTCCGCGGCGTGTCCGTCAGCGCCGGCAACATGGACCGCGCTTCAGCTGATTACATCGGCATGCTGGCAACGGTCATGAACGCCGTGGTATTGCAGGATGCCCTTGAAAAAATCGGTATCCACACGCGCGTTCTGTCAGCTATCAACATCCCACAACTTGCGGAACCTTTCATTCGCCGTCGCGCAATTCGACATCTCGAAAAGCGACGGGTCGTCATTCTCGCGGCCGGCACCGGCAATCCGTTTTTTTCAACCGATTCGGCGGCGGCTTTGCGCGCCCTCGAAATCAAAGCGGACGCAATCCTCAAAGGCACCAAAGTCGACGGCGTCTACTCGGCAGATCCGATGAAGGATTCGACGGCGACTCGCTTCGACTGCATCACGTTTCAGGAAGTACTGGAAAAGCATCTGCGAGTGATGGACGCTTCCGCGATTTCTCTCTGCCGTGACAACAACCTTCCGATCATTGTCTTCAACATGCGCACCGCCGGAAACATCGCCCGCGTGGTGCGAAACGAACCAGGCGTGGGGACGCTCGTCTGCCTCGAAAAGCCACAAATCGTGAATCGTAAATCGTAAATCGAACGCACGAATTGCGTTTGTCTATTCACGATTTACGATTTACTATTCACGACCAATTCACTAACGCCATGAACGACAAAGACGTCATCAAAGAGACCAGGCCGCGCATGGAAAGCGCGATTGAGGACTTCAAGCGCAAGCTCGCCACGGTCCGTACCGGTCGCGCGTCCGTCAGCCTTTTGGATAGCGTGTCGGTCGATTATTACGGCACACCGACACCGCTCAATCAGATGGCATCAGTGCATGCACCGGAACCGCAGATGTTGACCGTGCAGCCATGGGATCCGACGCAACTCGGCAGTGTTGAAAAGGCAATCCGGGGCGCCGACCTGGGTTTGAATCCATCGAATGATGGAAAGCTCGTGCGCATTCCGATTCCACCGCTGACCGAAGAACGTCGCAAGCAGCTCGCGAAACAGATCCACGAAATTGCTGAGGAGCATCGCACGGCTATTCGCAACATTCGCCGCGATGAAAACGATAAGCTGAAGAAGATGCTGAAAGATAAGAACATCTCGGAAGACACTGAGCGCGACGGACTGGAACAGATTCAAAAATTCACCGATACACACATCGGAAAAATCGACGAACTGGCTAAATCAAAAGAAAAAGAAATCATGAGCGTCTAGCGAGCCCAGTGTTGCTGGGCCTGTTTTCCTTATCCCAGTCGTTTACGCCTGGGAGATTCGAACAACCAAAGAATGGAGCCTCCTTTAGGAGGCTTATTGTTTTGCGGCTTCATCGACGCGATTAATGGAGCGAAGGAAGCCCATAAATGGGCTGGAATCCTCTCCGTTTTTGCTAACCCAGACGTGACCCCAGGCTGCAGAAAACTCACCGATGCATGCATCACCATCTGTTAAGATGACGCCGTGCTTGTCAGCCTGCTGCTAACGCTAATCGCCATTGCGAGCGGCTACGTTCTCACTTACATCTTTGAAGAGGACGAGCCGCTCGCTTCGCGTTTGTGTGCCGGTGCCTGCATCGGATTCGCGCTGATGGGTCTGATGGGTTTTCTGTTTGCGCTTGCGCTCGGGTTATACGCAGTCACATTAGCGCTGACTGCGTTAGTAACTGCCGCGCCGCTCCTTCTTCTTACCCGCAAATCCTATCGCAACCGAATTAACCACGAACTCAATCACGCGCTGCGAGCGATCAGCCGCGCCAGCACGCGTCCGAATCGATGGGACTTCATCTACTTTCTCTTTTATGCGGGGTTTGCGATTGCGATGTGGCTGATCTTTCGCCGCGCGCTGCTGGAAGAGGCGGATGGAATCGCGACCGGGGTCCTCAATAATTTTGGAGACTTGCCGTTTCATCTGAGTGTTATTACGCGCTTCGCTTACGGCCAGAATTTTCCACCGGAAGATCCCACGTTCGCCGGCGTGCGCTTCACGTATCCATTCATAACTGATTTTATTTCGGCGATGTTCGTGCGTGCCGGCGCGAGTCTGCGCAGCTCGATGTTCATCGAAAATTACGTCATTGCGGTTGCGCTCGTCGGCGTAGTTCATCGATTTGGGCAGAAGCTCGTGCGCAATCGCACGGCGGCCATCATCACGCCGCTGCTCATCCTGCTAAATGGTGGTTTCGGCTGGGTGATGCTGTGGGACGATGTCGGCAAAGTCGATGGCGGCGTCTACCAGGTGCTGAAGCGCTTGACGCATTCGTACACCATCCTGCCAGAGATAGAAAAAGCGTGGCGGTGGGGAAATTCGATCACCAGTCTGCTACTAACGCAGCGCGGGTTCTTGCTCGGCATTCCGTTGGCGGTGATTGTGATTCAGCTTTGGTGGACTTCGCTGAACAAGAAGTCAGAACCACCTGCGTTAGCGGGTGGGTCCAAGAAGAGGCATGACCCGCCCGCTAACGCAGGCGGTTCTGACTTCTCCTCCGCCAGGCGGATGCTGGCCGCCGGCATGATCGCGGGGCTGCTGCCTTTGATTCATGCACATAGCTTTCTCACGCTGTTAATGGTCGCCGCGTTCCTGGTGCCGTGGATCTATTGGCGGGCGTGGAGTGCATACGGTTTGGCGCTTCTGGTTGGCGTAATCGTGTTTCTACTTGCGGCGAATTACAAAGCCGTCGGATCGCTCTGGATCAAAGTTGTGTTTGTCACCTTAGTCGTTGGGTTGATGGCCAACCTTTACTTTTTCTTGCCGTGGGCACACGTGCGGCTGTGGCTCTGCTTCTTTATCGCCGCAATCATTGTCGG
>DASYPX010000240.1:0-5274 GCA_036006125.1 Pyrinomonadaceae bacterium | reverse complement strand
GTCAGCGCATTGTTAATTGGGCCAGTTGCCAGTTGTCCGTGGAAGCTGACTTTTGGATTGATATCCGTGTCGAAATTGAATCGTAAGCGATAGCGCATGCGCGCGTTCTGTTGATGAGTCAGCGGGGCAAAGCCCGCCGGCGGATTCGGCTCCGCGCTGCGAAAGATGCCATCGAACCGCAAGCGAAAATCGCCACTGAATCGGAAGGGGCCAATGCGCCGCACCTGCTCATCAAGCTTCTTGATGCGATCGTCAACTGAAGGTTGACCGCTGGGCGGCGATGGCGGTGAGTCGGTGGCTGCCGACGCAACTTCAGTAGAACGTGATGCGGTGACCGGCGTGGCGTCGTTTGGCGTGAGCTTCGCGATCACTCGCTGCTGTTCGGCAACGAGCGCCATCAACTTATCGAGTTTTTCCGACTGCTCGCGTAACTGTTCTTCTAGCGCTTCCACTCTGTGATCGAGATCGTTCGGTTTCTCGTTCGGCTTGGCAGCGACCGGCACCGTCGCGTCTCGATTGGTGCGCGCGACTTCGGTCTGCGCCTGCAGACGTATCGGCAGCAGCAAGAAGACTAAGAGCGCGCTTATTGACGCTGCACAGAAAATCCACCGCGTTCTCAGCATGATGTTCTCCGTTCCGAAAGGAGATAGAAGATCTTGAGGAAATCCAGATGGTAGAGGTTATTGAGTTCGCGTTACAAACGTCTTAGGTTGAGGTTAACTTGGTGTTAACTGTCGAGCCGAGGTCGGTGCGGTCACGGTAATGTATTGCTCGCGACTGTCTGGCGCGGTGCGGTTTTCTTTTGCTATCGGCTTTGTCGTATAGTCCTTTTCGAATTCCCTGTTTTTGAATCGCAGTTTCGGTGTCTGCCTGTCGGCAGAGAGCGCGGCAGGTTAAGACATAGGGAGCAGTTTCATTGCCAAACACTCCGAGGGAATGAGACAAAGCGCACAACAACGCCCGTATCCGCAACTGTGTTTCCTGTTTGTGTTGTGCGTGTGCGTTTCGGTTAGTTCGAACGCTCAGAATCCCAACCCGAGTCCCACGCCGAACCCTACACCTCCACCAGGTCCATCGCCCGCGCTGTCCCAGCCGCTGTTGCCACAAGCAACACCAGTCCTGAATCCAATGACCTTAGACGAGGCGTTGCGTCTTGCGGATGCGCAAGCGTCGGCTTACCAGACGGCTGTGCTGAACGAGAAGATTGCTGCCGAAGATGTGAAGCAGGCGCAGGCTGCGTTCATGCCAAAGATCGGCGCACCGCTCGGCTACATCTATACATCACCGGCCTTCGGCTTGCCGCCCGGCCAGCCGCGCGCACCGAGTTTTATTTCCGCTGACGCGATTGGAGTGTACGAGGCGTTCCTGAATGTCTCGGGCGATTTCGACATTTCCGGCAAGCTGCGCGCAACGCTGGCGAAAAATCGTGCGCTGCTCGCGGCGGCTCACGCCGGCAGTGATGTCGCGAAACACGCGTTGGCCCAAGCCGTGATTGAGGCTTATTACGGTTTGGCTCTTGCAAGTGCAGATCGTTCGGCAGCTGAAGGAAATCTCGCGGCGGCGCAGGAATTTGAACGCATCACGGCGCTTTTATTCAGCGGTGGCGAAGTTGCCGCAGTTGATCTCACGCGCGCACAACTGCAAACACTGGAGCGCCGGAACGAATGGGAAAAGGCCCGCGTCAACGAAGAAATCGCCGCCAGTTCGCTGCGTGTCCTGGTCGGCTATGACTTCACGCGGCCAATCAACGCGATCGACCTCACGCTGACGCTGCCAACTGACACTGAGTATCAGCAGTTCAAGGTTGATGACGTCACACGACGGGCTGAGTTCACGCAACTCGATCAGCAACTCCGCGCCGCTCGCCAGGAGATCAGAATTGCACGCGCTGATCGATTGCCTTCGTTTTCCTACTCGATCAATGGCGGCTTTCAGACCGACTCGATGAAACCACCGCGATTGGAAGAGCACAGCGGCGTGTCGGCGGGATTCAGTCTCAACATTCCGATTTTTGATTGGGGCGCCAGCCGCAGTCGCGAGCGTCAAGCGCGATTGCAGGTCCAGGTCGCCGAAAACGAACGCGAGATCGCCACCCGTCAATTCACACAGGAGTTTTACGCCGCGCGCGCGCAAGTCGCGAACGCTTTGGCGCGGATCGCGCTGGCGCGGGAAGGAGTGCTGAAAGCGCAGGACAACTTGAATGCATCGATTGCGCGGTACCGAGCGGGCGAAGCACAGATCATCGAAGTAACCGACGCGCAGACAACGTTGGTGACGCAGCGGAGCGCGCTTTATCAGGCACTGTTCGATTACCAAATCGGCCTCGCGAAGTTGAAGCGAGCCAGCGGTCAATAAATAAAGTCGGGGGCAGTAGCCCGACCGTGACGGAGGGCTTTACCGAGACGGGACATCACGCCCTCCTAACGGTCGGGCTACTTCCACGCATCGTCTTGAGCGACCCATGAATGACGAGCCAGACAAGATTCGCTACCACGCTACAGTCGAACCTGTTTCGATTGACGATGTGCGCCTTCAGGAAAAGCGACGAGCCCGACAGCGCAACACGATCATCATCATCGCGGTCGTGGCGGCCGTCTTTTTCATGGTGGTGGTGCTCGTCGTTTGGCGTTGGAGAAAATCGCAAGAGACTGAGTCGGAAACTGCGAATGTCGTCGTCAGCGTTAAGGTCGCCAAAGCTGAAAAGGGACACATCGCGGCGCAGGTGGTGGTGGTCGGCACAATCTGGCCGCGGGACAAGGCCGATGTGGGCGCAAAAATCAGCGCGCAGATCAAGAAGATGGGTTTGTTGAAAGACAGATTCGTGCACGCGGGCGACGTGATTGCGGTGCTTGAGTCGCGTGACTTGCAGGCGCAACGCGCAGAAGCAGTCGCGGCTTTGAATCAGGCGCGCGCGGAAGAGCGCAGCCTAGTCACCGGCACGATTCCGAAAACGAACGCAGAAGATCAGAAAGCGCTGAACGATGCACGCGCGAAAGTTAACAACGCACGCGCGCTTTATGATCGTCGTCGCGGGCTCTACGAACGGGGCGGCATCTCGAAAAAAGACCTGGAACAATCTCAACTTGATTTGACTACTGCCGAAGACGAATTGCGCCTCGCGCAGCAGACGGTTGCGTTGCGCGGGGGGTCGTTAAATCCCAACGATCGCGCCTTGGCGGCGGCGAAGACCGCAGAGGCGCAGCAACACGTTGCGACACTTGATGCGCAGTTGAGCTATGCGACCATCCGCGCACCGATTACCGGTATTGTCACGGACCAATTTCAATACGCGGGCGAGTTTGCTTCGGCCGGTGGCAAGCTCGTCACCATCGCCGACATCAGTACAGTGATCGTCAAAGCCCCGTTTTCCGACACGGTCGCCGCACAACTGAAGGCCGGCGACACGGTCAGCGTCCTGCCCACTGACACCTCAGCCGAAGAGATGCACGGTCAAGTTACCTTGCTTAGCCGCTCGACCGATCCGACTAGCCGCACGGTCGAAGTTTGGGTGACCCTCGCCAACGAGGGCGGCCGTTTGCGCGCTAACGGTGCGGCACAAGTGACGGTGTTCGCGAATTCAAAAGATGACGCGATCGTTGTGCCGGCTTCGGCAGTGACGCTCGAGGCCAGCAACGCCGACGAAGGAACAGTGATGGTGGTTGACGCGCAAAACGTGGCGCACGAAACAAAAGTCACCATCGGCATTCGCGCCGCCGACAAAATCGAGATCGTCGAAGGCCTGCAAGGCGGCGAAACGATTGTGATTGAAGGAAACTATGCGCTGCCCGACGGAACTAAGGTCGAGGTGGCGAAAGATGAGGAGAAGGAAGAAAACGAGAAAATAAAAAAGTGAAAAGTTGGAAAGTCTAAATTGAAAATTGCAAATTCAATTTTCGGCTTTGAAGTAACCGGATCGAGGCCGGGGAATGACTTCTGAGCATTTCAATTTTCAATTTTTATTTTTCATTTTTTAACTTGCAATGCTATTCGCCTCATGCGAATTGCTCAAATCGTCTCAAACCAATCCCGCGCCATTCTGGTGATCGTTGCGTTGTTGTGCGCTGCGGGACTCTACGCTGCATGGCAACTCCCGGTCGCTATCTTCCCGCAGACGGATTTTCCCCGCATCGTGATCATCGTCGATAACGGCGAAGCGCCTGCCGAACAGACGCTGGTTTCCGTCACGCGTCCGATCGAAGAGGCGATGAACGGCATTCCGGGCATCTCGCGAATTAAGTCGAAGACTGCGCGCGGCTCTTCGGAAATCAGTCTCTATTTCGACTGGGGCGTCGACGTCATTCAAGTATTGCAATTGGTCCAGGCGCGTTTGTCGCAACTCTCAGGCACGCTGCCGCCCACCGCAGAAATTCGGAACGTCGAGCGATTGACCTTTGCGGTTTTCCCGGTCGTCGGTTACAGCCTCACCTCTGACAAGCGCGATCAAGCGAGTCTCTTTGACCTCGCGACTTATTTAATTCGTCCGCAGCTTGCGCGGCTGCCGGGAGTGGCGGTGGTCGGCGTCGCCGGCGGCAAGACGCGCGAGTTTCACGTCATGATCGATCCCGATCGACTGACGGCGCATAACGTCTCAGCCCAGCAGGTCGCCGATGCAATTCACGCCTCGAACATCATCGTTTCGCCCGGTCTGATTGAAGAAAATCATCAGCTTGAATTAGCGCTGGTCAGCGGCCAGGCAAAGAAGCCCGATGAGCTGAACAGCATTGTGGTCGCCACTATCAACAACGCGCCGGTTACGGTCGGCGACGTGGCGACCGTCACTGGCGGCGTCGAGCCGCAGTACACGATGGTCACCGCGGATGGTCATCCCGCGGCGCTTGTCAACATCAACCGTCAACCGGATGCGAATACCGTCGCCGTCGTTGATGAAGTGCGCAAGACGCTCGGCGCCATGCGCGGCCAAATCCCGAAGGACGTGCACGTCGCGGCGTATTACGACCAGTCCCTTTTGGTGCACGACGCGATTAACTCAGTTCGTGATTCGATTTTGATAGGCCTGCTGCTTTCAGTCGTGATCCTCTACGCGTTTCTGCGGAACTGGGGCACAACATTCGTCGCCGCTCTGGTCATTCCCGTAACCGTGCTGGTGACATTTTTGGCGATGGGATTGGCGCATCTGAGTTTCGATCTGATGACGCTGGGTGGTGTGGCCGCCGCGATTGGGCTGGTGATCGACGATGCAATTGTCGTGGTCGAAAACATCTACACGCACGTCAGCAGCGGCCAATCACGCAAGCAGGCGGTGCAGACCGCCGT
>DASYPX010000239.1:0-7180 GCA_036006125.1 Pyrinomonadaceae bacterium | reverse complement strand
AACGGGTTGGGTCGCGCATGGGGCGCCGTTTGATTTCGCCGCACCGCCCATGCGGTACGTTCAATCTGTGCGCCGCTTTGCTCAGGGCACGCCAAGTATTCCCGCACTCTATTCCGTCCTTCCCGGTTTGCAAATCATCGAAGAAGTCGGCGTTGAGAGTTGCCGCGCCGAATCAGAACGCCGGACCGAATGGATGATCGATTTCGCGCTGGCACGCGGTTGGAAAGTGAACAGCCCGCGCGACGTGAATCAGCGCGGCGGCTCAGTAATGATTTATGTTGATGACGGGCCCGGCATGGTGCAGCGCTTGAACGAACGTGGTGTCTTTGTGGATTGCCGTCCCGGCGTCGGCCTGCGCATGTCTCCGCATTTCTTCAATACGGACGAAGAGGTACAGGAGGCGATGGCGATTTTGGCGGAGGTGATTTAGTTCGGTCAGCTAAGGCCTAAAGTGAGTCCGCGAAGCGGACAAAATGGAAATAGCCCAGCGCTTCAGCGGTGGGAGCAGATTCATAGTCATGACAAAGTCCGCGAAGCGGATCGAGTATGATCCCCGCTATGTATTCCGGTAATTGCAGTCGTCCGTTTCACGGACTCGATCATAGTCGCCTCGTCTTCCCCAGCAGTGAACTGCTGGGCTATTTGCAGTCGTCCGCTGCGCGGACTCAGGGTACGCTCCATTACGCCTCATACCTCACACTCGGACTTCCTGCCGGATAGAAAACTCCCAACAAACGTAACTCGCCCTTACCCGTATTCTAGACACAATGCACTTGGCCCTTGGGAAGGTAAATGCAGGAGCCGACGGAGATCGGAGTATTTGTTTGACCAGCCCACATGCGACCCTCGCCCTTGAGAATGAAGAGCACCTCTTCGTAGTTGTGAAAGTGATCGGGCGCCCGCCCCGGAGGAATTGAGCCGACAAATTGCGTGACTTGTTCGCTACCGACGTGTTTATCGATCAGCACGCGATACCAGCGATCGGCGGTTGATTGGACCTTTTGATCGGCGAGGCGGACGAGAGGCACCGGATCCATCGCCCGAGAGTTTTCGGACGCCGCCGGCTCATCGACGAATATCGGATCGCGCGCCGGATCCGGGCATTGTGAACTGATGATGACGATCGCCTCTGAAGTTGGATTTTCAATTGCGAATGTCCGATTTGGCTGGAGGTAGATGCCGGTGTCGGCAGCGACTTCGTAGGATTGATCATCAACAGAAACATTTGCCCGCCCGCTGACGCAGGCGGTTCTGACTTCATTCACCACATACAGAATCTGATCACAGTCGTCGTTACGAATCGTGGGCGACAAACCCGGCGCAAATTCCATCACGCGAAGAGAAATCTCCTGCGCCCCGGTGGCTTTGCCGATTTGATTCCAGATACGCACACAACCGTTCCCGACCGGCTCGCCTTCGCGCATGTCGGAAACGCGACAACCGCCTTCAAGAATCACGGCCATTTCTAACGATCTTGTTTGAGATGAAGCGTAGTGTGCTCTGTGACGGAACCGGGCTCCGCCAGGTTTGAAGTAGTTTGAGCTTTCAATTGCGGCGGCGCATATCCGGCATCGAGCATAGTCTGGGCGCTGGCATCTGGGGAATGGTCTTCGACACCCTTGCGAAGGTTGGTAAAGAAAAGCGCGTTGATGATCAGTCCCAGACCAACCATAAAAGCTGCCAGCCCTAAACCAGAAACTCCAAACAACGCATCGGCACCCGGTATATAAGCAGACATTACCACCATAAAAATTGCGGCACCCAAACCAGCAGCAGATGTGACGACTCCAGTACGCACGCGCCGCAGGCGCTTCTCTGCGGGCGATTCAAGGAACTTTTCAATTTGCGGCAGGACGTCTTCCGCGACTCTTTTGAGATCGCGCATGTCGTCGACCCGGCGAATCTGATCCGCGACCGCCCGGCCAATTTCTTCCCGCGCCGTGACGGCTGAAGCGGTGATCGAATCAGGCCGCTCCAAACTCACGCGCACAGCGCGTAGATCAGTGCCGCAGGCGCGACAAAACTGACTGGCCTGACGTTCTTCTGATCCGCAGCCTGGACAAAACATGGGTAGAAAGAATACGGCCGACTATGGTCGTATGTTCGCGATTAGATTGATCGGGGCGAAGGTTACCGTATCCGCAGGCTAAACGGCAAAAGATATGCCGCCTCTCCGCGCTTGGCGCGATCCATTATTTGCAGGAAGCGAAAAGCATGGCGCACGTCTTCCGGCATGGCGGCCACCATCGCCTGTTGCTGTTTCACTTCCGGCGCTGCTTCCGTTTCGTCTTCGTCAGAATCGCTGAAAAGTTGCTCCCAGAAGCTGGGTGGTATGGGACGAATGATTCGCTGCACCCCCCTGTTTGCCGGAATGTTCGCGAGCTGCTTGGCGATTTCGATTGCCTTATCGAGGCCGCCATACTCATCAACCAAACCGTTGTCCTTTCCTTGTCGTCCAGTCCACACGCGGCCCTGGCCGATGGAATCGATGTAGGCTTGATCCTTCCCACGGCCTTTCGCCACTTTCGAAGTGAAGTCGTCGTACGTGCTCTTCAGAAACTCTTCGAATTTCGCGCGCTCGCTGTCGCTGAACTTCTCGGTTTCGCGGAACATGCCGGAGTTTGTGCCGCGCAGGACATATTCGTTTGTGACGCCAATCCAGTCGTAGAAACCTTTCACCACTGGCTTGCCCCCGACAACACCGATTGAACCTGTGATCGTTGAAGGCTGCGCCACAATCTTGTTCGCGTTGCAGGCGATGTAGTAACCGCCCGATGCCGCTACGTCGCTCATCGACACCACCACGGGCTTTTTCGCCTTTAGCGACTCAATGCCGCGCCAGATGATGTCGGAGGCCAGACCTGAGCCGCCCGGGCTGTCGATGCGGAGGACGACCGCCTTGATCGATTTGTCGTCGCGAACTTCGTTAAGCACGCGCACCAGCGAATCCGAGCCAATAGTTTCTTCGCCGCTGCTGCCGAATTGCGAGCTGCCGGACATGATGTCTCCCGAGGCATAAACAACTGCAATCTTTTCGCCTTTGTTCAGTCCGAGAGACTCCTGTGTGATTTTGCGATAGTCCGAAGCGCGCACCACGCGTAGCTCATCTTTGTCGTTGTAGCCCAGGTTCTTCTTGATCATCTTCTCGACGTCTTCGCGATAGAGCGCGTCGTCGATCAAGCCCTGCTCCTGCGCCTGCTTGGCGGTGTAAGGCGCATTGTCAATTATCTTCTTCACGTCATCGGCAGACTTGCCACGACCCTTGGCGATACCGTCAACCAGACGGCCGAAAAGATCGTCGAGCAGCGAGTTGATGTACTCGCGGTGCGCGTCGGTCATCTGTTTCTGCGTGAACATGTCGCCAGCGCTTTTGTATTTTCCAATTTGATAGACGTCAGGATAGATACCGAGCTTGTCGAGCGTGCCGCGAAAGAACATCACATCAGCAGCCAGCCCCGTCACGAACAATTCACCGGAAGGTGGAATGTAAATCTTGTCGCACGCGGCCGCGACGTAGTAGTCCTTGTTGAAGCCGGTCTCCATGTACGCGTAAACGGGTTTACCAGATGCGCGAAAATCTGTGATCGCACCGCGGATCTCTTCCGCCTTGGCCCAACCGGTCTCTGATGAGTCGACATCGAGGATGATCGCCCTGATGCGCTTGTCGGCCTTTGCTTTCCGAAATTGCGCGAGCAAACTGCTGAGCGACTGTGGTGGGTTCCCGAACAAGCGATTCAGCGTATTGTCCGGAACGTAATCCGGCAGCGGGCCGGAAACTCTCAGCGCCAGCACACTGTTGTCTTTAATCGACGGCTGTTCGCCCCGAATCGCCGAAACCAGAATCGCCATTCCCACGAAGAAGATAAGGATGAAGCCTAAAACGATTCCGGAAATCGTCAGAACGACTTTACGAGTTGTAGACATTGCCATATTGAAAAATCCTGTGTGTTTAAGATTTGTAGTACGTCTTTACGAGTGAAAAGCAAAAAAGTTTTAGGACTGAGGACTGAGGACTAAGTACTGAGAAAAAACGCGGCTTCTCAGTCCTCAGTCCTCGGCACTCAGTCCTTCTTCACGATCCAACCGCCGCCGAGCACTTCTTCGCCACGATAAAAGACCGTCGCCTGGCCCGGTGTAATAGCGCGCTGCGGCTGGTCGAATTTTACGAGCGCACGTCCGTTCGGCTCCGGCGTGATGGTCGCAGACGCGGCGGTGTGGCGATAACGGATTCGCACCTCGGCGCGGACTGGCTCGCCCGGATTATCGAACGCGATCCAATTGACGCCTGCTGCGGTGAATTCGTCACTCAGCAGTTCGTCATCGTAGCCCACGATGACACGATTTCTCTCGGCCTCGACGCCAAGCACGTACAGCGGTCTGGCGTTAGCGATGCCGATGCCGCGACGCTGACCGATCGTATAGCGATGAATGCCGCCGTGCGTGCCGAGGACGGCTCCATCGCTCGACACGATTTCTCCGTCGCCATGCAAACGGTCAGTTTGCTGTTCGGCTGCGAGATACCGATCGATGAAGCCCGCGTAATCACCATCGGGAACGAAACAGATCTCCTGTGACTCTTTCTTCTCTGCGACCGCGAGATGATTTTCGCGTGCTGCCTGGCGAGCATCGCTCTTTGACAGCTCGCCGAGCGGAAACAGCGCGCGCGAAAGCTGGTCCTGAGTCAGTTCCCAGAGAAAGTAAGACTGGTCTTTGTTTGGATCGCGTCCGCGCAAAAGGCGATAGCGATGCGTAGCTTCGTCAAAATCAACGCGCGCGTAATGACCGGTCGCGACCTTTTCGCAGCCGAGGCTGCTTGCCAACTTATCGAGCGAAGCGAATTTCAAACGACTGTTGCACGCAACGCACGGAATTGGTGTTTCACCTTTGAGATAGCTGTTGACGAACGGCTGTACGACGTCGCGCTCAAATTCTTTTTCCAGATTCAAAACGTAGAAGGGAAAGCCAAGTTCTTCCGCGACGCGACGTGCATCGTAAACATCATCCAGCGAACAGCAACGTGAGGGCAGCGGCTCGCCGTTTTCGTCGACACTGATACCGCGGCGTTGATTCCACAACTGCATCGTAAAGCCGACGAGGTCGTGACCCTGCTCCTTCAAAATGGCCGCGGCCGCGGACGAATCCACGCCGCCTGACATGGCTACGGCGATCTTCATTCAGTAAATCGTAAATCGTGAATCGTTAATAGAAGGTTGTTAAGAACCGATGGTAGCACCGGCGGGATAAAAGCGGCAAAGCCCTGCTCGACTATTCACGATTTCCGATTTACGATTTATGACGCTTATGGCCGAACGCGCAATCGAAGAATACAAAATAGTTGACGAGCCGTATTACCTGCCCGTGGACAATGAAATCGGGCTGTTTGAAGCGGCACACGGGGCGAAGCTGCCGGTGATTTTGAAAGGCCCGACGGGCTGCGGCAAAACACGGTTTGTCGAGTACATGGCCTGGCGGCTTGAGCGACCGCTGATCACTGTCGCGTGTCATGAGGATCTGTCTTCCACCGATCTGGTGGGACGATTTTTGATCGAGGGTGAAGAGACCGTTTGGCACGATGGGCCGCTCACCTCGGCGGTGCGTCACGGCGCAATCTGCTATCTCGACGAAGTCGTCGAAGCACGCAAAGACACGGTCGTAATCATTCACCCGCTCACTGATCATCGCCGTCGTCTGCCTATTGAAAAGCGCGGGACAATTCTGGACGCGCCGTCGGATTTCATGCTGGTGGTCTCTTATAATCCCGGCTATCAATCGATTCTGAAAGACCTGAAGCAGTCGACACGTCAGCGCTTTGTTGCGATCGACTTCGATTATCCATCCGAAGATTTAGAAGCCGCGATCGTCGCGAGCGAAGGCGGTGTCGATGAAGGAACCGCGCGCGATCTCGTTTTGATTGGTCACAAAGTGCGCAATTTACGGGGCCATGGATTGGAAGAAGGAGTGTCGACGCGACTGTTGATTTACGCGGCGCAGCTAATCGCGAATGGGATCTCGCCCGCGCGCGCCGCAGAAGTCGCCATGTGCTCGCCGATTACTGACGACCGCGATTTGCAACGCAGCATCCGCGAAATCATCACCACCGTGATTTAGCGCGAACCAATTTCGGTCTTCGAAAAATCTTCCATGTAGTCGCGGATGTTGCGCGGCAAGTCTGATTCGGATCCTTTTGAGCTGAACCATCTGGATTTCTCGTCGTCGGCCATCCGCACATAAATAACGGCCGTCGTCAGGTTCATCGCGAACGCCGCTTGCTCAGGGCACATATGCGGCCGACAAACTTTGACCGTGAGATAGTCTCCGCTCAACATTACCGGCGTCTCGACGGCGTATTCCTTCGTCAACAAGTTAAAGTCTTCTGCGCTGAGAAGCTTGGCCAGCGCGGTGTGAATTTCCGGCTCGTTGAAGAAGCGGCGCGTAACCCTCCCTTTCTTCTCAGTCGGATATCTCCCCTCCCAGGCTTTCAGGCGCGCGAGACTGCTTTGGCCAATCGCGGAAGCGAAACAAAGCACAATGCATGCAAGTAATCCGACTTTTCGATTCATTCTTCTGTCTCCGATGCGAAATTGCGCGCGATGCTAACACGGATCGCGATTGAATTGGTTATACTTTGTCCCATCGCGAAAGGCCCTTACCGAGAAGAAGTTTTTCAAGTGTCCGACAAGACCAAAACTAATGGCGAGCCAAATCTTGCAGGCCAAATCGAAGAACACCTGCGTTCCGTCAAGAGTCCGCGCGAGCGACGAACGATCGCCGGACTGTTGCGGGGGCTGAGTCACCTGCCGCTCGATCATGCTCGCGCTGCGCTCGACACCAGCGCAGCGATTGCGGCCATTTCCCTGCGCGCCAGCATTGAGTTTCTGCGTGCCGCATCGGACGCAGCCAAAGTGCTCGAAGCGGCTGAGTTGCGTGCGTGGGGCGAAATGGGCCGGCGTTTGACGATCGCTGATGTCGAAGGAGGCGTTAACTTTTTTGCATCCGGCGTCGACGACTTTGCGCACGTGCCGGCTATGGTTCGACCGTTTGTGCTTCAAGTCTGCTCGCGGCAGATGGTTCTGTCGGCCAGTACTGCGGCGCAAACATTCAACGAAGCCCCGTCGCTTGCGGTACAGGTTCGTGATGAGAAAGTATTGCGCGCGGTTTATGAAATCGCAGGAGCGATTGC
>DASYPX010000238.1:0-6349 GCA_036006125.1 Pyrinomonadaceae bacterium | reverse complement strand
ATGTTGCGCGCCAATTTTAGCAGCGTATAATTCAGGCACTCATCAGGGTTTTGGCTCTCCCGAGACACAATCAGTTTCGTTCCAACCACGGAGGCCGAAATGAACCAAAGCAAAATAAAATTGACGTTAGTCGCATCAGCGGCGTTCGCGTTGAGCTTTTGCCTGCCCGCGATTGTGTGCGCGCAAGACGATCGGAAGCCCGATATTCCGCGCGCGGAAACTCCTCGCTCCGAAACTCCCCGGGCGGAAAGCCCTAGGAATGATCCGCCGCCAGTGCCGCGCAACGATCCTCCGCCGAGTCCACCCAGTAGCGGCGGTAGCAGTTCAAATAACGACAACAACAACCGGAACAATGACAGCGGCGCGCGGAACAATGACAGCGGCGCGCGAAATAATGATAACGACAACGGTCGCGGTCGGCGCGACACGAATGCCGGCAACGACGAAGGCCGCGGTCGCCGCACTGACGATTCTTCATCGCGAGGCACAAATGCGAATCCGTCGTCAGGGAACGGCGTTAACACTCGTGTTCGTGGGACGATGGAAGGCGATGGCAGCAGCAATCGCCGCGATCGAATCAGCGAAACTCCAGACGGCGAAGTAACAATTCCCGGCCGCGTAAGCGGAAACGCTGGCAACAATCCTGGATCTAATCGCAGGGGTGATAACCCCGGCAACGGCAACCGCCCTGACGGCAATCCCGGCGGTCGCGGAGATCGCGATCGGGATCGATATCGAAATGGTGGCGATGACCGCCACGGCGATCGACACGGACATCGTCATCGGCACACGGACGATTGCTACCGTGCACCGGTTTACGACGACACGGTTACTTACTCGCAGAGCAACTATCCGGACTACGATGACAGCCAAAGCGCCTACGAGATTGGCTATCAAGACGGGGTGTTCACCGGTGCGAACGATGGCCGGCGCCGCCAAACCTACGATCCGGAGCGTTCGCACTTTTACCGTGAAGGGAAACGAGGGTATCGTTCCGCGAAAGGAAGCCGTGACCTCTATCAGCAGGCTTATCGCGACGGCTTTCTGCATGGCTATCGCGAAGGATACGAACACTGGCAAGAGCACTTTGTCGGCTCGGTCTTCAGACCGTAACACCAACCAAATACTTGAGAGGGGAAACAGAAAAGAGATGAGAGAGCGGTCGATCGGCTTTACTGCAGGTTTACTTTTCGTGGTTGCCTTGGCGCTTTTATCGATGCCGAGCGTTGCCAGCGCGCA
Source organism: Pyrinomonadaceae bacterium (assembly GCA_036006125.1). Classification (GTDB taxonomy): domain Bacteria; phylum Acidobacteriota; class Blastocatellia; order Pyrinomonadales; family Pyrinomonadaceae; genus UBA11740. Next base: position 5,110 of record DASYPX010000238.1, on the reverse strand, counting down.
GGTGGACACGCACCATCACGCGATGACAGCCACTGATGCGTCCAACAGCCCTGAGATCGTCCAGGACTGGGCGAAGAACAAGTTGGCTCAATCACCGCGACATCATGAGTGGGTGAAGGTGAAGAATGGCAATCGTGAAGTAAACAGCTTCGTCGTGTATCCCGAGTCAAAAAAGAAAGCCACTGCCGTGGTGGTGATTCACGAGATTTTCGGTATGAGTGACTGGGTGCAGCAGTTGACTGACGAACTTGCGGAAGCTGGTTACATCGCGATCGCGCCCGACCTGCTTTCGGGCATGGGACCGAACGGAGGTGGCACGACGGAAATTGCCGCTACCGGTAGCAACGCCGTTGGCCAGGCGATTCGCGCGTTGCCACCAGACCAAATTGCGGGCGACCTGAATGCCGTTGCTGACTACGTTGCGGCACTTCCAGGCGCGAATGGCAAAGTTGCCGCCGGCGGATTCTGCTGGGGTGGCAGTACCACCTTCTTTTTTGCTACACGGCGACCGACGTTGAAGGCTGCTTTCGTTTTCTACGGGTCAGCGCCGCAAAACAATGCTCAGGGCCAACCTTATGCAGTGGACAAAACCGCGGTCGCTAAAATTGGCGCGCCGGTTTACGGCTTTTACGGCGAGAATGACATGCGCATCGACGCCACAGTTCCGCCGACGACCGAGGCAATGAAGGAAGTCGGGAAGAAATACGACCCGGTGACCTACGCCGGCGCGGGCCATGGGTTCATGCGTGCGGGTGAACCAAACAATCCACCACCGGCGGCCCCGGCGGCGGGGGCAGACGAAGCGGCGTTGAAGAAGGGGGCGGACGCGTTGACGGCCTATAACGCTAATCGCAAGGCGCGCGATGATGCGTGGGTCAGGTGGAAAGCTATTCTCGCGAAGCTGTAAGCGTATCAAGTAAAAACCAATGAAGCGGTATGTCGTCCGCGATAGCGGACGGTGTGAAGATAGCCCAGCGCTTCAGCGCTGGGATGAGAGCGTAAAGAGGATCGCAAGTCCGTGAAACGGACGACAGAACGCATTACAGATAGTGAGCGGATCAGAAAATCAACTTGAGTCCTTAACCGCTCGCTACTGCTCGCGGTTCTGTAAAGTCTGTCGCCCGCTTCGCGGGCTCTGGTTTTGTTGTTGGCCCGTGACCCAGCGCTGAAGCGCCGGGCTATTTTCATTTTCGTCCGCTTTCGCGGACGATAAAGCCGCCGGCTGGACTTTTTGAGGCAAACCAAAAATCAATGAACAAACTCTCCGTTGCGATATTCGTCTGCGCACTTGCGCTGGCGCCGTTTGCAGGTTTGCGCAAAGCGAGTGCGTCACCGAAAGCTGAAGATGACTTTCAACTGGTCCAGGTCGCCGAAGGCGTCTACGCGGCGATCGCAAAGTCGGGCGGACTCGCCTCGGGCAATGCCGGCTTTGTGATTGGCGACGACGGCGTTGTCATCTTCGACACATTCTTCACGCCAGCGGCCATCGAAGAACTGATCGGAGAAATCCAGAAGCTCACGAACAAACCGATCAAGTACGCCGTTAACAGCCATTACCATCTCGATCACACGGGCGGGAACCAGGTGTTAGCCGCGCGCGGTGTCCCAATCATCGCGCACGACAATGTGATGCAATGGCAGACTGTCAAGAATAAGCGCTTCCTGCCAGCGCCCGAGGACTTGCAAAAGAGAAGGGCCGACGCCGAGAAACAGTTGGGTGAGACTCCCGCGGAGCAGACGGATCGTCGGGCCCAACTTGAGCGCCAGATTCGCCGTCTCGACGCGATGATGGCGATCAAGTTGACGAACCCGACCAAAACGTTCGGCGCGGGCACGATGGAGCTGAAGCTCGGCAAGCGAAAGGTCATTCTCGCGACGCTGCCGGGTCATACTGGCGGCGATGTCTTTGCATTTGTTCCCGATGCAAACGTCGTGTTCATGGGTGACCTCGGCTGGTCAAAAACTTTGCCGAATCTGGTCGATGCGACGGTCAACGATTGGATTCCCACACTCGACAAGATTCTCAAAGATCATCCCAACGCGAAGTACATTCCCGGTCACGGAAACGTCGCCACATCTGCGGAAATCAAAGACTTCCGTGATTACCTTGACGACTTGCGCGCGCGCGTCAAACAGGGAATTGCGAATGGCCTCACCGTCGAACAAGCAAAGCAGCAACTCACACTGCCTGAGAAGTACAAGAGTTTCGCTTTTCAGAATTTCGCGACACCCAATGTTGAGGACATGTACAAGGAACTGAAGGGGACGAAACAATAGAGGCTGGAGGCTAGAGGTTTGAGGCTAGAGGCTGACGTTAGACGTGGCTACCTCGTTCTTTTCGAGTTTCAAACATAGATAGTCGGTAGTTGGCAACATTTTTTAAGATGCATGGACTATATCGTTTTCATGACCGGATTGTTCGTACCAGTAGTTGCATTGTTCAAGCGAGAGTTGCTCATTGAAAGCGCGAGCTTCCGCGTCATCCTCATCATCTCAGTGATTTTGTTCATTGTCGGTATCGCCCTGCATTTCACATATGTTGGCCGCAACTCATCATCAGGTGCGCTGTTGACATCACTGATGTCTCTTGGCATATACCGCGTCTTGCGAAAGATTTTCATCAAACGCTACAGACACGAACCACGCGATACTTGGTTCATTTGGACGTCCGGGTTGGCCGCAGATCGTCTCTTCAACATTGTCTTCTTTGTTGGTTCGTCTTGGCTCGCGACGCTCAACGCTCTTGTCATGTGGGAACTTTCTCAACGCGGCTGGTGATAGGGATTCTACCCCCAGCCTCTAACCTCCAGCCTCAAGCCTCTAACCCTCCAGCCTCCAGCCTCTAGCCTCTAATCTCCACCTGTGAGTTAATACGTTCCTTAATGCCCGATCAGAGCCTCGCGAGCGCACCAACCAACGAACGCCGTTCCGCTTTTTCGTCTCTACGCCATCGCGATTTTCGTCTGCTGTGGGGTGGGCAGGTTGTCTCTGTCATTGGGTCACAGATGCAGTCAGCGGCGATCAACTGGCATATCTATCTACTGACCGGATCGCCGTTAGCTTTGGGAATTGTTGGCGCATGTCGGGCAGTTCCCATCATCCTCTGTTCGCTCGCTGGAGGTGTGGTCGCCGACGTCGTCGATCGAAGGCGGCTGATGATGGCGACACAGAGCGTGATGCTGTTATGCAGCGCAACGCTGGGGCTCATTACATTTCACGGCCTGACGAAAGTCTGGCCGATACTCTTGCTGACCGCGATTGCTTCTGCGGCGTGGGCGTTCGACACGCCAGCGCGCCAGTCGCTGCTGCCGATGCTGGTGCCGCGGCACGATTTTCAAAACGCCGTTAGCCTGAGCATGTTGATGTTCCAAACCGGCATGGTCACCGGCCCGCCGCTGGCCGGATTTGTTCTGGCGAGTCATGGTCCGGCATTCGTCTATGCGCTAAATGCCGCATCGTTTCTCGCGATGCTGACGGGAATCTCGCTGATGCGCACCAGCGGCAAGCCGGAGAAAGACGACGCAGATTCGCCGGAAGCGCCGCGAATTAGCTGGCAAGCTTTGGTTGAAGGGCTTCAATTTGTTTGGCGCACACCAATCATCGTGCAGACGATGACACTCGATTTCGTCGCGACTTTCTTTGCGTCTGCGAACCAGTTGCTGCCGATTTATGCGAAGGACATTCTGTATGTGGGCGCGCGTGGCTACGGATTCCTGGCGGCGGCGCCGGCAGCGGGAGCGATCATCGCCGGGCTGGTGATGGCGCGGATGGGTGCGATCAAAAAACAGGGATTCACGGTGATTGTTTCGGTTGTTCTGTATGGAGCGGCCACGATCGCCTTCGGTGTATCAAAGGTGTTCTGGCTTTCACTGCTGATGCTGGCGGCCACCGGCGCGGCCGACACCGTGAGCACCATTTTGCGGCAGACTATCAGACAGCTGGTGACGCCGAACTATCTTCGCGGCCGCATGACCAGCGTCAACATGATCTTCTTCATGGGTGGACCGCAACTCGGTGAAGTCGAAGCCGGCACACTCGCCGCAGTGATCGGCGCACCGCTGTCCGTGGTAACCGGCGGAGTTGCGTGTGTGCTTGCCGCGTTGTTCACATTCGTCAAAGCGAGGAGTTTGAGGCAATATGAGCAGTGAGCAGAGAGCAGTGGGCAGTGGGCAGTGAGCAGTGGGCAGTGAGCAATAGGCAGTAGGCAGTAGGCAGTGGCGGACGTAGTCAGTAGCATCCGCAGCAGCGGATGGGTCAAACAGATTATTGAAGGGGTCAAGTATCAGGTTTACCAACTCGATATCCGAAACCCGAAACCCGAAACCCGGGCGGACACCCGGTACCTGAAACCAAGTTATGCCGTGGACTGAAGTCGAAACATCAACGCATCAAGACCACGTAATCAAGCACGTCGTCGGCGCGACGGTGCTCGGTTGGGTGGTCGCAGGTGAAGCGGCCCACCTGCTACTCGACATCGGATTTCTCTGGACGATTTATCTGGATGGCGAAATGAACCTGCTGCCGCAAGGTGTGGCGCTTGCCGAACTCGATGGCGATGACGTCAGCAGCGCCGACCGCGCTGAACTCGCCTTCGATGCTGACCTGTTAATGAGTGAAGGACGTCAGGCCAGCGACTTGAAGAGGTTTGTTGGCGCTGACGTGGCATGCATGATCGAGTCGGTCGATGTGCACGCATCCGACGCGAATCGCCGAATTGTCATCAGCGGCGAGCGCGGAACAATCAACATCGAGACCTCGTCGGATGTCGGCGAGGTGCGCGTCACGTCTCAAGCCGGCTAAATCGTCATTGGCGGTGCCAAACCGTTCCGGAAACAAGTTGCCAGCGACCGCTTCGTTTCTCGAAAGTGTTCCGATAAAAATTTGTGTCGTTAAAGGTCTGGTGCCGAAGCTGCCCTTTGCTTTGTGCGTTGGCCGTCAGTTCGGCTTTGCTTGCATCTGAACTCACGTCGACTTTCTCATTCGTTGATTTCAGAGACTCATAACTCAAGTTGCCGGTGCGCATCAGCAGGAGCACTTCGGCTTTGTTGAGCGTCAAGCCTGCGTCGCTCACATATCGATAATCGTCCGCCAGTAAGCGCGAGAGCGCATC